>CAYLJW010000011.1:0-110628 GCA_964384155.1 uncultured Ardenticatenaceae bacterium
CCGGCTCTACGGTTTCCCTTTCGAGCATTGTCAAACAGCGCCTCGTGGCGCACCGGCGACGGGACCACACATGGGTGGTCACCCTCTTCCTGGTCAATGCACAGTCAGAACCAGAAATAAATAAAGATGAGGCCTGGGTCTTCCAGCCGGAGCTGGTTGTCTCTACCACGGACGAAGGGCCTGTCTTCATCAGGCGGCAACTGCCAGCCGAACTCAACAATGCCGAACCTGAAGACCGCGCCATGCAGATGCTGTATCGCGAGGAAGTTGAATTTGCCGTAGGTCATGGCGTGGCCGTCCACGCCGAGCTGGCTGAAGGTCGCCGGGACCGTGCGTGGCGCGTGTGCACGTCGATGCTGCCCTCTTATGAAGTAGAACGCATGGAACCGCCCGGCGCGAAGCAGATCCCATTGCTGGGCGAGGCCGTCTTCGATATGAAGGCGTTGTCCGAAACGGAGCAGGGGGATTTCGCCGCTACTCTTATGCCACTTGTCCGCGCTTTTCAGGAGTGGATTGAAAAGCAGGATAAGGGTGCAGAAGTTCCGCCGCCTGACCTGCAGCCTTTCGTTGAAAGCGCACAACAGGCGATGGCCAATGCGCGCGAGGCGTTGCGGCGCATTGAAGCCGGGCTGCAACTGCTGGATGAACATGAGAAAGCGGCGATGGCTTTCCGCTTTGCCAACCGCGCCATGCACCTGCAGCGCGTGCATACTATCTTCGCCAGGCAGGTGCGCCAGGGGCAGAACCCGCAAATGGAGAAGATCGACGTACCCGGCAACCGTTCCTGGTACCCCTTCCAGCTTGCCTTTATCCTTCTCAATCTTCCCGGCCTAGTCGATCCGACGCATGAAGAGCGCAGTGGCGCAAACGACGCCATTGCCGACTTGCTGTGGTTCCCAACGGGCGGCGGCAAGACCGAAGCCTACCTGGGTGTGGCCGCCTTTGCCATGGCCATTCGACGCTTGCAGGGGGCGCTAGGTGGCTATGGCGCGCATGCAGGCGTTACGGTGCTCATGCCCTACACCCTGCGCCTGCTGACGCTACAACAGTTCCAGCGCGCGACCACACTCATCTGTGCGTAGATCTTTGCGCCTCTGGGGTTAGATGGCATGTACCTGGCGCGTTCGTTGCAAGATGCAAAGAGGCTCACGCCCGGATACACGTCATTTTTTAGGGAAGACGGCGCGCTTGCTGATATGCGCGAGCACTATCACCCGGGCTGGGTGTCGCATGGGGTCGTCGTGGCCACAGCCGGTGAGCTGGCGCGCTTCGTGCAGGCGTTATTTGGCGGCCAGCTCCTGAGCGCGCAAATGGTAGAGCAGATGGTGGAGCCGGTGATTGTTCCCGCCACCCATCCTCACATGGGGCAGCCCGCCTATGGGCTGGGCTTCATGCTGGATGCTCAGCCGGCGCGTGGCCTGGTTGCTGGGCATGGCGGCGGTGGACCGGGCTACGCCACCGCCGCCTTTTATTTCTCGGACTCCGCGCAGAGAGATGTAGTTGTTGTCGCACTGGTGAACTGCGATCGAGGTAACCTGGGGATGGAAATCGTGTTCGTACTGAACACGTTGCTTGCAAAGCTCGGCCAAAACCAATTACCTTTCAGTTAGAATGGATGAAACTGGGCGGACCGCATCTGCTTTTGGAGACGCTTCGGAGACGATACCAACGTATCATCGTTATACTCTTTGCGAAATCTTTTCTTTTTACATGATAGCATGGCCGGATCGACGGCCGTGGAAGGGGCTGTCACTGGCCAGCTACCCGCAGAATGCGTCGATTACCCACACTCATCCGGCGCAAATTGGGGTGCCATGGAGCCGGGCGGAGAAGACGTAGACTGCCTCACTCGGAGAAAACAATGTTGCGACCATTTAAGACATCTCGACGCCGTTCCCCAAGGCTGCCATTCCTCGTAGCCCGCGGGCCGCTTCTTCTGGCTGCGGCCATCCTCCTTTTTCTCCTCTTCCTCTTTCTGCGCAGCGCCCCCGACGCCGAAGCGCGCCAGGCGGTTACCGCTAGCTGGCAGCGCGCCGTCGCCGCCTCCGGCTACCAGTTCAGCGCTAACATCATCCAGACGACCATCCCGCTGCCTACCCAGGCCAATATTGGTCGCAGCAGCAAAGAGTACGCCTTCCACCTCGAAGGCAACAGCGACTTCTCCAACCAGACCTTAGAACTGACCCTCTGGTCTGGCGGCGGAACCGCTGCCGACCGCACTAGCGCCGCCCAGATGCGCGTCACGGGGAATAAGGCGTATGTGCAAAACGCCGATCTCACCTGGCAAGAGGTTCCCAACTTCAGCGCAGCTTTCGCGCCGGACGCCGATTTTCTGGCTTTCCTGGCCGCCGCGAAAAACATCAGCGACGAAGGGTACGAGTCGCGGGCCGGCGCCGGCTTCACCCGCTACACCTTCGACCTCGACGGCCCCAGCTTCGCCGCCTACACCCGTGACCAACTGCAGGCGCAACTGGCGCGCCAGGGCAAATTGCCCCCCGGCGTCACCCTGGAGCTATCTGACCAGTACCGCCAGATGAGCGGCGCCGGCGAGCTGTGGGTGCGCGCCGACGGCTTGCCTTTGCGCCAGATTATCATGGCCGATTTCCCGGCCATGGCCGATCAGGACTATCGCACCGAGGCGCGTATCACGGTCGATTTCAGCTATCCGCAACTGCAGGCGGACGCAGGCAGCAACCTCTGGTCGGAGGGCCTCAACGGTTGGCGCCAGGCATGGTCTGGCGCCTTGACCGCTTTCAGCGTAGCCACTTCCAGCGGCCATTTGTCCGATCTGATCAGCGCCACTCTGGTCGCCGCTGCCATACTCATGCTGTGCGCCGTGTTGGTGCGCTATTCGCGCCTGCGCACTGTCTATACCGCCGTCGTCAGCTTCATGATCATCGCCATGGTCGCCGGCCCCTTGCTGCATGGGCAAACCGTGGCCGCCTTCGCCGCCGAAATGCAGCAAATGGCCGCGACGCAAGAGCAGGAGCAAGAGAGCTACCGCGTGCAAGAAAGCGTTCAGGAACAGTTGACGGCCGTCAATTGGAGCGCCGTGCAGACGGGCTTTGCCGAGGCGTCAACGCCCGCTGCAGCCGCCGAGCAATGCTCGGACCCCACCGACAGCGACGGCGACGGCCTGACCGATTGCGAAGAGCGGCTGTTGGGAACCAACCCCAATAACCCCGACACTGACGGCGACGGCCTGACCGACTTTCAGGAAGTCAACGGCTTTCTCTTCAACGGCCAGCGCTGGTATAGCGACCCCTTTGAAGCCAGTACCATGAAAGACGGCATTGGCGACAGCTACCGCTGCGCGCCCGAACAGTTCCCCAACAACTGTCCCGACAACGACGGCGACGGCGTGCCCGATATGTTCGATCTGGACATCGACGGCGACGGCGTACCTAACCAGCTCGACCTGTCCCCCTTCCAGCGCAGCCAGGCCACCTTCTCGCAGAATAGCCCGCTGCAACTGATAGTTAACGACCTCGAGGCCAACCGGCCCATTTATGCCGAGTTCCAGCTCCGGCCGGCCAACCCCGATCATCTGTGGTACGCCTTCAGCGTGTTGGACTGGGCCGACGGCGACCGCGCCGGTCAGATCCAGCGCGACGAAAATTACCGCGACGCCAACGGCCAGCGCATCAAATCGTTCTTCGACGTCTGCATCCAGCAAGGCCGGCCCGACTGCATGATGTCGCCCGACGACAACGGCGACATAAAGCTGGTGCCGATGCTGGAGATCCAGATGCCTGGCGCTTCCCCCCTTCTGCCCAGCGCGCAGGATTTGGAGAAGTATGGCATTTTCGTTACCCAGAGCGCCAACGGCAAGCGTTTTGCCTACGTCCCGCTGCAGTTGGTGACGGATAACCGCACCGGCGCGCGGGCTGGTTTCTATGGCAAAATGCTGTACCACACACCATGGCACAGCGGCGCCTGGGGCGCGGCGCACCAGGTGCGGCTGGCCTGGGTGGTGCAGATGTTGACCGATGAATGCCAGCTTGCCGAGGGCGGAAGCTGCGTCTCTTACGAGGCGGAGGGTGTGGACGGCCACAACCGCCTCATTGTCGCCGCCACTTATTACGAAGATTTCTACCTCACCGGCATGAATGTGCGCGAAAACCGGGGCACCGACTACGCCGTTCTGTATGAAGACCCCGTGGTAGACAACAACCTGCACCTGGACACAGCCCTGATTCCCGCCTCCATTGGCCTGGATTCCTCCTTCCTGAGCAACCGCGACTGCGACACGACCGGCGCCACCGGCGCTTGCGTGGGAGACGGCAAGCCGGACATCACGGTCAACGGCCGTGGCCAGAATGCGCCCACCATCGCCGACCGCTTCGATCGCAACCGCAACGGCAGCCTCACCGAGGAGCAGCGCTGGGGTATCCCGCGCATCTTGCGCGTGGCCAACCAGTCTTACCCCCACCGCGATCTGGCCATTGTCAGCGCCGGTTCTGTCGTAGGGACCGGCATTCTCAACAACGAGTTCACCTCGCGTTGGAGTATCACGCAGCCCATAACACCGACGCTGCTCTATGCTTACGAAGACAACTTCCGCGCTCTGAACGACGCGCCGGAGAGCCGCACGGCCGTCGCCAACGGCAGCGAGACGGTGAAAGGCATGGATTGGGCCGGCCGCACGCTCACGGTCAACATGCGCGCCACGGTGGTGCAGACCACGGCGGGCATGAACTGGGCCCCCTACCGCTACAACGGCGCCAACTGGGTAGCCCTGGAGGCCACCGACTATTTGGTCGAATTAGACCGGCGCTATGGCAATGCCATTGACGGTACAGATACGCCCGAGAGCGCGGCAGGTAAGACTGCCGCCAACCAGCTCTACTACCTCATGCTCTACAACGGCGCATCAAGCCTGGTCAGAGCGGGGGGCGCGCTCATTCAAAACCCTGCCAGGTACCAGACTGATCGCCAGCAGGTCGATCAGCTCAAGATTGCGCCGACGGCCAACGCGCTGGTTGTCAAACATCTGGTCGTTAAGCAGCTCGATCTCTACCTGCGCGTGGGGGCTAAAGAGGTGTATGAGTACCTGGGCGTCGTCAAAGGATTGCCGCTGAAACACAATGCCATCGGACAGGGCGGTTTAATCATGGAGGCGCGGCAGCAGGCCATCAAGACTGGCGGCGTGCATCCTAAATGGGGCTCATTGGGTTACGGTGTGGCAACCGTGGCCCTGTTGGCCGTCATCAACCTCTCCCTCTCCGGCGTCGTCGATATTCCCTTGCCTGGCCTGGCCACACCGGCGGTATTGGAGCTCGCCGGGACGGACACCGGCAACACTGCCGTAAACCAGGCCCTCGGTATTGGCATGCAGGTCTTGGTGGGCACAGCGCTCTTTTATGTCCTGTTTTTGCGCACCGCTCAGGAGGTATATCAGATATACAAGGCCGTGCGCACCAGCGGCCAGATGTCCGGCGCGCTTAACCGAACGGTAACCATCTTATCGGCCAATTCCGAGCTGATCGGGCAGACGAAATGGTTCCGGCGTGCGGGCCTGCTCTTCGACCTGGGCATCATCTGGGGCATCGCCCTCTACCAGATTTTTAGCGGCGGCCTGGAGCCGGGCAGCATCGGTTTCAATATGATCATCGCCGGCGCGGTGGCCGCCACGTTGGTGGCGATCCTCATGTTT
The DNA here is from genome assembly GCA_964384155.1 of uncultured Ardenticatenaceae bacterium. Taxonomy (GTDB): domain Bacteria; phylum Chloroflexota; class Anaerolineae; order Promineifilales; family Promineifilaceae; genus JAAYYY01. The sequence goes on from CAYLJW010000011.1 coordinate 5,657, forward strand.
GCCCTGGGCATGACCGTCGCGGGCGCGCTTATCGTTGCCCTGATCACCTTCATCGACTTGTTTTTGACCGTGTTATGTAAATCGGGCATTGGCGGGGCCTGCTTTGGCATCGTGGAGTCGGTGACCAACGCCGTCGCTTCTGCCTTTTACAGCGTCAAATCTTACGTCAATTTCAACCACGAAGGGCCTGATGGTCGCCCAGACCTAATCAAAATCGAAGATCTCAGCATGGCCCTGCAAGACCCCAACGCCGGGATGCGTGTGGGCAACCCCATGCGCTACACCATCGAGGTCATGACCACGGTGCATGGCCGTTATGATAAAGCCCGCGCCTCCACCTTTCGCTACAGCCTGGCCACCGACGAGAACGCTCCCTATCCCAGCGTGGGCCTCAACCAGATGACGGAAGAATGGCGTCAGGATTATTGGACGGCCGGCGCCGGCCTCTTTGCCCAAAACGCCGTCACCAGCCCGCCCATCCATCTGCCGGCGGGGCTGAACCGCAAAGCCTCCCTCTACCTCAAGATGGCCTACTCGGTGAAAGGTTACGAATGCTACGCCGGCGGCATCCACTGCGAAGACAAAACGCTGCGCGGCACGAACAACATCCCCCTCGGCGAGATCGTCGACTTCGACATTTTCCCCGCCACTCTCGATGAGTTCGTGCGCATGGACTGGTCTGGCGCGCAGCGTGCGCCGCAATGTGTCGGCTCAGACTGCCGCATGATTACGATCGGCCTCCAATTCCCTGCGCAGCGCGATAGCGACCACGACGGGCTGCCCGATCACCAGGAGGTTTTCCTGGGCACAGACCAGCTGAGCGCCGACACAGACGGCGACGGCATCCCCGACAGCCGCGAGCTGCAACTGGGCACGGACCCCCTGCGCGCCGATACCGACGGCGACGGACTCAGCGACGGCGAAGAAGTGATGCGTGGCACAGACCCGCTGCGCGCCGACACAGACGGCGATGGACTGAACGACCGAGAAGAAGTAGACGGCTACCTGTTCAGCTACGGCGATGGCAAAGTCAGCCGCATCTACACCGACCCTCTCAGCCGCGACAGCGACGGCGACGGCTTCGACGACCTGACCGAAAAGAATCTGGGCCAGAACCCCAACGGCTTCAATCCGAACCCGCTCATGTTCTCGCTAGAAGTGAGCGACGAAGACCTCATTCTGCGCCCCGGTGCTACGTTTGCCTACACCGCCACCCTCAGCAACGCTCTGCGCCCGGGCGACCTGGGCTACGCCGAACAGCTTTACGTCGCCGGCGATTTTGTCTCCAGCCTGCCCGGCCCCATCACCCTGGCCGGCGGCGACGGGCAAAGCAGCTTCAGTCAGCCCTTTATGCTGGCCGCAGACGAGACCTCTCGCGTGCTGCAACTGCGCGTGCGCCCCGACGTGGCCACGCAACAGGCCAACCTCAGCAACAGCGCCGACGCAACTTTGCACCACGGCTGCTGCCCGCCCGGCGCAGTCGTTGGGCAGGTGGGCAATAGCGACCTCTTGCGGCTGACCATCGACAACGACTTGCCCGTAGCCGAAATTTACGGCGACTATTACCTGCAGCCGGGACAGACCATCATCCTGGGCGGCGTGGCCACCGACCCCACTTCCTACATCACCGGCGTAGAGGTCAGCGTGAACAACGGCCCCTGGCAGGAAGCTTCTATCTTGCCGCCGCTGACCAGCGCGAGCAGCAGGCAGACGTGGACCTTCGCCTGGACCGCTCCGGGCACAGCCGGCGTACACAGCCTGCGCGCGCGGGCCAAAGATGCGGTCGATTGGGTGGGCCAGCCCTCCGCTGCGACGTCCATTGTGGTAGACAGCGTGGCGCCAACGGCTGCTCCGAATGATACGAGCAACCCCGTTATCCGCGCCGCCGCCGGCGAAAATGGCGCCTTCCTCGTGCCCCTTGACGGCATCGCCACCGACGACCGCTCCGGCATTGCCTCCTTAGAGGTATTGATGAGCCAGAATGGCGCCGCCTGGCAGCAGGCCGACCTGGCGCTCAACGCCAACCAGACCACCGCTGCCTGGGAAATGTATTATGTCCTCTCTGGCTTCGACGCCGAGAACAACACGCGCATGGACCCCAGCGGGCAATACTCTTACACCATCCGCGTGGTAGACCGGGCAGGCAATGTTTTTACCAGCCCTCCACACCAGCTGCGCATTGACCAGACGGCTCCTAGCAATACTCTGGACAGCCCGGCGGGCATCAATGTAGCGCCCTTCGTCATCCACGACCCGATCGTCATTGGCGGCGAAGTCGCAGAACAAGGGGCCATTCACACGGGCATCGCCTCCGCCGAGATCGCCTTCACGCCGCGCCAGGTGGGCGATATCTTGAACCAGCATCATCTGCTCCTGGGCCTCGACGACCCCCTGGCCGCCACACGCTTCCGCGACGATTCCGGCAACGGTTACGATGGCGTTTGCGCCAATGCGGCCGCCTGCCCCACCAGTGGCGTGCCCGGCCGCTTTGGCGATGGCGTGGCCTTCGACGGTGCGGCTTCGCAAGCTATCCGCATCGGTGCTATGAGCGTGCCAGCCGATGCGCTGACCATCGCGCAATGGTTCAACACCACCTGCAGCGATTGCGGCCTCTTCTCCCTGCAGACGAGCGCGGGCACAGATCGCCAGCTTTATCTGAGCGGCGGCAACGTCTGCGCCGACCTGTTCCACGACGGCCGCGATACCATCTGCTCCACGGGCGTCAATGTTGCCGATGGGCAGTGGCGGCACGCCGTGCACGTGATCGGCGCGGGCGGCCATAGCCTCTATGTAGATGGCGTGCTGCACGCCACCGGCGCGGCAAGCAGCTCCAGCTTTGGCTCCACGGGCGACGTCATCCTGGGCTATGCACCCGGCGCGGCGCAAGACTATTTCACGGGCACGCTCGATCAGACGCAATTGTTCGCCGCCACGCTGAATGACACTGAAGCGCGCGGCGTTTATCAATCGTGGACCACCGCCGACCTCGATAATCCCGGCCCCGGCGTAAACACCACCCGCTGGAGCGCCGCCGTGCCCCACGACCTGGAAGGGCAATTCCAGATCGACCTGACCGCTGCCGACGTGATGGGCAATCGCAACGACGCCCGCGCTACCTGGGGTTTGTGGCAGGGCGAGATCGACACCAAAGCGCCACGCGTGGGCATCACCTCTTACTCCTACTGGAACGCTGGCGTGCCAACCACCGTTGTCAACGCCTGGGCCGAAGATTTGAACCTGACCACGGACGGCTTGCAGTTCCCGTGCAGCTTCTCCAACTCCGGCGTCGATAATGGGCTGACGATTAACCATCCGCAAACCAGCCCGCAGGGCGCCATCAATTTTGCCTATAACACGCTCACCCATCCGGGAGATAGCGAGCAACGGCTCAACCGCATCAACCTCTCCTGCACCCTCACCGGCCTGTTTAACCAGGCGCCGCTGCCGCAGGGCTTTGTGCCCGCCGGCATGGCCATCATGGCCTGCGACGCCTTTGGCCGCTGCGCCTCTCAGGTACCGGGGCAGGTGAATAACCTGATCATTGGCCTGGAAGGCGCCGTGCAAAAAGCGCCCCTGCCGGGCGGCAACCCACAAACCGTGCTCGCCGAAACCACGCGCGGCAACCTTGGCGTAGACACGGTCAATGGCTTCCTTTATTACGCCAGCGGCAGCGCCATCAAGCGCGCCAACCTCGACGGCACTAACGCCGTCGAAATCCTGGGCGGCCTCAGCAACCCGCGCGATCCGCTGGTCGACGCCCGTGTTGGCAAGCTCTATTGGGCCGAAACTGGCCGCATCGGCCGCGCCAACCTGGACGGCTCAGGGGTGGAAACGCTAGTCAGCGGCGCTGACATCGGCGCCCTGGCTGTAGATCCCGTGCGCGGCAAGATGTACTGGGGCGATGACAACCGCCTCTACGGCGCGAACGTGGACGGCAGCGGCGTCAAGCAGCTCTTTTCGGGGCTGTCCATTGTGGGCCTGGCCATCCATGCCGGCAGCGGATTACTCTTTTTTGCCGAAACGTCGTCGAACCCCGCGCTCTTCACCATGCGCCTCTACGCCACCGATTATGGCGGCTGGGTCACTCAGCTCACCTCCCGCAACGTGCGCGCCACTGGCCTGCTGGGCGTGGACCCCGGGGCGGGCATGATCTATTATGGCGAGATCGACCAGTACGGCGGCCGCTATATCCGCCAATATGGTTTGCAGCTCGCCCTGGTGCGCCGCGGGCTGGCCGATCAGGCTTATGTTATTGAAGATCGGCTGCTCTACTACTTTAGCCAAACGCCCACCGGCGTCGGCCTGGAGAATTACACGGCCGCGCCCATCACCTTGCCCGATCTACAGTTAACTCACAGCGCCAGCCGCAACACGGCCGCGCCCGGCGACCCGCTCACCTTTATCGCCCAGATACGCAATGCCGGCCCGTCTAATGCCACTGGCGTCGTGCTGACCAACTCCCTGCCTAACGGCGTGACCTTCGTTTCGGCAACATCCGACCGCGGCGAGGAGTGCCCTGCGCCGGCCGGCGTCGTGCTCACCTGCGCCTTGCAGCCCATTCCCTTTGGGACCACCGTGACCGTGAATGTGCTGGTTACGATCAACAGCGGCTTTCTGGGACAACTCAGCAGCACCGCCTCCGTAACCATGAACGACGCCGATGGCACACCAGAGAACAACAGCGCCAGCGTCACCGTCACGGTCGGCGAGGCCACGCCCACGGTCACCCCGTCCAATACACCCACGGCAACCAACACGCCGCTACCCACGTCGACCGGTACGCCCACGCGCCTAGCGGCCACTCCAACGCCTCCAGCGGGCGTCAAAACGCTCTTCTGGACCGACGGCAATTCGACGATTCGCGCCAGAAACACGGATGGCACGTTCGAGCGCGTCATCTACAGCTCTGGCGGCTCGCGGCCCGCGGGTCTGGCAGTTGATCCGCTGGCGGGCATGCTCTACTGGACGGAAGCGGGCGCCGGCCGGCTGCGACGCGCCAACCTCGACGGCTCCAATGTGGAGACGCTGTTCAGCGGCCTGAACAATCCCGGCGGCTTGGTGGTGGACGCGGCCAATGGCAGACTTTACTGGCGCGTTCGCGAGGCCATCGAAAGCGCCGACCTGGACGGCGCAAACCGCCAGACGCTGATTACCGTTGCCAATGACAACAACCCTGCGCTGGCCCTCGACGTCGAGTACCAGAAGCTGTATTGGTATGAGAACTGGCGCATTCGCAGCGCCAACACGGATGGCACGGACGTGCGCGAATATTTCAACCCCGGTCCAAGCAGGAATATCAATGGGCTGGCCGTGGACGGCCCCGGCAACAAGCTGTATTGGACGGAATATTATTTCGACGGAAGCGCTTTCATCGGGGCCATTAAACGGCGCGACTTGCAGAGTGGCGTGGTGGAGACATTCAATGTGGGCGCGATGGACAGCGCGCTGTATGGCCTGGCGCTTGATATGGCCGGCGGGCATATCTATTGGGCCTGGTCTCTGGCGGGCATTTACCGCAATAGCACAAGCTTCAGCGGCGCCTACCAGCTCTTCTCCGACGCCCCTATCCTCAATATCGCCATGGCCGATCTGGCCTATGTGCCGCCAACGCCGACGGCGACGCCCACCCACACGGCGACGCCGACCAACACGGCCACGGCCACAAACACGCCTACGGCCACCAGCACGCCGACCAATATACCCACCAACACCCCAACCCATACCCCCACGCAGACGCCTACGAACACGGCGACGCCGACCAACACGCCCACCAATACGGCGACGGCCACGGCAACCCTCACGCCCTCGCCCACGCCAACAGAGACGCCGACGCCGACCAACACGCCCACTGATACGCCGACCAATACGCCCACGCTCACGCCGACCAACACGCCCACGCTCACGCCCACCAATACCCCGACGAACACGCCGACGAACACGCCGACGAACACGCCGACCAATACGCCCACGCGCGGCTCGGCCACGGCCACGCCCAACGCCGGCCAGTTTACCAAGAACATCTTCTATGCCCGCACTGCCTCTATTAACAGCGGCCAGATTGTGAGCTATGTCGTGGACGGCAGCGCCGGCGCCTTTGGCATTGGTACGATGAGCAGCGATCCGCCGGGCCTGGCCTACGACGGCCTGAACGGCAAGCTGTACTGGGCCGACCGCGCAGCCAACGAGATTAAACGGGCCGACCTGGACGGCTCGGCGCAGGAGACCGTGTTCGGCGTTGACGATCCGCGCTGGTTAGCCCTGGACGTTGCGGCGCAGCAGTTATACGTCAGCAACAGCAGCCAGATTCAGGTCTACGACCTGGCCAGCGGCACGCTCTCCCCGCTGGTCCTCTTTGAAGGCGGGCCGCTGGCGCTCGATGTTGACCGTGACCGCCTCTATTGGGCGCGTAGCCTCGCCGGCGAAAGCGCCATCAAATGGATCGAGCTGGCGTCGCCCGCCGTGCAGCAAAGCATCATCACCGGCATCAGCGGCGCGGTCGGCGGCCTCTACGTGGACGGGCCCAACGAACACGTCTACTGGACAGAGACAGCCTCCCGCAACATCCAGCGCGCAGATCTGGTGGGGCAAAACCAGAATATCGTGACCATCTCCAGCGGCTTGCCCGCAAGCTGCGGCGATGGCGGCGCGCCACTGGGTCTGACCGTCGATGTTGCCGGCGGCCAGCTCTATTGGACGCAGATCAGCGGCCTCTATCGCGCGGCGCTGGCGCCCGGTTCAGCAGCCCAGGGCGTAATCGGCAGCAACGGCTGCACCACGCTCTCAAGCGGCGGCGGCATCACCCTGGGTTACGCGGCCATTCCGCCTACGCCCACCCCTACGCACACACCGACGGCTACGAATACGCCGACTGCGACCCCCACGGCGACGGCCTCGCCCACGCCTCTGCCCGGCAGCCTGATGGTGCAGACGGCCAGCGACGGCCCGGCCGCGCCCTGCAACGGTCTGATCTGTGCCACCCTACGCGACGCCATCGCCACGGCCAACGACACGCCTGGCCCTAACAACATCGCCTTCGGCCCCGAGGCGATCGGCGACATCGTGCTCACCGAAGGGGAGCTGACCATTAGCAGTGACCTGACGATCAGCGGCCCCGGCGCGGCCATCCTGCGCATCAGCGGTAATCAGTCCAGCCGCGTCTTCGACGTCGATTTCGACAGCATCGTCACTATCTCCGGGCTGGCCATCGTGGATAGCGTTGAAGACGACGCCGGCATCTATAGCTGGGGCGATCTGACCCTGGCCAACGTCGCCGTCTACGATAACCTGGGCGGCGGTATTCTCAGCATGGGCGCCCTGACCCTGACGGCCAGCGCCGTATACAGCAACACGGCTTTCAACGGCGCGGGCGTGAGCGTGGACAACGGCGAAGCGACAATCGTCAATAGCACCGTTTCTGGCAATAGAGCCCAGAACCTTGGCGGCGGCCTGATGGTGTCCGGCGGCAGCGCCGTGACCCTGAACAACGCCACCATTAGCGGCAACCGCGCTGGCGGCGGTGAGGGCGGCAGCGGGGCCGGCGGCATCCGCATCTCCTTCGGCAGCCTGACCATTTCCAACAGCATCGTGGCCGGCAACGGCAGCCACGCTACCGCCGATTGCAGCCTCTCCGACCCCTCCCTGGCCACCCTCACCTCCCTGGGCCACAACCTCACCGGCGCGGCCACCGGCTGCGCGCTGAACGGCCCTAGCGACCAGACCACGCCGCCGGGCGCCGTCTTCGAGACGGTTCTGGGCCCCTTGCAGGACAACGGCGGCCCCACCTGGAGCCACGCGCTGCTCGAGGACAGCCCGGCCCTCGACGCGGGCAACAACGATTCCTGCGAGCCGGTCGATCAGCGCGGCGTCACTCGGCCACAAGGCACAGACTGCGACATGGGCGCGCATGAGCAAGAGGCCCAGCCCCAAGGCCTCATCTCCCGCTTCCTCAGTTGGACGGTGAAGGGCTGGAGCTGGCTTACCTCCCGCCTGGCGCCATCGCCGCCGGCGAATGACAATTTGCTGCCGGCCGGCGCCTCCATCCTGACCACTGCCCTTGAACCCCCGGCCGCGGCGTTGATCCCTGCTGCCGGCGCGGTGGACAACCTGGCGGCGCCCTTCATGCAACTGCCCTGGGCCGCCGCGCAGCTTCTCGGCGACGGCGAGCCCGACCCTGTGCTGCCCCTGGATACGGCCATTATTACGCCCACCTATGGCGCACTGTACGACACGCTGGCCCCCATCGAAATCGGCGGCGTGGCCTACGCCGAGCAACACCTCAAAAAGCTGACGCTGCTGGCCAATGGCGACGAAATCTTCAGCGCCGGCTACGACGAGGCCGATGAGCTTCTACAAGCCGATTGGACCACGACCTTTACACCGCCCGGCGATGGTCTGTTCACCCTGGTTGCCCTGGCCGAAGATTGGGCAGGCAACGCGCAAAGCGTGGCCCGGCCCATCGAGATTGTGGTCGCCACGACCGCGCCTGACATCACCATCACCAGCGGCGTTATCGTCAACGTCGCCGATGGCGCGCCGGCGCAGCTGGCCGGCGAGGCCACCGCGCCCGGCCGGGCCCAGGTAGCCGTGCAGCCCGGCGCGGACCAACCGTTCCAGCCCGCCGTCTACCACGACGGCGTCTGGACCTTCGGCTGGAATGTACCGCCGGCGCTAGACGGAGCTACGCTGGCCGTCACCGCCCTCATTACCGACACCCTGGGCCGCACGGCGACCACGACGCGCGATGTGCTGGTCGACGTGGTCGCTCCGCAAGAAGTAGAAGCGGCCGTGCAACTGCGCGACCAGGCCGGCGCGCTGAGCGACCTGCTGCCTGGCGATACCGCCCGCGCCATCCAGCCCACGCTGGTTCTGACCTGGACCGCCAGCGTTGACGGCGGGGGCGTCGATGAGTACCTGGCCGGCTTCACCACGGAGAGCGATCCGGACGAGGCGCTGCTCACGCAAATCGACGGCGCCGATGCGCGCACCCTGGAATTTGCAGCCGCCGAGGCGCAGGTTTATTACGCGCACATCCTCACCCGCGACCTGGCCGGCAACCAGACGGCGCAAACGTTCGGTCCCTTCTTCGTAGATGCGCCAACAACGCCCGACCTGATTGCCCCCATCAGCTACCCGGCCTGGATGGAAAGCGGCGCAGCCCTGATCGCCGCTGATGGCCGCCTGCACCAGAGCAACGCGGCGCAACCCACGCAGCGCTTCTACACCTCCTGGAACGAAGAAGCCCTGCGCCTGGCCTGGGTGGGAGCCAACTGGGACGGCGACGGCGATCTCTTTATCTATCTAGACGCGGACGCCGGCGGCGCGACCGGCCTATACAACCCCTATGGCGCTGGACCGGCTATTGGCCTGCCCGATGGCTTCGCCGCCAACTATCTGCTGTGGATAACGGACAGCGCCACGGCGCGCCTGTACCAATGGCAGGGCGGCGAGTGGGCTTTGGCGCAAACGTTGGGCGCGGCGCACTTCCAGACAGCCGGCCTGCGCAGCGACCTGCTGCTGCCCTTCGACTGGCTGGGCCTCAACGCCGGCGCACCTCTCGGCCTCCTAGCCGTGGCCAGCGAGCCAGAAGCACTGCAGCTATGGGCCTCCGCGCCAGACCACAATCCGCTCAACAGCCTTCGCCTATTGGGCGCAGCGCGCGCGCAAGCGCTGGGCGACTTCCAACTGGCGCAGTTCTACCAGATCGGCGAATTGTCCGAGGGCCTGCGCCCCGATGGCGGCCGCGTCATCGGCGGCGACCTGCGCGCCACTTTGTCCAGCGAGAGCGGCAGCATCACCGCCGGCTTCTTGCATGAAGGTCTTTTCGACCTGCTGGCGCCCAATCAGCGTCTGGACGCCGACAACGACGGCCAGCCCGATGCGCCTTTACCCTTTGCCCTCAATCCGGCTCCGCTCGGCGACGGCGCCATCAGCTACACGCTGCACTACCACAACCAGGGCGACCAGACGGTCCACAACCTGCAGGCCACGGCCAGAGCCTATGGCGCGCTGCGCTTCGCCGGCGGCGGCGACCTGGCCGTCTTCAATCTGGGCGACGTGGGCGTGGGCGTTACCAATACCCTGCAAATTGAAGGGCTGATCGACACCGCGCTGCACGGCCAATCGGCCGAGCTGGTCGTGACTCTGGCCGACGAGGCGCATGGCGACTTTGATTGGTTGTGGGCGCTCAATGCGGTGGACAGCGCGCCGCCAGAGGGCTTGAGCATTACCCTAAATGGCCGCTACGCCCGCGCCGGACTCAACGTCTTCTCCGGCCTGGTCTACGACCCCGCCGGCGTGGCACTGGTGCGGCTGAACGTGGGCGGGCAGATCGCAGACTGCCCGCTGGACGAGCCCTTCGCCGGCTCGTGGCAGTGCGCGGTAGACCTGGGCCAACCTGGCGACACGCAGCAGTTGACGGCGCACGTTCAGGCGCAGGACGTTCACGGCAACCTCAGCGCTTGGAGCGAACCGCAGACGCTGATTCTAGACGCCAGCGCTCCGGCCGTCTCCCTCGACCCGTTGGTTGAGGCCTATCTGGACGATGGCTGGCTCGGCCCAGCCGAAATGGCCTGGAGCGGGGCCATCGAAGATGACGTGGAAGCGGATTCCGTGCTTGTTTGCCTGGAGAACGAGCTGAACGCGGCCTGTACAGACTTGCCTGCTTCGCCCGGCGGCGCTGCCGCAGGAATCTGGCAGCTTGGCCTGTCAGGATTGCTGGCCGGCGATGGCCTGGCCACAACACTCACACTCTCTGGCCGCGACGCAGCCGGCAATCTTTCCGCGCCATTGAGCCGCAGCTTCACCGTGGATACGGTCCGGCCGCTCCTGACGGTACACGGTGGGATTCCGGCCGACGTGGGCAGCGGCGAACCACTGGTTATCAGCGGTTCGGCCAGTGACGGCGGCGCTCTGAGTGAGCTAACCGCCGTCCTCGTCGCGCCTGATGGCGATAGCCTGCGGCAACCGATCAGCCTCAACGGGACGACCTGGCAGCATACGCTCACCTTCGGCGAGGCGGGGCAGTTTACCGTCTACCTGGAGGCGCGGGATCATGCGGGCAATACGCGCAGCGCCGGGCCCTTTGTGGTAACAGTTGCACCGCGAGACGATCTGGCAACACCGCAGGAGCGCCTGCAAGAGGTCATCGCAGACGTCCAGGCGCTGGTCGACACCGGCGCCCTCAACCGCGGCCAGGGCAACGCCCTCGCAAGCGGCCAGGCGCAGGTCGGCACCGGCACCCTCAACCGCGGCCAGGGCAACGCCCTCATCGTGAAGCTACAGCAGGCCATCAACCACCTCGACGCCGGCAACGAGCACGCGGCCGTCAACGTGCTCAACGCCTTCATCAACCAGGTAGAAGCCTTCCGCAACGGCCGCCTCACCCCCGGCCAGGCCAACGGCCTCATCGACGAGGTGAAAGATATCATCTGGCAAATTCAGAACACCTAAGCGACGCGATGTGTGATGCGTGATACGTCACGCCAGACGTATCACGCATCACGCCACCTAACAGGGAGTGGTGCTGGAAGTGCCGCCATGCTGCGGCCACTCGTCGTGGAGCGGCGCAAAGGTCATGAGCCCGAACAGGGCCATCGCAGGAACCACCAGCAAGGCGATCCAACCAAGCGTGTACCATGTAACGGCGATCAGCGCCAGCGCCAGGGTAACCGCAATAAACGTCCTCATTTCACATCCTCATCATACTCGCAATAACTTCGGCAATCATCTATACGTTACAGCACAGAAAAACGTTTCGAATCCGACCGTAGTCCTGACCTGTCTCGTACTTTTGGCCGATAACGTCTCGCCAGACGTGAGTAAAACGATAAAAAGCCACCCCCATTTGGCAAAAACCTTTATAATGGATGGGTTTGCGCTGGCGTAGCTTTCGTGTTCGATTGACAGTTGGGGGCGCCGGCCGCAGCACGCCGCAATGAGAGATAGACGCCGCGCCGGCAGGCGTTGCCGAGACAAAAATGGACGACAAGTATTTTGACCTGAAAGAGGTTGTTAGCGACAACCGGTTGATCGGACTCTGGCGCTTGATGCGAGACTTTCGCCTGCATTATCTGGGTGCGGCCGTCAGTATCGGCATCTCCGCCATCAGCCGCAGCGCCTTTTACTTCTTGCTGCGCTTCCTGATCGACGATGTGCTGGGCCAGCCGGATTCAGCGCGCACCTTGCCCCTGGTAGCCCTGGGCTTTATTGCCCTGGCCCTGGGGCAGGGCCTGTTCACCTTCCTTAGCGGCCGCCTGGCGGCGCGCACCGCTGAAGGCGTCGTCTTGCGCCTGCGCAACTACATGTACGACCATATGCAGCGCCTCAGCTTCACCTACCACGACAAGACGGCTACAGGCGAGCTGATCCAGCGCAGCACGTCCGACGTCGACGCCTTGCGCCGCTTCTTTAGCGACCAGGCCATTGGCATCGGCCGCATTGTGCTGCTCTTCCTGGTGAACTTTGTAGCCTTGCTGCAGCTCAATGTGCGTCTGGCGCTGGTTTCCGTGGTGCTTGTACCGCTGATCGTGCTGCTCTCCTTCTACTTCTTCCGCAAGGTTTCGCAAGCCTATGAGAAGTTCCAGGAGCAAGAAGCGCGGCTCTCGACCACGCTGCAAGAAAACCTGAGCGGCGTGCGTGTGGTGAAAGCGTTTGCCCGGCAGGACTTCGAGCGCGACAAGTTCGAGGCCGACAACTGGGAAAAGTTTCTGCGCGGGCGACGCCTGCTCACGATGCACGCCTTATTCTGGCCGATCTCAGACATCATTTGCGGCGTTCAAATGTTGGGCGGCTTTGCCATTGGCGCGCTGATGGCCATCGAGGGCACGATTTCGGTGGGCACCTACCTGGCTTATGCCGGCCTGCTCATCTGGATCATCTGGCCCATCCGCAACCTGGGGCGCCTGGTGGTGCAGATGTCCACCGGCCTGGTCTCCTTCGACCGCGTGCAGCAAGTCATCCGCCAGGATCGCGAGCCGTTGACCGAAGGGTCGTACCACCCGCAAAACGGCGTGCGCGGCGATATCGTGTTCGATAAGGTGGGCTTTGCCTACGAAGACGGCGTGCCCGTGCTGCACGATATCGACCTGCAGGTGCAGCCAGGCCAGTCGGTGGCCCTGCTGGGCTTTACGGGCTCCGGTAAGACCACGCTGGTCAGCCTGCTGCCGCGCTTCTACGATTACACCAGCGGCCTGCTGACCTTAGACGGCGTAGACCTGCGAGACTATCCGCGGGCCACGCTGCGCAGCCTGGTAGGCATCGTGGAGCAAGAGCCGTTCCTCTTTTCGCGCACCGTGCGCGAGAACATTACCTACGGCGTGGCCCGCGACGTGACGGAAGAAGAAGTGGTTGCAGCGGCGCGCGCCGCCGCGATTCACGACGTGCTGATGACCTTCCCCGACGGCTACCAGACGCTGGTAGGCGAGAAAGGCGTCACGCTGTCCGGCGGCCAGAAGCAGCGCGTGGCCATTGCGCGCACGCTGCTGAAGAACCCGCGCATTTTAATCCTCGACGATGCCACGTCTTCCGTCGATACGGAGACAGAAGCAGCCATCCGCGAGGCGATGGCGCGCCTGATGCACGGTCGCACTACGTTCATCATCGCCCATCGTATTCAGAGCGTGATGGCCGCCGACCAGATCGTGGTGCTCGACCGCGGCCGCATCGTGCAGCGCGGCACGCATGAATCGCTGATAGCCGAAGAAGGCATCTACCGCCGCATCTTCGAGCTGCAGGCGCGGGTAGAAGAAGAGGTGTCGCGCGAAGTGGGCCAATATGATGATCGCGCCGGCGAAGATGGCGGCGCGGCAGACGGCGATTCGCGAGAAGTCGGTGCCGCCATGGCGCGCGGTACTTAGACAGACGGTAACACAGTATGGAAGAATACGAATTTCACGAGGAAGAGTTCAGCACTCAGTTTAACGGGCGCACCCTGCTGCGCATTCTGGCGCAGGTGAAGCCCTACTGGCCCATGTTGGTCGGTTTTCTGCTGCTCATCACGCTCGTTTCTGGCCTGGACTCCTACTTCACGTTTTTGAGCAAGCGCATCATCGACGAGGGCATCCTGGCGCAAGACCGCGAGGCGCTGCGAGAGATCGTCACCATTTACGGCAGCCTCGTTGTGGTGCAGGCCCTGGGCGTCTTCGGCTTCATCTATCTCACGGGCATCCTGGGCGAGCGCGTGCGCTACGATTTGCGGCGCCGCCTGTTTAACCACCTGCAGGACCTGTCGCTCAGCTACTTCAACCGCACGCCGGTAGGCTGGATCATGTCGCGCGTGACGTCAGACACCGATCGCATCGCCGAGCTGGTGACCTGGGGCATGCTGGACGTCACCTGGGGCGTCATGAACATTGCTACGGCTATGTACTTCATGGCCGTGATCAATGTGCGCCTGGCGCTCATTGTCTTTGCCTCCATCCCCATCTTGCTGGTCGTGGCGGCCATTTTTAAGCGTAAGATCCTCGGCGAGTACCGCGAGGTGCGCCGCACGAACTCCAAGATCACGGGCACCTACCAGGAAAGCATCATGGGCGTGCGCGTGACCAAGGCCCTGGGCCGTGAACAGGAGAACCTGCGCGAATTCAAGGAGCTATCGGGCACCATGTATCGCGCCAGCTATCGCGCCGCCTGGCTTTCGGCCCTCTTCCTGCCCGCCGTGCAGCTAATCAGCGCCTTCGCCGTGGCCGGTGTGGTGTGGTATGGCGGCCTGGAACAAAACATAGGCGGCATGACCATAGGCGGCATCCAGGCCTTCTTCTCCTATATCACCTTCATGCTTTGGCCCATCCAGGAGCTGGCGCGTGTCTACGCCGAAATGCAGCAGTCGATTGCTTCCGCCGAGCGCGTTTTCTCGCTGATCGACGCCGTGCCCGATGTGCGCGACCGCGGCGACGCGGCCGATCCGGCCACGCTGAAGGGCGACATCGTCTTCGAGCAGGTCGACTTCTACTACGAAGAGGACGAGCCGGTGCTCAGCAACTTCAATCTGCACGTGCGCCACGGCGAAACCATTGCCCTGGTGGGGCCCACGGGCGGCGGCAAGTCGACCATTGTCAACCTGCTGTGCCGCTTCTTCGAGCCGCGCCGCGGCGCCATCCGCATGGCCGGGCGCGACTACCGCGACTGGACGCAGCAAGGCATTCAATCGCGCGTGGGCATTGTGCTGCAAACGCCGCACCTCTTCTCCGGCTCCATTCGCGAGAACATCCGCTACGGCCGCCTGGACGCCACAGACGAGGAGATTGAAGCCGCGGCTAAGATAGCCGGCGCGCACGCCTTCATCACGACGTTGGACAAGGGTTATGACGAAGAAGTGGGCGAAGGCGGCAACCTGCTGTCGGTGGGCCAGAAACAGCTCATTAGCCTGGCCCGCGCCGTGCTGGCGGACCCCGAAGTCTTCATCATGGACGAAGCCACAAGCTCCGTGGACACCCTGACCGAGGCGTTGATCCAGCAGGGCATGGACGCGCTGATGACAGGGCGCACCAGCTTCGTGATCGCCCACCGCCTCTCAACCATCAAGCGCGCCGACCGCATCCTGGTGATTGAGGGCGGGCGCATCAAAGAGATGGGCAACCACGGCGAGCTCATCCGCAAGCGCGGCCACTACTACCGCCTCTACACCAACCAGTTCCGCACGCAGCTAGAGCAGGCGCTGGAAAGCGAGCTCGCAGATGGCAATGGGCAAAGGATGGTAGGCGTCGCGGCGGCGTAAGGAAGCTCGCCGCAAAGGGCGCGAAGGGGTAGGGGCGGTTCACGAACCGCACAGCACGAACCGCCCCACCAATGGTCCAACTCCCCTATACGGAGGAGGTCACGGGCGGCGTGGACGCGGGGGCCGGTGGGCTTTCTTCGATGGTCAGCAGGGCCTTGTTGAAGAAGCCGCTAACGCCGAGCAGTAGCGTCACGATCCCGCCCAAAACGTACCAGGTCTGGACGCCGATCCAGTCAGCCACGGGGCCGGCGACGATCAGGCCCAGAGGGCTCATCAGCGACACCAGGCTGTTCACCAGGGTGAACACGCGGCCCTGCATTTCGGGCGTGACCGTGGCCTGAATAATGGCTAGCACCGGCCCGTTAGACATGGACATCGAGCCGCCGACGATGAAGATGGCCAGGATCGCCAGCCACAGGTGTGTGGCCGGCGTAAAGCCGATTAACAGCGTGCCCGCGCCGATGAAGCACAGACCGGTCAGCGAGGTGGTGATGCGGCGGCGGAAGCCGCCCCAGGCGCTCAGCAGCGCGCCGCCAAGCACAATGCCGGCGCCAAATGAGGAGTTGACCCAACCAAGCTGCAGCGCTTCGCCGCCGAAGTGCTCGCTAACCAGCAGCGGCAGCAAGGCAAAGGTGGGGCTGAGCATCAGGTTGATGATCGCTGCCATGCAGATCAACATCACCACGCCGCGGCGCAGGCGCACGTAGGTGAAGCCCTCGCCCAGATCTTTTCTAAATGAACGCCAGAAAGCGGGTAGGCCGGCTTCAGTAGCCTGCGCCTGTTTGGCGGGCTGCGGAATGGTCAGGAAGAAGAGGGGAATAATGCCAAATAGGGCCGTCACCACGTCGATAGCAATGATGCCAGATATGGGCAGCACGGCCAGCAGCAGGGCGCCCAGCGGCGCAGAGACGATGTTGAGTCCGCCGTTGAGCATCTGGTTCATGCCCTGGACGCGCGTGAGCTGTTTGTCGGGCACCATGAGCGTGGTGGATGCCTGCATCGCCGGCCAATGGAAGCTGCCGGCGAGGGCGCGAATGAACAGGATCACAAACACGTGCCAGATCTGCACCGTCCCCAGCCAGAAAAGGACGCCGAGCACCAAGGTGGCCAGCGCCACACCGCTGTCGGCCACAATCAAGACCCGCCGCCGGTCCCAACGGTCCACCAAAACGCCCACAAAGGGGCCCAACACCACCTGCGGCAGCAAACCGGCCAGCGACGCAAGGGCCAGCACGGTGCCCGAGCGCGTGGTGTCGGTGAGCCACCAGATCAGGGCAAACTGTACGAGCTGGCTGCCAAACAGAGAGATGGCTTGCCCAGACCAGATGATAAAGAAGGCGCGAAGATGGTTGTTGTTTGTCATGGCAATCGTTACGAAATTTTAACTAGATGTCTATAAAATTAACAATCACATCAATATTTCTAATGTGGTAGTGAGAAGAATACATATTAAGCGGAGACTTGTCAAGGATGGCGCCCGGCAAGACATAACAGGTTTCAAAAACCTGTCATGTCTCTCGTTGTGCGGCATAATGGCCCGGCGTCATAGATAGGGCCGCTTTGGAGCAGCAGTGCAAAGGAAAAGACAGATGAGCGAACAGATCGTTGCAACGGTGCGCAGCCTGACCATATACCCTGTCAAGTCCATGCGCGGCCTGGCCGTCGAAGAGCTAAGCTGTTACTGGTATGGCGCCAATGGCGATCGCAAGGCAGCGTTTACCCAGGTCGGCGATTTGTCCGGCTTTCCCTGGCTGACGGGCCGCGAGCTTCCGGCCCTGCTGCAATATACGCCGGCTTTCGTCGATCCGCGCTCGCCGCAAAGCTCGCCCATTCGCGTGCACACGCCTTCCGGCCGTCTGCTGGCGCTGGAAAGCGACGAGCTGCGCCATGAGCTGCAAGAACAGCACGGCGCGCCGCTGGCCCTGCTGAAGCTAAAGCGCGGCACCTTTGATGCCATGCCGCTGTCCTTGATTTCGACGGCGACGGTGCGCGCCATCGCCCAGGCGGCGCCGGCGCAGGGTAGTGCGCAGTTAGACGACGCCAGGCGCTACCGGCCCAACATTTTGCTGGAATTGGCCGATGGCTTCAGCGAGGATGCCTGGCCGGGCGCGACGCTCATTTTTGGCCACAGTGAAGATGGCGCGCAGGTGCAGGTGAATTATCCCATCAAACGCTGCGTGATGATTAACCTTCATCCAGACAGTGCGCACGGCAACCCGGAGCTGCTCAAGCAGGTGGCGCGGCAGCGCGATTCGCTGGCAGGCGTGTATGCCGCGGTGAGCAAGCCGGGCCTCATTCGCCTGGGCGACGTGGTGTGCCTGCGCCAGGGCGCGGCGGGTCCAGAGCCGGCATGAGCGCCGCGCATCAGGCTCTCGACAATGAGCTGGCCGCGGCCGTGGCCGCCGGCCAGCTGTTGGGCCTCTCGCTGGCGCTAATAGAGCATGGCGAGCTAACCTTCGCGCAGGGCTACGGCCACACGGCCGCGGACGAGACGGGCGTGGCCGTAGACGCTGCAACGCTGTTTGCATACGGTTCAATATCCAAGGTCATCTGCGCCGCCCTGGTCGGGCGCTTGCTGCAGCAGGGGCTGCTGCATCTGGACCGGCCGCTGGTCGATTATCTGCCGCACCTTGCCTTCAGCGACAGCGCTTTCGGCGGCCGGCTCACCCTGCGCCATGTCCTGAGCCACACCACCGGCCTGCCGGCCGCCGGGCGAGACTATGGCCCCCGCGGCGCCGCAGCGCTGCAGCAACTGCTGGAGGCCGAACTGCCGCACTATGCCTTTGTCGCTGTCCCCGGCACGCTTCATCTTTACGCCAACACCGTCTATTGCCTAGCCGGATACGCCGCCGAGATCGTTACCGGCCGCGATTACGACAGCCTGGTTCAGGAGCTCGTCCTGGATCCGCTGGGCATGTCTGCGATCACGTTCGCCGCGCCTTCCGGCGGCCGCGTGCGCCTTGCGCTGCCGCACGAATCTGATGAGCATGGCCTGCGGCCCATCACCCGCTTGCCGGCCAACGATGCCGGCCATCCATCCGGCTTTGCCTACGGCACGGCCACAGACCTGGCGCGCCTGGCCCTAACGCTGATGGATGGCGCGGACTCCCGGGGCAAGCGGCTGCTCACACGGCAAACGCTGCAGGAGCTGAACCGTGAGCACACCAGCCGCTACGTCACCGGCGCGGCGCACCCGCTGGCCCATATCAGCGCCGGCTATGGCCTGGGTATCATGACCGGCGCCTACAAAGGACACCGCGTGCTGCGGCACGGCGGCATGATGTTGAGCTACAACTGCTTCTTCGAGCTGCTGCCGCAGCAGCGCAGCGGCTTTGTGCTGTTGACCAACGCCGCCGAAGAAGGGCCCTTAATGGAGCTAGTTGCCTTGCTTTATGACCGGCTTCTTGGCGTCCCGTCTCGCCGCGCCATTCAGCCGCTAGACGCCCCTCCTTCATTTCATTCAGCCGCAGAGAAAGCACGGTGGCCGCACTATGAAGGCCTCTACCTGAACGTCGAATGGGGCGGCCTGGTCGCGGTGCGCGCGGAGCAGCAGAGGCTGCTGCTGCAACAAGACGGCGCGGAGCTGCCGCTAACCTGCATTGCGCCCGGCCGTTACTATGCGCCCACTGGCAGCGGCACGCGCCTCCCGCTTGCTTTTTTAGGCGGCGCTGCCGGGCGCGCGCCGCATATTGTCCTGGCCGGCCAGCCGTACCACCGCCATACCATGGAACAGGCGCCGGCCGGCGCGGCGCAGTGGGGCGTATTTGCCGGCCGTTACCGCGATCGCTTTAACGCCAATGAACAGGAGCTGCTGCACCTACAGCTTGAAGAGAATCGGCTGCTGATCCGGGAAGCTGGCGGCGAATGGCTGGCGTGCGAACCGCTGGGTGCGCGCGCTTTTCGCTGCGATCTCGGTTATTTTGAGCTAGCCACTGACGAAGCAGGCGCCGCGCCGCTGCTGCTGTGGGGCAAGGCCACCCGCTACCATTATCTGGGCGCGGAAGCGTGAGCAACTTGTAGCCCAGAAAAGCGTGACGGCAAACGGTTTTCTTTTTTTGCGCGCCGGAGTATGTTAGAGGCGGGGAGCGGTCTTAAACAATCAAGTTCAGGCAATGGAGGCACGGCAGATGGCTGACGAGAAGACGCTGTATGAGAGCGAAAACGAACGCTCCGTAGACGAGGTGGTAGACTTTTTGCAGCAGCTCGCACAATGGCTGAGCGAGCGGCGCCTTAGCTTTGAGCAGGACGGCCAGACGACCTTCCTGGAGATCCCCGAAAGGCTGATGCTGGAGATCGAGATCGAGGAAGAGGAGGGCGACGATGGCCTGAAGCGCAGCCTGGAGATTGAAATTGAGTGGCTTACGGCGTGGGCAGAGCAACAAGAGGCGGCCATGTTTGCTGGCGGCGAAGAAGAGGAAGGCCCGGCAATGGCCGCCGCCGCAGAGCTGAGCGAGCCTGACATGGGCGCCGGCGACGACGAGCCTTACGATCCCGCCTTAGACGAGGTTTCCGCGGAAGAGGAAGCCCTCGTGCGCGATTTCATTGAAGACCTTGACGACGTCGACGAGGAAGAGTAGGGCGCCGGCCGGCGCCATCGTTGCCGAGATCGACGGTGCATGCTGTAGAAAAGTAACGAGTAACGCTCTGGAATAGCGCGGCCGGAGGCGATAGAGGGTAACGGCT
This sequence comes from uncultured Ardenticatenaceae bacterium, assembly GCA_964384155.1. Classification (GTDB taxonomy): domain Bacteria; phylum Chloroflexota; class Anaerolineae; order Promineifilales; family Promineifilaceae; genus JAAYYY01. Next base: position 26,052 of record CAYLJW010000011.1, read on the forward strand.
GGCCAATGGTTAATATAAGGTTGCGCATCCCAATTGAGGACGATTGGACGGCTATTCTGGAGCTGGCGGACGAAGCGCTGCTGGCGTTCCTGAAGCAGAGGGGGTTCGAGGAGAAAAGCCGTTTTAGACCGGCGGGTTATGAAGAGATGGTGGTGCTGGCGAAGCGGCTCGGCGCAGCCTAGTGGCGGGCGCGGCGCCGCGGTTGCGCCGGAAATTGTGGCCTTTCTATGGTAGAATCCTGAGCGAACTATTAGGAAGGCAACGCCAGACTGGGAGATGGTCCTCCGACCGATGCAGCCCGTTCTCACACGGCTGAAGCTGCTGCAACAGTTGAACGAGGAGCTAGCCCGCGGCCACGTCCTGATCGCCGCTCCGGCCGGCTCGGGCAAGACCTTGCTGCTTGGGCAACTGGTGCAGCGCCGGCCCGACAGCCACTTTGTACCCCTGAGCCCCGCTGACGTGGACAGGGCCGTGCTGCTGCCACGGCTGGAGCCTTTTCTCAAAGCCGGGCATACCATTGTACTGGATGACGCGCACCATCTGCTGAGCGGTGTTGAGGTGGCAGCCTGGCTGCAGGAAAAGCTGGCAGAGGAGACGCCGCGCTTTCTTATTGCCGGCCGCGAGCTGCCATTCGAACACAGCTCGCTTGCCTCCAACGCCAACGTCGCCGTCTGGCCTGCCGCGCGGCTGGCCCTGGCCCTGGAGGAGAGCCGCGCGCTCTTGCCCGCCGCCGACCGCCACCAGGTAGCGAGCTGGCACCGGCTGCTCGAAGGCTGGGCGCTGGGCCTGGGTCTGCTGGCCAGCCTGCCGCCGGGCACAGATCCGCTCCCCGGCCTGCACGAGCGCCTGTTCGACTATCTGGCGGAGCGCGTCTTCGCCCACCTACCGGCCTCGCTGCGCCACTACCTCACGATCACAGCCGTTCCCCTGCGCTTTAACGATGAGCTGGCGGCCTTTCTGCTGCCAGGTCAGGACGTGGCAGCGTTGCGGCGCCAGGTCGAGGGCCGCAGCCTGTTTCTATACGGCGATGCCGAGGCCGGTTGGTTCCGCTATCACGAGCTGATCCGCGCCTACCTGCTGCAAAGTGCGGGCGGCGAACTGGCGCCTTACACCCAGGCGGCCATCGACTGGCTGCACAACCAGGGTGCGAGCGAGGCGGCGATTGAGCTGGCGCTGGCCTCAGGAATGACCTCCATAGCGGTAGACCTGATCGCTGCGCTACCCTTTTTGCCCCTGATGCAGGCCGGGCGCTTCCTGACTTACCGTCGCTGGGTACGCCAGCTCAGCGCTTCCGAGCGCCGCCGCCACCCCATCTTGCTGGCGCGTCTCGGTCGTTACCTGCACCATGTTGCCGGCTACCAGGCCGAGGCCTGGGACCACTTGCAGCAGGCTCGGGCGCTGGTATCAGAGCCTACCGACACGCCCGTGCGCCACGAAGTGATGCGCCACGTGGCCACAGTGCATGCCGCCGAAGGGCAATACGATCAGGCTGTCGCCATCCTGGAGACGATCGTCGCCGAGCCCGCCTGCCAGGATGTAGATAGGCTGAGCCTTCTGAACAACCTGGCCGTCTTCGAAGCGTATCTGGCGCGCTTTGCCTCGGCGCGCGCCCATTTCGAAGAGGCGCTGCAACTGGCCCTGACTCTCGCTCACGAGGCCGGCGCGCGCATCTGCCGCGAGAACCTGGCGGCCCTGGTCTTGATTCCGCTTGGGCGCTTAGCCGAGGCCCGCAGCCTCCTGGAGGCGTCGCTGCAGCATTACGGCGACCGTCGACAGGGCCGGCTTGTGCTGCTGACGCAATTGGCCGATTTAGCGATGGCTGAAGGCAACTGGGCTGCTCTGGCCGGCGCCGTCGAAGGAGCCCGCGGCATCCTGGCGCAGATGGAGGCCCCCGACCGCCTTTTGGAGCTCCTGGTCGGCCACTACCTGGCCGTGTTGGCCATCGTCGAGGCCGACTATCAACGCGCCGATACGCTGCTGGCAGAACTGCTGCATGCCGCAGACCTCGATCAGCATCCCATTGCCTGGTTACTGGTGCATACGGCCCAGGTGTGGTCCCTATGCCGTCAGGGCGCCTACGAACAAGCGGCCGAGCTGTCCACGGCCTCGCTGCAAGCGCGGGGCCAGTTGCCGTTCTACTCGGCGCGGCTTGCCCTGGCAGGTGACATCGCCCGCGCTATGCGCGGCCTGCAAGCGCCAGGGCAGCCCTTCACCTGGTCCCCCGGCACGCGCCGCTTGCTGGCCTTTCGCGGGCGCGCCGACCTGCTGCGGCTGAGGATGGCGCAAACCGCGCTCTGCTGGCGCGCCGGCGATGGGGCCTGGCGCCGACATGCGCGGGCGGCGCTCTTTGGCGCGCGCCACCCTGCCTATGACAGGCTGCTGACGCAGCGCGACCCTGACCTGGCGCGCCAATTCTGGAATATCCTGCTGTTGGAAGGAATGGCCTGGCAGCAGACGCAAAAAGCGCTGCAGCAAGTCGGCCAGGCGCAGCACATCACGCCCCTGCTGGCGCACGAGGCGCCGGCGGTGCGCAGCCGCGCGGCGCAGGCGCTGGCCTCGATGCGCGACGAGCGGGCCATGCCGCCATTGCTCGAGGCCATCGAGCGCGAGGCCCATCTACCGGCCCGGCAAACGCTGCAGGCAGCGCTAGACGAGCTGGAAGCCTTGCCTCCGCCCCGCTTGCGCGTGCAATTGCTGGGCGGTTTCCGGCTATGGCGCGGCGAGCAGGAGATTCCGGCGCGGGCCTTCGATCGGCCGGTGGTGGTCCGCCTCCTGCAATTTTTCGCCCTCCATCGTGACCAGCCGCTGCCGCGCGATCTCATCCTGGAACAGTTGTGGCCGGATGCCGCCCCCGGCAACGCCTATAAGACCTTCCGCTCCGTTTACAGCCGCCTCAACAAAGCCCTGGACCCCTATATGCGGGCCAACGGCCCGCGGCGCTACTTTGCCGGCGAAGGCGACGTTTACCGCTTCGATCCGGCCGGCCGGGTAACGGTAGACGCCGAAAGCGCGGCGGCCACCGTGCGCCAGACCCTGGCCGCGAGTCGCGGCCAGGCCATCCCGCCCCTACCCGACGAGTTCACGGCGACGCTGTCTGGCTGGCAGCCGTTGCTGCCGGAGCTGCCGTACGAGGAATGGCTACTCGAGCCGCGCCGGGCGCTGGAGCAGGTCTATGTGGACGGCTGTCTTTACGCCGGCCAGGCGTTGTTGGCCCACGACCAGGCGCAGGAGGCCGTCCCCTGGCTGGAGCGCGCCGTGGCCGCCGCGCCGTGGCGCGAAGAAGCCTACCGCGCGCTCATGCGCGCCCACGCGCGCAGCGGCCGGCCGGCGCAGGCTCTGCGCGTCTATCACGAGGCGGTGGCGGCGCTGCAGGAGGAGCTGGCCCTTGCGCCTTCCGACGCCACGCGCTGGCTGGCTACCCGCCTGCAGCGAGGAGAGAGCATTTAAATTTCCCCTGTCAACAATTTGTGAACAACCTGTTGCTACACTCCTGGCACAGATAGATTTTTGCCGCGCGATCTACCACATCGCGCTGCGCCAGAGCCGTTTCGTTGGGTAAATCGTTCACAGCGAACCTGCTGCTTTGTGGAGTAGACAAATGAAGAAGATCCTTACGATGATTGCGATGGCCGCCAGCATGCTCTCTATCCTGCTAGCTGCCAACCTGGCGACTGGATACGGCGAGCCCGCCCCTCGTGCCGCCGGCGGGCAAGGTCAGAATATCTGGGACAGGGTCGCCGTCTTCAGCGGTGGAGGACTCAGCACCACGTACAGCTTCTCGGTGGACATTGGCGGGGACATTGCGGTGGTGGCAGATGACCGGCTTACCGTGGATGGCATAGGCCATGCTGGCGTGGTGCACGTCTACGAGCGCAATGAGGCTACCGGCGGCTGGGTAGCGGTGAAGGTACTTACCGCGCCCGATCTACATCAGTGCGGCCACTTTGGCGCAGCCGTGGCCGTCACCGAGTCGGCCGATACCATCATCGTGGGCGAAAACGGCCGTCGCGACCACCCGGCTTGCAAACAGGATGGCTCCATCTATTTTTTCGGGCGCGATGAGGGCGGCCTTGACAACTGGGGGCTGTTCAAGGTAGTCGATGGCGCCGGCGCATATGGCAAGCCGTTTCGTGTTGACGGCGACACATTAGTCGTGGGGATACCAGGAGATACGTGGGACGGCGGCTGCGACAACGGCGGGGAACTGCGCCCAGAGTTCATCGCCGGTTCCGTTCAGATCTTTAAGCGCGACGCGGGTGGCTTCGATAACTGGGGCATGGTCAAAGAGATCGAACCGCCGGCCCTCGACGACTACGACAAGCACTTTGGCTGTTCGGTGGCTATCAGCGGCGACCGCCTGGCCGTGGGCGCGCCGGACTACGGGGAAACCGGCATGGCCTACCTCTACGACGGCGAGCAGGACTGGAGCCTGGTTGAAAGCCACACCGGTTTTCAGCAGTGGAACACCTTTGGTTTCGCCGTAGCGGTCGGCGCACAGGGCTTCTTTATTGCAGCGCCCTTCGAACACCGTGGCCTGGGCTACGATCACGTTGGGCAGGTGTACCCGGCCGGTTCATCCACCGGCCTGCCGTACCCGCTGATAGATCCCACTGGCGACTGGGGATATATCGTCGGTACGGCGATGGCGCTGGACGGCGAATTTCTGGCCGTCAGCTACAATGGAACAAACGAAACCGAGGTGCACGACCACGTGCTCATCTACCGCAACACAAACTTGGGTTGGGAGCTTGTCCAGGTAATCGAGGACATCGGTCCGGAGTGCTGGAGCAATATGAGCATCGCCATGGACGGCGCCAAGCTGATTATCGGCGAAACCGGTTGTTCGGGCATAGGGAGGGCGCACATCTTTGAACGCACAAGCGGCGGCGAGCCGAATACCGCATTCCTGCCCATCATCATTCGCTAGCGCCCGGTGGAGCGGTCCGGCGCGGCTTAATGGCGGAAGTGGCGCGCGCCGCTGAAGATCATGGCCATCCCGGCCTGATCCGCGGCGGCGATGACCGCCTCGTCGCGCATCGAGCCGCCGGGCTGCACCACGGCGCCAACGCCGGCGGCGGCGGCCAGCTCCAGGCCGTCGGGGAAGGGGAAGAAGGCGTCTGAGGCCATCACCGCGCCCGCGGCGCGCTCGCCGGCTTTGGCGATGGCCAGGCGCACGGCGTCGACGCGGCTGGGCAGCCCGCCGCCGATGCCTACGGTCGCGCTTTCGCGCGCCAATACGATGGCGTTGGATTTGACGTGGGCCACGGCCGTCCAGGCAAAGCGCAGGGCCGCCAGCTCGTCGCCTTCTGGCTGGCGGCGCGTGACCACGCGCCACACCGCGCCGGGCGCATCGCCGCCGTCGCGCGTCTGAACCAGGATTCCCGCGCGCACGGCGCGCAGCTCGAGCTGCTGCGCGGCGCGCTCGGCGGCCAGGTCGGCGCCTTCCAGAGCCAGCACGCGGCAATTCTTCTTGTGGCCGGCCAGCCAGGCCAGCGCCTCAGCGCTGAAGGCCGGCGCGACGAGTGCTTCGACGAACAGGCCGGCCGCCGCCAGCGCGGCGGTGAACGACGCATCCAGGGGCCGGTTGGCGGCAATCACCCCACCGAACGCAGAGATGGGGTCGGCGGCCAGCGCGGCGGGTAAGGCCCGTGCCACGGAGTGCGCGTGGGCCGCAATGCCGCAGGGCGAAAGATGCTTGACGATGGCCACGGCCGGCTCGTCGAAGGCCACGACGGCGCGCCAGGCGGCGTCAAGATCCAGCAAATTGTTGTAGGAGAGCGCTTTACCCTGCAAGAGGCGGCCGCCGAGCGGCCCAGAAGCGGCCGAATGGCCATAGAGCGCGGCGGCCTGGTGCGGATTTTCGCCATAGCGCAGCCCCTCAACCCGCGGCAGGTTCAGGGTCAGCGCCCGCGGCAGCAGATCCGGTCCGCTGTGTTCGCCGCCGAGCGAATCAAAGTAAGCGCTGATGGCGGCGTCATAGTCGCGCGTGTGGCGGAACGCTTTGCCGGCTAACTGCTGCCGCGTCTCCTGCGACACGCCGCCGCTGCCTTCGAGCTCCGCCGCAACCGGACCATAGTCCGCCGGGTCGCACAGCACAGCCACGCGGCCGAAGTTTTTGGCGGCGGCGCGTAGCAGCGCCACGCCGCCGATGTCGATTTGCGCCACAGCCTGCTCCAGGGCCACGTCGCGCTGGCGCGCCGCCTTGGCGAAGGGGTACAGGTTGCAGACCACAAGGTCGATAGGCTGTATGCCGTGCGCGCTCAGCTCTGCGCGGTCGGCGGCGCGGTCGCGGGCCAGAATGGCGGCGTGAATGGCCGGGTGTAGAGTTTTGACGCGGCCGTCCAGCATTTCCGGCGCGCCGGTGATCTCGTCCACGGCGCTAACGGGCAGGCCCGCCGCGTGCAAGGCCTGGGCCGTGCCGCCGCTGGCGATTAGCTGCCAGCCAAGGGCATCTAAGCGGCGTGCCAGAGGCAGCAGGTCGCGCTTGTCGGAAACCGAGAGCAAGGCTCGACGCATCACCGCGCAATTATGCAGCGAAGCTTGCATCGGGCAAAGCGGCCCGCGGGCCAGCGCAGGCGCCGAAAAAGTAGGGATATTCCCCATTTCACAGGGGCTTAAGGTTTAGGACAATGAAGGAAGGCGTCCACCTGCGTTAGAGAGAGGAGGTACCATGTGGCATAAGATTCGTACGCTCGTAACCGAGACGTTCCAAGAATGGCAGCAAGATAAGGCGTCGCGCCTCGCCGCAGCGCTCTCATACTACACGATCTTTTCGCTGCCGCCGCTGCTGGTCCTGGTGCTGGCCATTGCCGGGCAGGTGTACGATCGCGCTGCGGCCCAGGAGCGCCTGCAGGCGCAGACCGGGCAGCTCATCGGCGACAGTGGCGCCGAAGGCATCGGTATGATTTTGGAGAATGCCTCCGATCCGCAGGCCGGGCTGGTGGCAGGGATTATCAGCATCGTCACCCTGCTGCTCGGCGCGTCCGGCGCATTTGGCCAGCTTCAAGACGCCATGAATACGGTCTGGGAAGTGCAGCCTAAGCCGGGCCGCGGCATTTTGGGCACCCTGCGCGACCGCTTTTTCTCCTTCACCATGGTGCTGGGCGTAGGCTTTCTCTTATTGGTGTCGCTCGTCCTGAGCACAGCCCTGGCGGCGCTAGGCGAGTTCGTCGGCGGCCTGCTGCCGTTAGAAGCCGTCCTGGTGGCGCGCGTGATCAACTTTGTCATCTCATTCATCGTCACCGTGCTCTTATTTGCGCTGATATTCAAGGTGGTGCCCGACGTAGAAATTGAGTGGCGCGATGTGATCCTGGGCGCGGTGGTCACCGCCGTACTATTTGCCATCGGGCGCTGGGCCATTGGCCTCTACCTCGGCCAGAGCGCCACGGCCTCGGCCTTCGGCGCGGCCGGCTCAATTATTGTGATCTTGGTCTGGGTTTATTACGCGGCGCAAATCCTGTTTCTGGGCGCGGAGTTCACCCAGGTCTACGCCAACCGCTACGGCTCGCGCATCCGGCCCGCCGAAAACGCCGTGCCTGTGACCGACGAAGCGCGCGCGCAGCAGGGCATCCCGCGGCCGGAACAGGTGCAGGAAGGCTTGGGCAACGGCTCGCGCCGCGTACCCATGCCCCAATTCTCCGCCGGCCAGCAGCGCGTGTACGTGCGCCCACAGGCCAGCGACTACGGGCCGCCGCCGGACTGGATGCAGGGCTTCCACCAGACGATGGTCAACGTTTTAGCCGCGCCCGTCGCCGTCTGGTCGGCGATCAACGAGCGCCGCCGCCGGCCGCCCGCTGCGCCCGAAGATTGGTCTTACTGGGAGCCCTAAGGGTGCACGCCTGGCGCGTGCAGGCCGGCGCGCAGGTTCGTGTGCTCAGTCGATGCCAATGGAGAACATGCGCTCCAGATCGTGCCGCGAAAAGACGCGGAAGGCGATCAGCGTTTCGGAGTGCGTGATGCCGTCGATGTGCAGCATCTGCTCGGTGACCAGGCTGGCTAACGCGTCATTGTCTGGTACGCGCACGATCGCCACCAGGTCGTAGCGCCCGGCGACGGAGTAGACTTCGGAAATGCCCGGCAGCCCGGCGAGGCGCTCCGCAACTTCGTTAATGCGGCCGTGGGCGATATTCAATAAGACGACGCTGCTTACCATAGAAATTCCCTCCTGATTTGCGGCCTGCGGGCTCTGCGAACGACCTGACCGCACTCGGACCGCGGGCATCTTGCCCGCCACTCGCGGCCTTCGCCTATTGTAACGCACGATGCGCCAGCGTGATATAATCCCGCGCTATGTTATCCGTGGTCATTCAAGCCGGGGGCCAATCAAGCCGTATGGGCCGCGATAAGGCCCTTGTTCCCCTGGCCGGCGTGCCCATGATCCAGCACGTGCTGGCGCGCCTCACGGGCCTGGGCCATGAAACGCTGGTGACCACGAACAATCCCGGCGAGCTGGCCTTTCTAGGTCTGCCCTTAATCCCCGACGAACAGCCCGGCGCCGGGGCATTGTGGGGTCTGCGAACGGCCCTGCGCGCAGCTCGCGGCGATACGGTGCTGGTAGTGGCCTGCGACATGCCCTTTGTGAACCGCCTTCTTCTGGAACATCTGCTGTCTCTGGCGCAAAAAGCCGACGTAGTGGTGCCGCGCTGGAACGACCGCTACCAGACGATGCAGTCGGTGTATGCGCGCAAAAGGTGCCTCGATGCCGTGGAACAGGCGCTGGCGCGCGGCGATCAGCGCATGGTCAGCTTTTATCCACAGGTGAAGCTACGCATCGTCGCGCCTGAAGAAGCACAACAGTTCGACCCCAGCGGCCGCTCTTTTTTCAATGTCAACACACCCGAAGAGCTGCTGCAGGCAGAAAGATTTTTAGCCCAGGCGCGCGGCGGCTGACCGGAGATTCTATGCGCACACAGCATACAGCCTCGTCGGCAGACGAAGAACAGGCGCTCATTTTGTCTGGTGCACCACGCTTTTGGCCTGCGCCCAACCGGCCCCGCGCAGGCCAGCGTGCAGGATAGAGGCCGGGCAAACTAAATAGTCTGGAGAGGACACAAATGTTCGAGCAACAGACCGTAGTACACACAGAGTTAGCGCGGCTGGCGGGCGAGTGGCAGGGCACAGTGCGCACCTGGTTTGAGCCGGATAAGCTGGCCGACGAACAGCCGGTGCGCGGCGCCATCAGGCCGGTTCTGGACGGCCGCTTCATGCTGCACGAGTACGAAACAACGCTCAGCGGCTCTGCCTGCAAAGGGCTGGCCTTATATGGCTACGACAGCATGAACGGCCGCTATCAGGCGGCGTGGGTCGATTCCTGTCACAACGGCACGGCTATCATGTACTCCGAGCAAGCAGCCCAGGACGGCGACGCTGGCTACCAGGTGCTGGGCCATTACCGCATGCCGGGCTACCCAGAATGGGGCTGGCGCACCGAAATCGCCATGCCCAACGAAAACACCCTGCTCATAACCGCCTATAACGTCACCCCAGAAGGCGACGAAGCCAAAGCTGTAGAGACCACGTACCAGCGCATCCAATGATCTAAAACAGCGCCCCGCATCGTACAAAAAAGGCCATCGCTTCCGTTGAAGAAGCGACGGCCTTTTTGTTTTGCATGGCCTCTAAACGCGGCGCATGCGATGCCAGCTTAGAAGCCTCTAACAAGGCCCATAATCACGGCAATCACCACCAGGGCGATAAAGATGTAGAAAATAATCTCAGCCAGACCAGCCATCGCACCGGCCAGGCCACCAAAGCCCAGCAAAGCGGCCACGAGGGCGATTACGAGTAAGATAACGATCCATCTTAACATTTTGTGTAGCCTCCTAAAGCGTTTCTCGATTTACCGCCACACGCCACCATGCGCTGCGGTCTACAAGTTCAATTCCATTACCTTACTGCTCATCAGAGGCCGACCGACGGCCAACCTGCGCAGCTACAATCAGTATGACGCAAACGGTAGCAAAAATGTATAGGGCCTTACCCTACCAAGCGCAGGAAATGGACCTGATTTGGGCGGCGTCAAACAGGTTGGTAGTAGGGCGATTTATTGCCCATTTAGCGCCCAGAGCAGGGCAGTAAATGGGCCAACTACGAGCCTTACACCCGTATCCTTTTGCTCAGCATCTAATAGCAGCTCACGGCGCCCGAATCACCGGCTCCATCACCTGCCACGTCGCGCCGCCGTCGCTGGTGTGCAGCAGGGTGCGCTGAGGCGGGTAGCCGGCGATGGCCCAGCCTTCGCGCTCGTTGGCGAAGAAAAGGCTGGGCTGGCCCAGGCCCTCGATCTGCGCCAGCGCCTGCCACGTGGCGCCGCCGTCAGCCGTGTAGTAAATGCGGCTGTTCTCGTCGAGCTGGTTTTCGTCGGCGGCCAGGTACCAGCCCTGGTCATCGGTCAGAAAGCGAAACACGCCGGCGGGCTCAGGCAGCGTCTGCGACTGCCAGCTTGCGCCGCCGTCGCTCGTCGTAAACAGCCACGCCTGTGATTGCTCGTCCTCAAAGTTGAAACAGCGCAAGGCCAGGGCCAGCGCGCCGCTGGGGAGCTGCGCAAGCTGCGGGATGCCGCAGCGGTCGCCGGTCTGGTCACCGCCAAGCTCCGGCAGCTCAGGCAATTCGGCCGGCTGCCAGCTTGCGCCGCCGTCGGCCGTGCCGTACAGGAACAGGGGCGGCATGAGGCCCGGGCAGTTGCCCGACAGCCAGCCTTCTTGCTCGCTGGTAAACAACAGGCCCGACTTGCTGCAGGGCTGAATTTCCGGATTGTTATCGGGGTCGGCCACGCGCTGCCAGCTTTGCCCGCCGTCGGCCGTGGTAAAGATGGCGATGTAGTCGTGGCTCATGCCCGCGCCGAGGTGCGCTAGCAGCCAGCCATGCCCGCCGTCGCCAGCGCCCGCGTCGCTGGGGCCGAAATAGTCAAAAGGGATGCCTTCCAGGTCGAGCGCTTCACTGGCGCGCCAGGTCTGCCCGCCGTCGTCCGTCAGCCAGACGAGCGGCGGCTCGGCTTCTCCGGCCGGCAGGGCGCGCGAAAAGGCCACCCAGGCTTGCGTCGGCGAGGCGAAATGGGCCGCGGCGGTGCGGTCGAACGGCGGTTCGGAGACCACCTCCGTCGCCTCTTGCGGCGTCACCAGCTGCCACGTCTGGCCGCCGTCGTTTGTCGTCAAAATCTGGTCGCTCATGATGTCGCCGGCGCGCGCGGTGGCCCAACCGGCGCCGCCCGCGAAGATCACCAGGTCGTTAAGCTGGATGGCGTCGCTTTCTCCCGGCTCTTCGCCGGCCTCCATGGCCGTCGCCGTATAGTTGAGGGCGCCCGCGCCGTCGTCATACCAGATAGTGAGCTGCTGCTTGTCGGCGGATAGCTCAAAAGCGCCCGCACTTTGCAGCGCCATCAGGTAGCGCCCCTCCTGTTCCATCAGGGCCTCGTCGGCGCAGGCCATCATGGTGCTGACGAGGGGCCCAAAAGAGATCGCGCCATCCTCAATCTGGTACTCGCCGCCGTAACTGTTGCAGCCGGCCGAGCCGCCGGCATGGCCTGCCTCCACGAACTGCAGCGTGACCTCGCTATCTACGAGCACGGTCGCTTCTTCGCCGGCGGCGCCCAGCGAAACGAGCAGCCAGTGGCTGCCCGTCAGCGGGTCGGCCTCTTCTTCAGGCGTAGCCGTCGGCGTAGCCGGCTCCGAGGTTGATGTGGCGGCGGGCGTAACCGTGCTTTCGGGGGTCTCCACGGCCACGGTGGGCGTGGGTTCCGGCGACTCTGTGGGCCCTGCGCCATCCTGCGCGCCGGGCCCGGCGCAGGCCATGAGCGTTACGAGTGATAAAAGAAGCCCGGCCAGGGCGTGGGGGGCTATTCTACTGCGCATACATCAAACTCCTGTGACTGTCAGGTCGTTCACATGGCGTAACCGTCCGCAGGTGACCAACGGTTTCCATCCCTGTGACGGTTCACAGCTCGGATTGGTTCCACATGCTCACATTCTGAGGCCCGGGGATAAGTAATACGTTAATTTGAAACGAGGCGGCGGCGCTGTTAGAGCAGGATGAGGCCCAGGCGTGTGGCGCGCACCACAGCTTCAGTCCGGCTCTGGGCATTTAGCTTGCCCATAATGGCGTTGACGTGGAACTTCACCGTATGCTCGCTGATGATAAGTTCATGGGCAATGGCGCGGTTTGCCAGGCCCTCGGCCAATAGCTGCAGCACCTCTAGCTCGCGCGGCGTGAGCGCTTCGGTCAGCGCGGGCTCTTCGGCCGGCGGCCGCGCCACAGGGCCCGGCGCCAGCGGCGGATCGACCACGCGCAGGCCGAAAGCCACGGCCTGAATGGCCGCCAGCAGCCGCACACCGCCTGTGTCGCGCAGCAAAATGCCCGCAGCGCCGGCGGCCCACACCGCCTCAGCCAGCTCTTCATGAGGCAACAGGGCAATCAGCGGCAGCGCCAGCTCTTGCAGCTCGGCCATCTCTGGCGGCGCTTCTTCGGCGTCCCAGCCCAGGTCCCACAGCACCACATCGGGATCGTACAGCTCCACCGCATCCAGCAGGCCGGCGTCCGCGCCAATCTGGCCCAGCACTTCCACCTGCTCGCGATCTTGCAGCAGCGCGGCAAGCCCGGCGCGCGCCAGGGGGTCTGCGGCAATAATCAATACGCGCGTAAGCGTGTCCGGGGCGTCAAACGGCTCGTCGGGTTGCACAATGGGCAATCGTAGCACCGCCGGGCCGGGCAGACAATTGCACCACTAACTCGCCGATGGCCTCGCGCCGCCAATCAGCTCCAGGGGAAGGGGCTGCTTGATACGGGGTGTAGATCGCCGCTGCTGAAGCGCTCGAAGCGGAACGGGTGCAGCACGCTGCTGTGCTCGCCCATCACCGCGCGCGCCACCTCTTTGCCTACGCCAATCATCTTGTAGCCGTGGTTGCTGTCGGCGATGACGTAAGCGTTGGGGCGCATGTAGTCGAAGACCGGGAAGCTGTCGGCGCTAAAGGCGCCAATGCCGCCAGAGGGCGCCCAATGATAGGCCAGGTGGCAGCCCTCGAAGCGTTCCAGGCAGTGCGCCAGCCCCGACGTCCAATAATCGACAAAATCTTCGCGCACCACATATCGCGAGCTGGAGACGCCATAGGGATCGACTTCGGCGTCGGGTCCCAGGTGCTCAGGAACCGCGCCGCCCTGCACGCCGCGCTTGTCCTGCTTGAAGTAAATGCCCCATAACTCGTCGGTGATGCACGCGCCCGTTTTGTCCGAAATAAGCGGCTCGACGGAGTCGATGTGAATCACCGGCGGGATCTTGCCGTCGGCTGTGACGTATTGCTGTGGTGCGACGCGCACCTCGCCTTCTTGTAAACGCCAGAACGTCCACATCGGCCGGTCGCGCACCACGTCGCCGTCCGGCGTATGGATGTCGATGCGCTCCGGAAGGTCGAGCAGCGCCCAGAGCTGCTTAATCCAGGGCCCCGGGCTAAGTATCACTTGCTCACAGCTCATACTGCCCCTGTTGGTGACGATTGTCTCCACCGCCTCGCCGTCAAAGGTGAACCCCGTCACCTCCGTGCTGGAGAGAACCTCAACGCCTTCTTGCCGGCACAAGGCAACCAGGCCCATCACGGACGGGGTATTGAAGGCAAAGCCGCCTTGCTTCTCATGCAAAATGGTGGTTAAGCCGCGCGCCTTCCAATCAGGGAAGATGCGCCTCATATAGCCGTACACATTTGCTTCGCCCAGAACGAGCTCGGAACGGTAGCCGCTGCGCTGCTGCCGTTCGTAGATTGCCTCCAGGTCGGCCTGCTGCAGCGCGCTTACCGTGGCCAGATAGCCGACGCCGTGATAATGCAGAATTTCCGCGTTTTCCTCCCACACTTGCACGCTCACGCGCATCACCTCGCCCATAGCCGGCTGGAAGTAGAAGTTGCGCACGACGCCGCAGGCGATGCCCGAAGCGCCAGAACCCGGCCCCTCTTTGTCGAGCACGATAATATTTTCGCCCGAGCCTTTGCCTCGGGCCTTAAGCTCTTTGGCCAGGTGCCAGGCTGTGCTGAGACCATGAATGCCCGCGCCAATGATGACGTAATCTTTGTGTTGCGGCAGGTTAGACATCTTCTATTCTCCTTGTCTGTTTCAACAATCCGGCTCGCCTAGCCGGCCAGAAACTCCTGCATGGCGTCTATGATTGCGTCCCAGACGTAGGCGGCGTGCGAACGATCGACGGCAAGCAGATAGCGGCGCGCCGCATGCACGTCATCCCGAACAATAAGGGCGCGTACTTTGGCCAGGCTCGTCTGCGCTGCACGCCCATTCGGAAAGGCGCGGCCGCTGAAATCCAGGCCACATAATTGCGATAAGACGGCTTCAGCCGTGGTCCCGGCCTGGCCCGGCGAAGTGCTCAGAGCCATCAGGCCGCGCCCATGCGTCATGTCCACGATGGTCAGCTGCTCCTGGGCTGCTGCGGCCAGCCGTGCGCCGGCGGCCTGCGCATTGGCCGGCGGCGCCAGCACGAGGCCCACGTCGCGGCGCAGCGCCACGACGAGCCCACTGCTGCTGCGCCACACGGCGCCCGGCGCCAGCGGCCCGTCGCCGAAAAGTCGCGAGAGCGTGTCCAACGCGCCTTGGCCCTGAACGTGGAGCAGGGCCCACTCGCCGGTCACGTCTTCGAGTCGCACGCTATTTTCATCACCGTAGGCCGCCTCTAGAAAGGGCGATTGCAGCGCCAGCGCGCTCCCTGGCAATAAATTCATCGTCTTCTCCTAGGCGCGCAGCCGCGCGCCATCAGGATCGTAGAAGGGTGTTTCCACGACCTGTCCGCTTAACAGCTTGCCGCCTACACGCACCGTAAAACTGTTGCCCGGCGCGGCCATCTCCGCCGGCAGCCAGCACAGCCCGATCACCTTGCCCAGCGTGGGGCTGTGGCGCACGCTGGTGATGCGGCCGACGATCTCCAGGCCGATCGGACCGTCGCCGGGGCGCACGATCTGGTTGCCTTCTTCGGGCAAAGAGCCATCGGGCATGGTGAAGCCGGCCAACTGCTTGCCGGCGCCCTGTTCGCCGGCCATCAGCAGCGCGCGCCGGCCGAGGAAATCGGGCTTCGCCGTTTTGACAGCCCAGCCCAACCCGGCTTCAAAGGGGTTGGTCAGGCCGTCAGTATCCTGCCCCACGATGATGTGGCCCTTTTCCAGCCGCAGCACGCGCTGTGCTTCGACGCCAAACGGGCGGATGCCGTGCGCCGCGCCAGCGTCCATCAATGCCTGCCACACGTGTAGGCCATAACCGGCCGGCACGTGTATTTCATAGCTCAGCTCCCCGGTGAAGCCGATGCGCATGACGGTGGCCGGCGCGCCGGCCACCGTCACCTGGCGCACGGCCATATAGGGAAAGGCCTCGTTGCTCAGGTCGGCGCCGCTACAGACTGCCGCCAACACCTCTCGCGCCCGCGGCCCGGCAAGGTTCATAGCCGCGTGCAGCTCGGTCACGTTGACCACGCGCGCGTCCACCTGCCAGCCGCTTTGCAGCCACCACTCGATCCACTCGTAGATGTTGGCGGCGCCCCCCGAAGTCGTGGTCATGTAATAGCGTTCGTCCTCCAGCCGGGCGGTGACGCCGTCGTCCATGACCACCCCTTCGTCGTTGACCATGAGCCCATAGCGTACACGGCCCACCTGCAGCCGGCGCCACTGGTTGGTATAGACCTGTTCCAGCAGATCGGGTACCTGCGCGCCGTGCAGCATCATCTTGCCCAGCGTGCTCACGTCGATCAGGCCCACCGCCTGGCGCACGGCGCGCACTTCGGCCGACGGATCGCCGTAATGCTCGGGGCGCTTCCACTGCTCGGCGTTCATCATCCTGGCGCCCTGCGCCACGTGCCAGGCGTGCAGCGGCGTGTGGCGCACCGGCTCCAGCAGGCGCCCACCGAGCGCGCCCAGGCTCACGGGGCGGGCCGGTGGGCGCGCCGTGGTGGTGCCCGTGGCGGCGATGGGCAAATCGTTGTGCCGGGCGCACAGGCGCATGGCGGCCATGTTGCACATCTTGCCCTGGCAAGGACCCATGCTGATGGTGCTATAGCGCTTCAGCAGCTCCACGCTGCGATAGCCTTCCTCAATGCTTTTGCGCACGTCGCCTTGCGAAACGTCTTCGCATAGGCAAACAAAGTCATGCTTTTGCTCAGCCGCCAGGGTCTGCGCCGGCGTCCAGGCCCTGCGGCGCGATTGCGCTGCGGCTACCTCTTCGGACAGCCGGGCAATTTCCTCGTCCTCTGGTTCGCCGCCAAAGCCCGCGCAGCGCGCTGCCTGCAATCCGGCAAGCGTGCCCTCCCGTTCCACGTCGGCCACAGAGTGCGTGCCGGTCACCTCCCCAGCGGCGAACAGGCCCGGCCGTAAGCCGGCCGGCACAAACTCATGGATCGACCCATCCCACACCGGCCTGGCGCCGGCATGGCTCAACAGCCCATTGGCCGGCAGATAGCCTGTAGCCAGCGCCAGCAAATCACATGCCAGCTCGCGCGTGGTTCCTCCAGGCAGCGCCAGCGCCACGCGCTCCACGCGGCCGGCGCCGCCAGCGCTAAGCACCATAACGCCTGTGAGCAGTTCCGCGGATACCGTGCACAGCGCATTGACAAGATCGGCTTCTGGATCGGTGCGCAGCTCGGCCACCGTAACGTGGCAGCCCGCTTGCGCCAGATCCAGCGCAAGCTGCAGCCCTCTTGGATTGGCCGAGACCACGACGGCGCGCTGACCGGGTAGCACGCGCCACAGGTGCAGCAGGCGGGCCACGCCCGACGCGAGCATGATGCCGGGCAAGTCGTTGTTCTCAAAGACCAGCGGTTGCTCATAAGCGCCCGTGGCCACGACGGCCGTTGCAGCGCGCACCTTCACCAGCCGCTGGCCTTGAAGCGCACCGAACCAGCCGTGATCGTATGCGCCGAACACCAGGCTATTCAGCAGCAGTTCCACATTTGGCTGTGCGCTGAGCTCCACGGCCAGAGAACGGGCAGCTTCGTGAGCGGGGCGGCCGTGGACCTCAGCACTGCTGTAGCGCAGATGGCCGCCCAGGGCCTCTTGCTCTTCCAGCAGCAGAACGCGCGCGCCGGCGCCCGCGGCCGCCAGCGCCGCGCGCATGCCGGCAGGCCCGCCGCCGGCGACCAGCACGTCGGCATGTTTGTAGACCTTATCAAAACGGCCTGGTTCTGTCTGCGGATCGACTTCACCCAGCCCCGCCGCGTGGCGCAGCACGTGTTCATACAGCGGCCACAGGGCACGCGGCCGTTTGAACGTCTTGTAGTAGAAACCGGGAGGCAAGAAACGGCTGACAAGCTGGGTGCTGGTCATGATATCCAGCTCCAGGCTCGGCCAGGCGTTCTGCGGCCGCACGTCCATATCTGGCTGCACCTTCGTGCGGCAGGCGCGTACATTTGGCTCGCCGTCAACATGCACCAGGCAGTTCGGACAATCGCCAGACACGCATAGCAGGCCGCGCCGCCGGTGATACTTAAAGGAGCGGCTGAACGTCTGCACCCCATCCGCCGCCAGCGCCGAAGCGATGGTATCGCCGGCATACGCCGTGATCGGCCGGCCCTGCCAGCTAAACAGAATGGGCTCGTCGCGGTCGATGACTTCGGAAGCCGACGGCTCCAGCCGCCGCACGCTGCTCCTGGTTTTAGCCGTCATGATCGCTCCTTGGACCAGGTGTAGGTTGCTTTGAGCTCGTGCGTCTTCGTGTGGCGCTCGGCGATGAACCACAGCCCACAGCCCGCGCGGTGGTACCACCACTCACGAATGAAGCCCAGCGAGTTATGCCGCATGTAGATGTAGTCCGCCCACTGTTCGGGAGTGACGGCATTGAGGTCCGGCCGCTTGCGCACTTCGCCGCCATAGCGAAACTCTTGCTCGTTGCGTGGCCCGCAGTTGGGGCATTCCAGCAGAATCATTCTGTTCCTCGTACCTTCATATCAATGGCCCACCGATGCCGCGCCCTTCTCGCCCACCAGCGCGCCCTCGGCAAAACGCGAGAGGCGGAACGGAGCAATCAGCTCCGGCGTGCGGTTGCAGGCGATTAGCTCGGCAATACGCTTGCCACTCACCGGCCCGGCCTTAAAGCCATAGGTGCCCCAGCCCACGTCGAGAATGAACCCTTCGACGGGCGTGAAGCCCATAATCGGGCTGTAATCGGGCGTCATGTCGCAAATGCCGGCCCACTGCCGCAAGATCTTGACCTGTGACAGGGCGGGAAATAGTTGCAGGACGTGGCCGGACAGACCTTCCAAAAAGCCCAGGGTAGAGTCGTGCGAGTAAGATTGGTAGGGATCGACGGAAGCGCCCATCACCAGCTCGCCACGATCCGATTGGCTGACGTAGACGTGCAAAGAGCCCGACACCACGATGACGTCCAGAAACGGCTTCAGCGGCTCGCTGACGCAGGCCTGCAGGGGGTGTGAGGTAATAGGCAAGCTAACCCCGACCATATCGCTGATCAACGTGCACCAGCCGGCCGTGGCGTTGAGTACCACGCCCGTCTTAATGGGGCCGCGGTTGGTGCGAACACCCGTCACCCGGCCATGCTGCACGTCGATGCCCGTCACTTCGGTCATCTGGTGGATATGTACGCCCTGCCGGTCTGCGCCGGCGGCGTAGCCCCATACCACGGCGTCGTGCCGAATGATCCCGCCCGGCGGGTGGTAAAGCGCGGCGACGATGGGGTAGCGCGGATGGTCGCTCAAATCGAGCTGCGGACAAAGCCGCGCAATCTCGTCGGGCCAGATCAGGCGGCTGTCGACGCCTTGAATCTGGTTCACCTCGGCCCGCCAGCGCATCGTACGCACGGCCGCGTCGGAGTGCGCCAGCGTCAGATGGCCGCGCTGGCTGAACAAGACGTTAAAGTTCAGCTCCGTCGAGAGCGCCTCGTATAGCTTCACGCTCTCGTCGTAAAAGGAGACGCCTTCGGCTGTCAGGTAGTTGGAGCGGATGATCGTCGTGTTGCGGCCGCTGCCGCCGCTGCCAATGTACTGCTTTTCCAGCACGGCCACGTTGGTAATGCCGTGGTTGCGCGCCAGGTAGTAGGCCGCTGCCAGGCCATGAACCCCGCCGCCAATGATCACCACGTCGTAGCTCTCTTTCAGCGCGTGCTCGCGCCAATGGCGGCGCAGCGGCTGATTACCATTCAGGCCCTGGCGGATAAGCTCAATCACGTCAATTCTCCGTCTGTGCGCAAGGCTGGCTCCTGCTCCTGGGCCGCGCGCGCGAAGGCTTGCCGGAAGAAGTGCGGCCGGCTATCGCGGATGAGCGGCGCCCGCCGTCGCTGCATGGCCACTGCCGCCAGGTCAATCTCGCCGATGACCAGCGCTTCCTCGTCGTAGGGCGCCTTGAGCACGACCTGCCCGTCGGGCGCCACGATTTCTGAGCCGCCCCAGTAGCGAACGCCTTCTGGCGCGCCGGTCATGAGGCCCACGCGATTGACAAAGACGACATAGAAACCCAGCATGGCCGCGTAAGCCCGGTTCATCTGCTGCCACGTGGCAGTGATGTCCAGGCTATCTCCCAGCGCGCCCCGGGCGCTGCTCGCCGGCACGATCAACAATTCGGCGCCGGCCAGCGCCGCCAGATAAGGCGCCGGCGCGTGCCATAGATCATTGCAGATGAGCACGGCCAGGCGGCCCCAGGGCATGTCTGCCACCTGCAGCTCCTCGCCGGGCGCCAGGAGCAGGCCCTCGTCCCACGGCGCGTAGGCCAGCAGGAATAGCTTGCGGTGGCGGTGGGCCAGGCGGCCGCGCGCATAGTAGAAGGCGCTGTTATAGCCGCCAGCGCCGCCCGCGGCCTGCTCGTGCAGCCCGACCACGATGTCAATGTAGCGGCTGAGGGCGGCAAATGGCGCCAGCTCTTCAGCGGCGCGCCCCGGGCCGCGCAGCTCATCTCCGGTCAGGCTGAGCTCGGGAAAGACGATCAGCTCCGCTCCAGCGGTAATAGCCTGCTCCACAAAGGAAAGATGCTTTGGCATGGCTGCTGCAAAGTCGCCGCCGGGCGGCTCGATCTGCGCCAGGGCTATTTTCACCGCGACGCCTCCCGCGAGGCCCGGGCCACGCCCGCCAGCTCCTGCGGCAGCCGGATGTCGAAGCGCGCACGAATGGCGGCGTCCACCTGCGGGTCGATGCGCTCAGGCTGGTGTGTTTCCAGAAGCTGCTGCGCCCTGTTCCGGGCGCGTTCGCGCATGTCCATCTGCCCCGCGTTCTCCCAATCGGCGCGCCGCTGGCGGTCCCCGGTGTGCGGGTAGTAATACTCGGTGTTCATCAATTCCAGCGTAATGTCGCTGCCCAGATAATGGCCCTCGCCGCGGCAAATGCGGTCGATCTCGTCGATACTCAGCGTCTCGTCGGTCACCTCAATGCCGCGCACCATGCGCATCACCGTACCGTTGATCTCGTCGTCAATCACATACTGCTCGAAGGCCACGCACAGCATGCTCTCCAGGAAGCCGGCTGAATGATGGATGAAATTGGTTCCAGCGAGCGCGGCCGTGGCCGCGCTGATTCCCTTCTCATAGCCGGCCTGCACGTCTGGCACTTTGCTATCGGTTAGCGAGGAGGAGTTGTAGACGGGGATGTTGTAAAAGTGGGCCATCTGCGCGGCTGCGGCGTTCATCAGAGCAAATTCTGGCGACCCGCTGGTGAAGCTGCCGGTGCGCATGTCGGCCACCGACGGCACATAGCCCATCAACACCCGCGCCGCGGGGCGCACAAGATTTACGAGGACGATGCCGCTCAGCTCCTCGGCGTTGATCTGCACCAGCGTGCCGGCAAGGGCCGCCGGAGAGGTAGCGCCGCTTTGTGGGGCGCTGGAGAGCACAACGGGCACATTTTGCCGGATCAACTCCAGCAGCACTTCCACCGTTTCCGGTGCATAACGCAATGGGCTTACCGTCCAGCAGGAAGTGAACGAGACAAAAGGCCGTTCTTCGTAGGCCCCTTTGCTGCCGGCGATCATCGAGGCCATCTCGATAACCTCCTGGGCCGACTGCACGGTATAAGCCGAGACCATCACATGCTTGCTGGTATTGGTCACAGCGGCATAGGTCTTGTTAATGTCCAGAACCTCGTTGGGCAGCTCGGTAGGCTCAACGGGCCGCAGGTAAAAGTGAATATTCTCCAGGCCATCGACCAGCCTGCCAATGCGCGCGATATCGGGCAGGCGCGCTTCGCGCACGCGGCCATCCAGCTCCATGACCTTCACCGCGGCGCCGCCCGTGCCCATATAGACGCGGTTGCCACCCATGCGCATGTCGTGCTGCTCGCTGCGGCCAGGCAGCACGAACTCGTTGCAGGCCATAGCCAGGGCATCCTCAACCAGGCTGCGCGGAATGAGCACGCGGTCGCCGTCCAAGCTGGCCCCCGCGCCCAGCAGGATGTCGCGGGCCTCAGAAGGATCGATCTGTACGCCCGTCTGCTCCAGCACCGCAAGCGAGGCTTCATGGATGCGCCGCACATCGGCCTCGGCAAGCGGTTGATAAGCCTGCGTTTGCAGCCCGCCCGGTGCCACGCTCGGTTGTGGGGGCCGCTCGCGTTGATCTCGTCTGCGCTCTCGCCGTTCTCTTGTGCGCTCACTGTCTACCATAACGCTTCAACTCCTTAGGTCAGGCCGAGAGTATCGGCCAGCGCACCCCGATGGGCTGCTTTATTGCCGGACACGTTCTGATCTTGCCGGCGAACCGTGCTGCGACCCCTGACCGCCGGCGTTTTTAGCCAGCGGCGGACCCAGTAGGGCCACAAGCTCGCGGGCGTCTGGCATCTCGGCGGCTCTCCAGCAGGCTGCGCGCAGCGCCTCCAGCCGCATCTGCTGCAGATGGCCGGCCGTGAGCCGCGTAAATTTGTCGTCGATCTCGCTGTCAGAAAGCGGATTGGCCGGATCGCCGCGCGCCCCGTGCACTCCCGAGCCGAATACCCGCCCTTCCACGGTCTGTATGGTGACGCGCGCCAGCGCCTCGTCCGGAAAGCGCGCTTCAAGCTCGGGATCCGGCGCCATGGCCACGCGCTCGGCCAGGGCCAGTATGCGCTCGTCGCTCAACGCTGGCGGCAGCATCTGCTGGGGGTCAAGGCGCCCGTAGATCACTGTTGCCGCGACGGGATAGGGCAGGCTGTACTGCGCCTGTTCGGTGTTGGTCGGTCTGGCGACCGTGAGATGCGTCGCCGCGGCAAAGGTATGCACCTCAATTCCCCGGATTTGTTCCGGATGCAGCCCGTATTCTTGGATCACGGCGCGCACAGCTTCCACGGCCGGCTGCGCCCAACGGCAGCAGGCGAACGGTTTGAAATAAAGCTCGCGCATCAACCATTCGCTGCCTAACGTATTCCAGATGGGCGCTACTTCGGCCGCTTCGACCGTGATGGCCGGCGCGCCGGTGAAACCCAGCGCCGCCAGCCGTGCAGCCACCACGCCGGCCATGCTGCCCCAACCGGAGCCATCCTTGAGCATCGTGGGCCTATCGATGACGCGCATCATCTGCGAGCGCGGCCCGTGATACTCGGCGACGCCCAGCGCGTGGCGCGTCTCCTCGACGCTGAGGTCCAGCGCGCGGGCAAAAACGGCTGCTGCGCCCAGCGCGCCCCAGGCGCCCGACGTGTGGTAATCGCAAACCGTGCCGTGCAGCGCCAGACCCGCACGCAGGGCGATCTCGTAGCCCATCACCAGCGCGGCCATGAGCTGCCGGCCATTCCAGGCAGCCATCTCGCCGGCTGCCAGCGCCGCGGGGAAGACGTTGACCCCCGCGTGCCCTTTGGCCCGGCGGTAGCCGTCGTGCATGTCCATGGCGTCGATCGTGCTGGCGTTGGCCCACACCGCGCCCGGCGCGCTCACCCGCCTCCCGTCCAGCAGCAGCGTGGCCTCATTGCCGCCGTAGATGGCCGTCGCGGCGGCGCGCACGACGTCGCTGAGCTCGGTCGCGCTACCAGCCACCAGCGTGCCGGCCAGATCCAGCAGGCAGCGCGCCGTGATCTGCTGCACGTCGGGCGGAACGTCGTCCCAACGTAAATGGTGGATGAACTCCGCAACACTACTTCGCGCCATGCTGTGCATTGGATCGTTCGCCGGTGAAGAGGACAGCCGGCGCTAACAGCTTAGCGCCGGCTAACCTCCTGCTATGCGCCGCTATACGGGTTAGTTACAGGCCTCCACCAGACCACTCTGCTGCAGATGATCGCAGGCCACAGCCGAGACGTCTTCGCCGTCAATGTCCACCCGCTTGTTTAATTCGGTCATCGACGCCGAATCGAGCGCAGCCGCCATGCTGTTCAACACATCGGCAATGTTGGGGTCCGCGTCCAACAGCGCCTGGCGGATGACGGCCGATGGGTTGTAGACGGGGAAGAAGCCCAGATCGTCGTCCAGGTTGGTGAAGCCGAAGCCGGCGATGCGACCATCGGTAGCGAAACCCATAGCCACTTCGCAGCCGCCGTCTGCCAGCGCCTGATAAGTGAGGCCCGAATCCATGGCGATCACGTTTTCTTCCTCGAATTGGAAGCCGTACAGCTCTTCCACGCCGCGGAAGCCGTCAGGGCGGGCATAGAACTCGGCATTGGTGCACAGGCGCCAATCAGCCGGCGATTCATTGATCGCCGCTGCCAAGTCGCTGATGCTGGTAATGCCCTGATCCACCGTGTCCTGGGTCACCATCAACGTATAGGTGTTGTCGAAATCGGCCATGTCCAGCCAGGCCAGGCCATTTTCGGCGTCGGCATCGCGCGCCAGGGTGTACGCTTCCTGCGCGTCGGTGATCACCTCTTCCACGCCGAGGAAGTTCACCAGCGCCGTGCCCGTGTATTCCCAATACACGTCAATTTGCTCCGCTACGAGCGCATCGCGATTGACCGTCGTGCCGCCAAGGCCGGTGCGGTCGTCCACGGCATAGCCGTTTTCCTCTAAAAGCTGCACCGTCATAGCGCCGAGGATAAGCTGCTCGGTGAAATCCTTGGAGCCGACCACGATTGGCTGGTCATAGGCCGGTCCCTCCGCCTCTTCTGGTTCCTCCGGCGCGGCCGGTTCGTCCGTTGGCGCAGCGTCCTGGTCATCCGCAGGAACTGCGGTGGTAGGCTCGGCGCCAATGTCGGCCGGCGCGTCGCCGCCGCAGGCCGCCAGAGTCAGCGCCAACACGGTTAACATCAATAGCAGGGTCCAAACTCTTCTTGTCATCACGATCCTCCTTTATGACTTCCTATCTCCGGTAACAAACTGCACGGCTGGGCCGGTTGATCTCGCCCTACATCACCTCCTTTCTTGCCCATAGGCAGCTTTTTTCCGCCAGCGGCTATACTGTCGGCGGCACGAGCCGCTCCTCAATGTGACCCATGACAAAGTCGGCGGCGATGGCCATTAATGCTGTGAGAATGCCGCCTGTCATGAGAATATGCGCGTTAGAAAGGCCAATGCCGATGGCAATCAGGTGGCCAAGACCCCCGGCGCCAATGTAAAAGGCCAGCGCTCCAACGGCGATGTTGAAGACCACGGCCGTACGGATACCGGCGAACATGACGGCCATGGCTAATGGTAGCTCGATGCGCAGCAGCACCTGTCGCCGGGTCATGCCCATGCCGTGTGCCGCCTCGATAATGTCCGCGTCGACGGCCAGAATGCCCGCAACGGTGTTTTGCAGGATTGGCAGCAGGGCGCGAACCCACAGGGCCACGATTGCAGGTAAGAAGCCGATGCCCAGAAAACCCATAGAGAGACCAAGCACGGCGATGCTGGGCACTGTCTGGCCCACATTGGCAATGTTGATTGCCAGGGGCGCCACGGAACGCCAGCTCTCGACCGCGCCCCAATGCGGGTTTCGCCGCATGCGCCGGCGGAGCCAGCCATGAACCAGGCCGCCGATAAGCAGCCCGGCCAGCAGCGCTAGGCCGAGCGTTGGCAGCCAGCCCGATTCGGTGGCGCGCGCGGGATCCTGCATGCCCCACACCAGCAGCGCCGGAAGCAGGTAGCCGCTGGCGATGACCAGCAGCGGCACGGCGCGCTTCAGCAGGCGCCGGGTTCGCAGCGCGAACTTGTGGTCGCGCGTGATCAGAATGCCAAAAGGCACGGCTGTGGCAATGGCGATTAGCGAGGCCATCAGCACAATCTTGGTGTGCTCCAGCGTGCGCTGGCTGATCGTCTGCCAATTCAACGTCGAAGCGGCAATGCCCTCGGCGGGAGCGATAAACGAATTGTGCGTGGCCATCAGCGCTGCGCCGAGCAAGATGGGAATGACTGTCCAGCTCGCGATGCGCCGCGCCAGGGAAGGGACCTGCTGTCCCTGCCGCTCCAGAAGCAGCAGGATCAGGAATACACCCAACAGGAGCTGGAAGAGTACCACAGGCTGCGTCACCCAGATAGCGCCGACCAAAACGGCATAGACCCCCACAAGCACGAGAAATCTCCGCGCCCAGGGCTTGTCCGCTATCAGTCCGTAAAGGCCAACGGCGCAGGCGAGCAACATGCTGCTCGTAAACAGTATGGCCGCTACCTGACCCAGCCCCGCGCCACTCACGGGAATGGCCGCCCAGAGACGCCAGCCGGCGATAGCCGCCAGCAGCGTCAGGCCCGCGACCCAACCGCGCCAGCGCGCGCCGCGCGCATAGCCGGCGGCCGTGGCAGCGACCATGATTAGCATCAACAGGCCAAAACCTGCGCCGCTTACCGCGCCCGGCGCGTCCAGCGGCAGAAACAGTGAGCTGCCCCCAGAAATGCCCGGTGCGGGTTGCCCGCGCAGCCAGTAGCAGAGCTGGCCCGGCAGGTAGCGCCCGCTACAACCCAGTGAGGCTGCGTAGGCTGGGTTTGGCGTCAGCAACAGGAGCACAAAGCCGCTGTAGACCATATTGACGGCCAATAACGCGCCCACCAGCCAGGCAACCAGCCGTCTGCCCATCGAGGAGGCTGTTTGCGCCGGTAGAGAAACGGTTAACGATTGCGATGGCGCGCTCATCGGTTACTCGTCCTGATGCGCGCGAATGACCGCATGCACGTCGTCAGAGAAGATCACGCCCAGCAGCTCCCTAGCCGGCCCCAACACCGGCATGCGGACCAAACCCTGCGTCAGCATGATCGAATAAGCATCCTTCAGCGTGGCCTCGGGAACCGTGACCGCCGGGTAGGCCTTCATGATCTTTTCCGCCGCCGTACCGGGTGATTCGCGCGCCTGGTCCACGCCCACATAACCGACAAAGCGGCCGTCGTTATCCACCACCCAGGCCGTGCGGCGCCCGGTCTCCGTAAGCCGCGCCAGGATGGCGTCGGTGCTGTCGCTGGGGCGGAAACGGGCCACGCCCGTGCTATCTTTGCGCATCACCTCCACCGTGCGCACCAGGCCCAGCCGTTTTAAGCCGCGATCCGCGCCGACAAAACCGGCAACAAAAGCATTCGCCGGTCGCGCCAGGATCTCGTCCGGCGGCCCATATTGCTCGACGATACCGCCCACCTGCAAAATACAGATGCGCGTGCCCATCTTGATCGCCTCGTCGATGTCGTGCGTGACAAACATGATCGTCTTCTTGATCTGCTTTTGCAGGCGCAGAAACTCGTTCTGCAGGTGCTCGCGGTTGATGGGGTCTATGGCGCCGAAAGGCTCGTCCATCAACATGACCGGGGGATCTGCAGCCAGCGCGCGGGCGACGCCAATACGCTGTCGCTGGCCGCCCGATAACTGCCGTGGATAGCGGTCGCGGTGCTGGGTCGGGTCCAGGCCCATCAGCTCCACCAGCTCATCCACGCGCCGGTCAATACGCTTCTTGTCCCAGCCCAACAGCCGCGGCACTGTGGCGATGTTGTCGCGGATGGTCATATGTGGGAATAAGCCGATCTGCTGGATAACGTAGCCGATGTTACGCCGCAAGGTTACCGGGTCCTGCTCCATCACGTTCTCCCCGGCCACAAAAATGCGCCCGCCGGTGGGCTCGATCAGGCGGTTGACCATCTTCATCGTCGTCGTCTTGCCGCAGCCGGAGGGCCCAATTAAGACGCACGTCTCGCCTTCCGGAACTTCCAGGCTAACGCCCTTTACGGCGGGCTCACTCATCCCCGGGTAAATCTTGGTCACATTCTCCAGCTTGATCACAATGCGGCCCTCTTCCTAGACGCTAACGGCTTTTGCTTCCTGTACCTGGTCGGCCTGCTGCTCTTTCTCCGGGCGAATACCGCGGGAGACCCAGCGGATTTCGCCTTGGCCCAGCACATAATCAAACAGCAGCGCCAGCAGCGCGATCCAGATGGCGCCCGTGAGCACCATGCGCGTATTGGTGCGGTTAATGCCGTGGAACACCAGCTGGCCGAGCCCGCCGGCGCCGATCAGCGTGGCAATCGATGCAATGCCCACCGTCATCACCGTCGAGACACGGATTCCGGCGAGGATCACCGGCAGAGCCAGTGGAATTTGCACACGAGTCAGGAGCTGCAGGTCCGTCATACCCATGCCACGGCCTGCTTCGATGATCGACGGATTGAGCTGGCGCATGGCCGTGATCGTATTGCGCAGAATCGGCAGCAGGGCGTACAGTGTCAGTGCCGCCACCGCCGGGTCGACGCCGATGCCGATGATCGGGATCATAATGCCGAACATCGCCAGGCTGGGGATGGTGAAAATAATGCCGGCGACATACAGCACGGGTTCGGCGGCCTTCTTGCCCAGCACCATCAGCATGGCAAATACAAGAAATAACAGCAACTGGATGACAGCTACGGTTGTGCTTGCTGCCGGCCGGATCACGAATAGCTGCAATATGGCCCCCAGCGCATAGCCTCCCAGGGACGCCGCAGCCAGCTTCTGCCAGGCGCTGCCCTTAGAAGTGCGGCCCAACAGCAGCACAAAAACGATCAGCGCCCACAGCGGAGCAGCGTCGCGCACCCAGTTAAGGATATTGGCCAGGGCGCTCAACGTGCTGCCTGACAGCCCCGCGCCCTGCGCCAGCCGGTAGACCTGCAGCAACAGCAAATGCAAGATGGGTCTGGGAATGAGCAGCGGGCCGGCGATCGCCCCTCCCAGGGCCGCCGCCAAAATGCGCCAATCGGAACCGCCAGAGATGACGCCAGCGGTGAGCAGCGCCGCTAAGCCCAAAACCAGCGCTGCCTGAACCAGCAGCAACAGGCCAAACATACTGCCGGAAGGCGTAGCCGCGAGTAAGCCGGCCCAAGTTGCCACGTTCGCCGGCCGGAACGCTGCCCCATCAAGCGGCGTGTCGGGCATAAGCACCACAGCCACTGCGCCGGCCAGCAAGGAACCGATCAGCAAGCTGATGACCGGCCACAACAAGAAGGAGCCGCGCCGGGGCCACGGATCGCTGGAAACCCTCAGGCCGATAAGCACCCCCAGCAGGATAGCCAGAATCATGGCCACCACCGTCAGGATCACGTGCTCGATGCTCTGCTCGGCCAGATTTGCGGTGTTGCGGCACATGTACTCATAAGTGGGCCAGCGCGCTGCCAGGCCCGTGGTCTGCGCGCAGACGGCATCGCCCACCGGTGAAAGGTAAGGCGTCAGCAGTGCAACGAGTCTGCGGACCAAATCATCGAACATCAGCCCTGCTCCTCCCTGCTTGCTACCCGCGACATGGCCTGTACTGCTTCGCCGTGCTGCTCATTCTTGACGAAGCCGAGCTGGCGCGAGATCTTCTGCGCAGCCGCCACAAGCTCTAGGGCGGCAGGCTCGAAGCTATCAGGGTTGAGGCGGTACGCCGGCCCGGAGATGCTCAGCGCGGCGATCACGCCGCCGCTTACGTCGCGCACCGGCGCGGCGATGGCATTTAGCCCTACCTCGTACTCCTCATGGCCAATGGCATATCCCGAGGCGCGCACGATTTCTAGCTCCTTTTCCAGGTCATCCATCTGTGTGATCGTGCGCCCTGTATAGCTTTGCAGAGACTTACTCGCGAGCGCGTGCACTTCCGCTGCCGGCAGCCAGGCCAGCAGGATCTTACCGGTGGACGTGGCGTGCAGCGGTGTGCGTCGTCCGACCCAGCCATAATTCACCACCAGATAGCCGACGGGCACTGCCTGCTCGATATTAAAGGACATGCCCCGGTCGAGAATGGCCATATTGACAGTAGCGCCAAACTGCTGCGCAAGCGGCTGCATGTAGGGGCGGGCGGCCTGCCGCACTTCCATGTGAATTTGTACTCGACCGGCCAGCTCCAGGATGCCAAGGCCCAGCCGGTACCGTCCTGTTTCGGGATCTTGAGTGACCAGGCCCTCACTGATGAGTGTGCTCAACAGCCGGTAGGTCGTGCTCTTGTGCAAGCCCACAAGGCGGCTGATCTCCGTAACGCCCAGCTCCGGTGTCTGCAGACTAAACACATGCAGGATGGCGATTGCCCGGCTTAACGACTGGACATCAGATTTTCGCTCTTCGACGATACGATTGTTCGCTGGCATTGGCCTTCACGTCCGGCGCATCGCTTGTCTGGATCGGTTTTCGTTGGTTCTAAATCAGGTCTGTAACGCGTTGTGGATATACGTTGTGCCGCACAATGAAACGCAGTACCGAATTGTGGCACATTGACATTATAAAATAGGGCAAGCTTTTGTCAAGCGCGCGGCCTGGGTTTGTGCAAGGAATCGGCGAGGGATACGCCAGATGCGCCACGGCCACAAAGCCGTGGCGCATCTGATGCTGACCTAAGGTATGGCGCGCCAGCCACGCACGAAGGATTGCGGAGGAAGCTCCACTGGCATTTCGTCCCAGGTAGTTGGGTCTACCAGGGAATAATTAAAGCCGCCTTGTGTAGCGGGGACCGCAAGCAACAGGTTACGGCCATTGTGCCACGGCGCGTCGCCGGGCGGGCTCCACCAGGCCTGCGCCACAGCGCCCTGGTTGAGCTGATGCTCGGCGCTGCCATCGGCAGCGAAGGCCCACAGGCCATATTCCTCATTATCTTGCGACTCCACCTGGAAGAGCAGCCAACGGCCATCCGGGCTCCACAGTGGCGCATAGAACCAGCCGCCGCGGCCCAGAGGCTGGAAGGGATGAATTAGCTGCGCCGTTTGCTCTTGCAGATCAAAAATGCCAGTCACAGCATCCCAGTTCTCACCCTCGCCGTAGCCGCCGCCGGTTACGGTCATTATCCAGGCTAGTTTGTTGCCATCGGGTGACCAGGCCGGGCTGGCGGCGCGCAGCACCTCGATCTCCGGTGATATGCCATAGGCGTAAGGGTCAAAAGCCGTTACGCCATCGTCGAGGTGATAGAGCATCGGCTGCCCTGCTTCGTCATAGGCGATCGTCTCGCCGTCCGGCGCGCCCGCGGGAAAGGCGAAGGAACTCTCGCCGGCCTCGTTAACGAGGCGGTAGTGGCTGCCATCCGCTTCCACCAGCGTCAGGGCGCCATTGTTGGGTCCGGCGTCTTCGCGGTCCCAGGAGCCCATGAGAAGGGTCTCCGGCCGCTCCGGCCACCACTGCGCATAGACATGCTCGCGGCCGCTGTCGGCAGTCAGGTTAACCATTTCCTGGCTGGCCAGATCCAGCAGCCAGACGTCGCCCTCTTCGATAGTAAGCGCCTGCGCGCCATCGGGCGAGAGATCCACATCCATATGTTCCGAAAGCAGGTTGGCCTGGCCGTCTGCCTCAATCTGCCACAGCCCGTCTGCATCCTGATAGACTACCCCGGCCAGCATATCGACGCCCGCTTCCGCGGTTGCTTCGGGCGGCGCCGTGGGCGTTATCTCTGGCGCGGGCATGGTGGGCGGCGCCGTGGGCGTGGGCGGCTCATCTGTGGCCACAGGGCTCGGCGGCGCCGTTTCCGTGGCTTGCGGCGCCGTGGTTGGTGTGGCGGCGTCGCCTCCCGCTGCCGGCTCGGTCGCCGGCGCAGCGCTGCAGGCGGTCAATAGCAGGGCGCTCAGCAGTAGAAGTAAGGCCTGTCTCTTGAATAACATAGTCACCTTCTCGGTTTCACAAACGTGTACGATTTGTGGCAGCCTTTAGCAGCTACCGCGCGGCCGCGGTTAGCGCAGGGCCACGCAGTTTGAGCATGACGCGGGATTATCAGAAAGTCATTTGTATCATGCAGAGTTAAGACGTTCGTCATGTTTGGGGCTGCCGAATAGGGCTATAATGGAGGAGGTGTATTGGTAGTAACCCGCAAAAGTATGACGTGCGCTTGCATCCTCGCACTGGCACGTAGAAGGAGCAGACATGGACAGGCAAACTCTAATTGATAAGTTGAACGAAGATCTCTCTGGTGAGCTGGGCGCTATCATCCAATATCTGACCTACGCCGCGAAAGCGTCGGGCCCCTTCCGCCCCCAACTGTCGGACTTCTTTCTGGCAGAGGTAGTGGATGAGCAGGGCCACGCGCAATACCTGGCCAACAAGATTGTGGCCCTGGGCGGCGAGCCCACCACCACACCGCGCCCGGTGCCTGAAGCCAAAGACAACAAGGCTATGCTGCAGGCCGTGCTGGAAGCTGAAAAGCGCGCCGTGGCCGACTATACACAGCGCGCCCAACAGGCAGACGAATTTGGTGATAAGGGCCTTGCGGTGCAGTTGGAAGACATGGTGCGCGACGAGTCCAGCCATTCGGAAGAGACGGAGCGCATGCTGACGAACTGGCCCCTGTAGTTCAGCGGCTCAGCTCGTAAAGGATGAGGCCCGGGTTGCCAGACGCCGCCCGGGCCTGTTGCTATTATGGCGGGGATTAAGACAGGCGCGCGATTTCGGCGCGCAAGTTGTGGCGGGCCTTCTGCTCAGGCCCGTGCCGCATCGGCGGCGTGTGGTAAATGAAAGGGCGCTGCAGAAATCGTTGTAGAACGGCGATGCGCCCCGCACGATAAGCCTGCTCATCCACCCAATCGTATTCATGGCGAATGGCTGCGGCGTATAGGGCGTATTCCACGGGCCGCGCAGCGAGAACGGCCAGGTCGGCGTCCAACAAAACGGCGCCGTCGACGTCTTCGGGCGAGGTCTGATGCCCGCCGGTAAGCAAAATGAGGCGCTGCACCTCGCCAATCAGAGCCGGCGGTTGCCCCAGGCGCTGCAGCAGATCTGCGGCGAAGCTCGCGCTTCGCGCTTCATTGTCTGGCGCGCGCGGATCGTATACCACGTCGTGCAACCAGGCCGCAAGCTGTATCGGCGCCAGGCTATTTTCTGCGGAGGCCAACTGCTGCGCCGTTTGCAGCACGTAGCCCACGTGCTGCAGGGTGTGGTAGGCGCGCTGTGGCTCGCCGTAATGGCCCGCGATTTGTTCGTAAGCCTCCAGGGCGCGGCGGCCCTCCACGCCCAAACCGGCCGTCAGCGCCAGCCAGGCGCGCCGCGGCCGCCATGCCATCTCATCACCCTCTAACTGCCCAATCATTTGTCTTAGTATAAAGAATAACAGCTCTGGCAGGAAAACAATGAGCCATCGCCGGCGGCAACCGGCGCCCATCTGACCTATGCCTGATCTCCTATCGGCAGGAAGCATGCGCTTTATTAAAATGGTTGGAACTGTATTGATGAGCGAGCGTTAGAAGTGAGACATGGATAGGGATGCCACGTTAGAAGGCCAGGTTGCAACTGCAGCCACCCAGGAAGAACGCATTAAAGCGTTGACTCAGCGTGCATGGGAGGTCGGGGCCCGTGATCCACGCTACGCCCTGAGCCTGAGCCAGGAAGCGTACGAGCTGGCGCGCCAGGGCAGCCTGAACGATAGCGAAACGCTGCTCCCCAGCCTAATAAACCTGGGCCGTTTTCACTATGAGCTGTCGGAGCTGGATCGGGCGCAGGCCTACCTTGACGAGGCCTTGCTGCTGGTGCAGGGCGAGCAAGATGAACCGGCCAGGCCACAACGAGCTAAGAGCGTCAGCCGCATTTATATGGGCATGGGCCTCATCCGCTGGCGTCTGGGCGACTACGCCGCCGCCCTGCAACGTATGCTCATAGCTCTGGACATCATCCGCAAAGCCGGCGACAAAGCAGCCGAGGCCACCCTGCTATCCAACATCGGCATGGTCTACGGCGTTATCGGCGAGCACCGCCATGCCATGAACGTCTACCAGCAGGTATTAGCGCTGTATGAAGCGCATCATGAGCCGCACGGCTACGGCCTGGCGCTGAACAACATGGCCATGGTCTGCGTGCAGGCCGCAGAGTATGCGCAGGCGCTCACCTATGCGCTCAGCAGCCTGGAGATAGCTGTAGAGGTTGAAGACCGCGGCCTGCAAACAAATGCGCTCGATTCAGCCGGCGCTGCCTACCTGGGCCTGGGGCGCCTGGACGAGGCCTTCGATCACTTTGCACGCAGCGCGGCGCTGGCCGCCGAGCTAGGCGACCGCCATGACGAGCTGGCGGCGTGGATTCACATTGGGCAGCTTTATGCGCGCAAGGACGACATAGCCGAGGCGCAGAACGCCTTGCAGCGGGCCATGACGCTGGCGCAGGAACTGGACGACACCGAGCAAATTCGCCTTTGCCACCGTGAGCTGGCCGAGCTGTTTAAGTCTCAAGGCGAGTTTGAGCAGGCGCTGGCGCATTACGCGCACTACCACGAGCACGACAGAGCCATCTATCTGGAGCGCGCCGACATGCGCTTCAAGACGCTGCAGGTGATGCACGAGACGCAAGCCACGCAGCAGGCGATGGAAGCCGCCGAACAGCGCAGCGCAGCGCTGGAAAAAGAAATCGAAGGGCGCCGCCGCGTCGTCGCCGCGCTGCGCGAGAGCGAAGAGCGCTTCCGCCTGTTGATGGAAGAGTCGCCCTTCGGTGTGCACATTTACGCCGCCGACGGCGCGCTGCTGCACTGCAACCGCGCCTGGCGCGACGTGTGGACCGCCGAGGGCGTCGATTGGGACAGCTACAACATTTTGACAGGGCGCAGTATCGACTTGTTGGGGGTTCGGGCGACCGTGGAGCGCGCCTTCCAGGGCGAGTCGGTACAGATTCCGGCGGTGGAGTTAAATCCGCAGCAATTAGGCTGGGGCAGTCATACGCGCTGGCTGCGAGGGCATGCCTATAGCATTCTGGATGAGGAAGGACAGCTCAAGAACGTCATACTGCTGATCGAGGACATTACGGAACAGCGGCGCTCGGACGAGATCGTGCGCCAGGCGCAGAAGATGGAAAGCCTGGGCGTGCTTGCCGGCGGCGTGGCGCACGACTTCAATAATTTGCTGGTAGCCATGCTGGGTCAGGCCTCGCTGGCCCTGAACTTGTTGCCGGCCGGCCATCAGGCTCGTGGCCATGTGCAGAAGGTGGTGCTCGCGGCGCAAGAGGCGGCCGAGCTGACCCAGCAGATGCTGGCCTATTCCGGGCGCGGGCACTTCGCCATTAAGCCCCTGGATCTCAATGCCCTGATTAGCGAAAACAGCAGCCTGTGGCAGGCGGCCGTCTCCCATCGCGTTTCGCTAAACCTGGATCTTATGGCCGCATTGCCCCCTATCGAAGCCGACGCCAGCCAGATTCGGCAGATGATTATGAACCTGCTGCTAAATGCTGCCGAAGCGGGTGAGCAGAAAGGCAAGGTGACGGTCACCACCCTGACCAGAGAGCTAACAGACGGCGGATCCGAATCCTGTCACGTTACAGGAACGCCGCTGCAACCGGGGCGCTACGTGAGCCTCAAAGTGATGGACCAGGCAGGAGGCATTCCTGCGGCTTATCTCTCGCATATCTTCGACCCGTTCTTTACAACCAAAGAAGCGGGCAGGGGCCTGGGTCTGGCGGCCGTGCTGGGTATTGTGCAGGGGCACAAGGCCGGCCTGGCCGTGTGCAACTGGTGCGCCGGCGAGAGCGCGGGCGCCGTGTTTGAAATCCTGTTTCCAGTGAGTGAGCTGCCGCAGACGGCGCCTCTTGGCGCGCCCACCGATAACGACGGCGGGCGCGCCGTTCAAGGCAGCGTGCTGGTGATCGACGACGAATTCATGGTGCGCGAGGCGGTAACAGACATCCTGACCCTGGAGAATATCCAGGTGCTGGAGGCAAGCGATGGGGAGGAAGGCGTGGCCTTATACCGGCGCCATGCTGGCGAGATTGACCTTGTGCTGCTCGACCTCTCGATGCCCGGCATGAACGGCGAGGAGACCTTCCGGCGCATACGCGAGCTAGATCCACAGGCGCGCGTGCTGCTCTCTTCCGGCTACAATGCCGACGACGTGACTATTCACTTTGACGAAAATGGCCCGGCGGGCTTCCTGCAGAAACCTTACAGCCTGTCCGCGCTCCTGGACACGGTTCGGAAACATCTGCAAGCGTAGCCGGAGCGCTCCAGGTGCGCCGGCTTACATCTACATACGTTCGCCGCGCAGGCGCAGCGCCAGGAAGCTTCCCAGGAACAGCGCGCCGGCGAGCTGAGCGCCCAGTTTGGCCAGGGCCGCACCGGGCGGGCCCATAGCGGGAACCATTATGCTGCCCAACAAGGCCATCACCGCCACGCGCACCATGTAGGAAACGGCGATATGGCGCGCCATGTCCAGCGGGTAGGCCAGCATCAGCAGGGGATCGACGATAATCTCGAAGATCATCACCCCAAGAAGCAGATAAAAGAGCGGCGCCGCGGGCGCGAAGACCTCGCCGTAGACGGTTAGAATGAACGGCCGTGCCAGGGGCAGCGCGAGCAGCAAGGCCAGGGCCAACAGGCAGCTGCGCCGCAGGCTGCTGCGCATGTAGGCCGCAAACTGCGTCCAGCCGGCCAGCGCCGACACCGCCGGCAGCAGCACCATGTGCAGGGTCTGGTTAAGCACCCCGGCTTTCAGGGCCAGATTGAGCGCCAGGGCATACTGTCCCGTGGCCTCGGCGTCTGCCAGACGATTCAGCAGCAGCAAATCGATCCGCATAAAGACGATAACCAGCAGGTTAGATAGCCACAACCAGCGGCCGAAATGCCAGAGACGGCGACCGAGTGGCCCAGACCGCAAGGCGGGCCGCTGCAGCGCCCGTCGCCAGGCGGCCGGCTGCAGCAGCCAGCCAAGCACGGCCGCGGCAAAGGCCGCCACAGCGCCGGTGAGCAGCGCGCCGGCAACGGTGAGGCGGCCGGAGAAGAACAGCAAGCCGAAAAGCAGCACGGTAAGCGCCACGTTGAGCGTCTGCATGGCCACAAGCTGGCCAAAGCGCCGCAAAGCCCGCTGAATGGTGGAGACGACGCCACTGCATGCTGTAGCCAGGGCGCCCAATGCGGCCAGCAGCACAAATAGGGGGCCGCCCTCTGCCGGCAAACCCAGTAGCCGCGCGGTGGGCGCGGCGAGCAGCACGGTGGCGGTCACCATGCCGCCTGCCACGGCCAGCTTCAGGCCGGCATAGACGCGCCCGATGGCTAAAGCGCGCGCCGGCCGCACCGATAACTCCGCAGCCAGGTGCCTGACGGCGCTATTGCTCAAACCAAAGTCGGCGAAGGTGAGGGCGATCAGCAAAGCGGCGCTAACCACAGAAAAAACGCTGAGGCCTTCTGGGCCCAGGCCGCGCGCCAGGATGGCGCTGCTCACCAACCCCAGCGCCAGCCGCAGGGCCTGTCCCGACAGCATGGTGAGCAGATGGCGGTTGGCGTCGTCCATGCGCCGCGCGCGGCGGCGAAGGTCGTGCAACGGCCCTGCCAGCATGCGGCCCATCATCGCCTTGCGCCGCCAAGCAAGGCTTTCCAGGCCGGTCGCTGCAAAGGGTTTAGATAAATCGAGCGCAGCAGGGCCGCGCGGGCAACCGATGGCGAGCCGTGCCGCAGGCCCACGGTCGCATGCCAGCGTGACAGGGTTCGGCGGCTGGCCAGGCGCTGCTTCCAGGTGAGCCTGTACTGGCGCCGCACCGTCTGTAAAACCTGGATGGCGCTTTCCACGTTTGAAAGCTGCGCCCGGCCTGAGAGCCCCATAGGCGAGCGGCGCACGGTGACGAGTGGCTCGCTAAGGCAGGCAACCGGCGCCGCCCGCGCAGCGCGCAGCCACAACAGATAATCGCCCTGACCGGGCAGCTCTTCGTCGAAAGGGCCCGCGGCCTCGAACGTGGTGCGGCGCATCAGCACCGTGCTGGGATGCACGAAACAGCCCTGCAGTAACTTATCAAAGGTCGTCGGCGCTTGCATCTGCCCCGGCAACAGTAGGCCGGCCGTGCGCTGGCCGCCGGCCAGCAGAAAGACGTAGTTGCCGTAGACGTAACCCACTTTTTCGTCTGCTTCCAGCAGCGCCATCTGGCGTTGCAGCTTATGTTCGTGCCACAAGTCGTCGTCGTCCAGAAAGGCAAAGGCCGCGCCCCTGGCCTGGGCGATGGCGCGGTTGCGCCCGATTTCCGCTTTGCCGCTGTGCACAAGCCGTAGATAGCGCAGGCGGCCGGCATATGCCGCCATCTGCTGCGCTGTATCGTCGCTGGAGCCGTCGTCGGCTACAATCAGCTCCCAGTCGTGGTAAGTTTGGGCCAGCACGCTGCGCACCGCCTCCAGCAGCAGTGCGCTCCGGTTGTAAGTGGTGATGATCACGCTGACTTGTGGGCCCGGCATCGTGGCAGCGCTCCCTTAACGGTTTAGCCAGTGTCCCAGGTCCGCGCCCGTTAGCGCCTGCAGGCGGCTGATCTCCGGCGCGTATTGCTGTGTGAGGCGCTGCGCCATCGCCGCATCGAGCGGCGGCAGCCGCTCTTCGTTCAGGCGGCGCAGGCGCGCGCCCAATGGAGAAGCCAGGCGGCCGGGCAAGAGCGCTTTCAGCGACTCCTTGACCAGGTTGGGCCGGGTCAACAGGCGGTGCAGCCGGCGGTTGCGCGGCCGGTGGCCGACGTTGTGGCGAATCGATGTGTCGGGTACGAAATCATCTCGCACGCCGGCAAAGCGGTAAATCTTTTGCAGCAGGGCCACGGGATCGTCGCGCAACTCTTCGTAAAAGCAGATGAGCAATTGTCCGGCAGGAAATAGCTCCATGTACTGCTGCAACTGCTGCGCATAGTTGCCCGCGGCGCGGTAGGCCCAGAAGGGCCAGGGTCCCCAACCGGCTGCCAGGCGGGCGGGCTCTGCTGCGAGGGCCTGTTCGAACTGCGCCAGAGGCTCCAGGCCGGCGAGCCGGTAGTGACGGAAATTGGCGTACGCGCGGTCGGTGGGGTGCCGCAGCAAGGCCACCAGCCGCGCATCGGGCAGGCAGCGCCGGATGCGCTGCGCGGCGTGCGCGCTGTACAGGTACAGCGGCGAAGCCTCACCGATAACTTGCCCCGGCCGCGCGGCCGCAAACAAGGCCTCGTACGCCGCGCGATCCCGTATGCAATGGCGCTGCAGCGCAGCGCGATCACCGGGCCCACGGAACTGGCCGCGCGCGTCGAATCCGTCGAGGGCGAAGAAGTTGGGCTCGTTCACCGGACACATGAAGATCTGCGGATGCTGGCGCAGGTAGTGATAGAGCGACACGGTGCCCGACTTG
Source organism: uncultured Ardenticatenaceae bacterium (assembly GCA_964384155.1). GTDB lineage: Bacteria > Chloroflexota > Anaerolineae > Promineifilales > Promineifilaceae > JAAYYY01. Next base: position 64,304 of record CAYLJW010000011.1, read on the forward strand.
GCCGCGCCGATGACCAGGAATTGGGGTAGGGTCATCTTACCGTTCACCCACTATCTCAAACAGCGAATATGCGCGCCTGTCGCCTAGATGGTTCATCAGGTATTCATCACGTAGGAAGCGGTAGTTCTCTCCCGGAGCGTGCCCGGCCCATTGCCGCTCGATATTGGGCACGTCGAGCAGCAGGTACGTAGGCCGAGAGCTCTGCAGCAGGGCGCTGACGCCGGCAGGCGTCTGGTTGTACAAATCATGGCTCTCTATGGCGCTATAATGCGCCACGGTGAGCGTGATGCCGAAGGTTAGAAGCTGCGCCTGTGGCGCTGAGCGCTCCTCCAGCCACTGCACCGTCGCCAGATCCGCCTGTTTGCGCGCCATGAAGCTTTCAGTCAGTGTCCAGCCGCCGGCTATCATCCACAGCCCGCCGCCGGCGAGCAATAAGATGAAAAGCGGGCGCAGGCGGCCAGCCATATGCAGGGCGCTAAAAAGCCCCATCGTAAGTAAGATGGCGAGCGGCGGCAGGAAGGCCAACGTGAAACGAAAATTCTGGGCCGGGTAGCCCGCGAGCAGCAGAGTGATCATGGCCGGCCAGCCAAGAAGCAGCCAGACGTGCGCTGCCGGGCGCTGTTTCCATAGTCGCCATAGGCCGGGCAGGAGTAACGGGGCCAGCAGCGGGGTGAAGGTGTAACGATGGGCCGGCGTCAGCGCATAGTACAGGCCGTTTGGCAGGCGGTAGTGTAGGTTGCCGTTGCCCGTCACGAACTGCCTTTGCAAGGCGTTGCCCAGCCGCCACCAGTCGCGCCCCATGTGCCCCAGAAAGGGCAGCCCTGCGCCCTCGGCGCGCGGCTGCAGCAGGGCGGCGATTAGCGGCGCGAGCGCCAGCAACGCGACAAACCCGGCGAGGGCGGCGTGCGCCACGGCGCTGCGCCACGGCCGGCGCCTGAGCAGCCACAGCGCGTATACTGCGGCGACGACGGCCAGGGCGCCGTAGACCATGCGCGTGAGCAAGGCAAAGGCCAGCGCGGCCGAAGCCAGGGCCAACATAGCTGCGCGCCCCGCGCGCTGGTAGCGCAGCAAGGCCCCAATGCCCAGGGTAGCGGCCGCCAGGGCCGTGGTGTCCGACATGCTTACGGCGCTGGACTGCCACAATTGCGGCGTGAGCGCCGCCACAAGCCCTGCGGCGGCGGCGAAGCCCGTGGCCTGCAGGGCATGGCCCCCGCCTCCCGCCAGCCGTCGCCCGGCCTGCGCCTCGATCTGCCACAACTCATGAGCCATCAGCGCTACCAGCAAGGGAACCAGTGCGCCGGCGACAAGGCTCACCGCCTGTGCCGCCAGCGGGCGCTCGCCGGCGACCAGCGATACCAGCGCCACCAGCAATGGATAGCCGGGTGGCCAGAAGAAAGGCGAAGGCAGCCGCTGCGCCTGCAGATCCCGACGCACGGTGTCCATAGCGTAATCGTAATAGGCGTACGCATCCTGCCCGTAGAGCCCATCGAACTGATACTGCACACAAAGAGCCGCAATTGGCAAGGCTATCACGAGCGGCAGCAGCAGGGCGCGCCAGGGCCACAGCTTAGGCGGGGGATGGCCTAAGCTGTCGTTGTGTCCGTCAAATACGTTGAATGGAACCATAGCATTGGGCGCCGGCGTACCCCGATCATGGCATAAGCGAGGCGCAGTTGCAAATGTGCTGCGCACCGATTATCTTTGTGGATTGCACAGGAGAAAATGGTGCGTTTGCCGGCCGATTCTGGTCCTATTTTAAGAGACTTTTTCGAACAATTGTGCTATCATAGTGGACGAACGATAGAGACTTAGCTGAGAGAAAAGGGAAAGAGGCGATGGCAAGAAGCGGGAATGGCTACACCTCTGAAAGCATCAAACAACTAGAAGGATTAGAAGCAGTCCGTAAGCTGCCCGGCATGTATATCGGCAATAACGGCAAATATGGCCTGCACCATATCCTCAAAGAGATCTTCTCTAACGCCGCCGACGAGGTGATGAACGGCTTCGGCAGCGTGATTCGCGTTGTTTTGCAGGCGGATGGCTCGGTGACGGTGGCCGACGACGGCCGCGGTATTCCTGTGGAATGGAAGCAAGACACGGGCATGAGCGCGCTCACACAGGTGCTGACCGTGCTGCATGCCGGCGGCAAGTTCGAGGGCGGCAACGCCTATGCCTCAAGCGGCGGTCTGCACGGGGTCGGCGCCAAAGCCGCAAATGCCATGAGCCGCTGGCTGACAGTCTCCGTGCGCCGCGGCGGGCTGATCTTCCGCCAGAGCTTCGAGCGCGGCGGGCAGAACGCCACAGCGGTGCAGATTTATAACCCCGGCGACAAAAAGCCGCTGGGTGAGATCCGCGCCGGCACCACCGTGGAATACGGCAAGAATGGCTCCATCACGGCGCTGAAGGAAGGCCGCAAGGCGCTGCCGATCAAGCCGGATCTGGCCATTGGCACGGGCACAGAAATCAGCTTCCTGCCCGAACGAGCCTGGTTCGACGCCGACAACATGGAGTGGAACGGCCACCCGCCCTGGGATGTCGATTTTATCAGCCTGCAATACCAGCAGTTTGCCTACCTCAATCCCGGCTTACGCATCGAGCTGGAGGATCGCCGCGGCAAGAAGTCGCAGCTTTATAGCTTCTATTCGGAGAAGGGGCTGCTGGATTACATCGCCTTCCTCAATGAGGGCCTGGAGCCGCTGCACGACACGTTACTGTTCAAAGGACGCTCCGAGGAGCATCCGGGCATCGTGATCGAAATTGCCATGCAGTACACCAAGGATGGCGACACCGCGCAGCTTTACAGCTTCGTGAACGGCATCCCCACGCCCCTGGGCGGCACGCACATGTCTGGTTTCCAGGCCGGGCTAACCAAGGCCATTAATCGCCTCTCTAGCGTCAAGAAGTCGATTCGCGGTGAAGACCTGCTGCTGGGCCTGGCGGCCATCGTCAACGTGACCATGAACAAAACGCCGCAGTTCTCTAGCCAGACCAAAGAGTCGCTCACCTCGGTCGATGCCCAGGGCGCGGCTATGTCGGTGACCTATAATGAGCTGCTGCAGCTTCTAGAGAAGAAGAAAGGGGTGGTAAATGCCATCGCCCGCCAGGCGGAAGCGGCGGCCAAGGGGCGCGAAGCGGCCAAGAAGGCGCGGCAGTTGGTTATCCGCCGCTCAGTGCTCGACGCGCCAGACGACACCCAGATCCTGTCGAAGCTGGCGGACACGGATCCGCGCACGCCGGTTGCCGAGCGTATCCTGTTCCTGGTGGAGGGCGATAGCGCGGGCGGCTCCTGTAAGCAAGCTCGTGATCGCCGTTATCATGCCATCCTGGCCAACCGCGGCAAGATTATCAACTCGGAAAAGACGAATATCCTGCGCGTGCTCAAGAACAAGGAAATCATGGCCTTCATTGCCGCCGTAGGCGCCGGAGTGGGCGCCGATTTCAACGTAGACGAGCGGCGCTACGGGCGCATCGCCTTGCTGACAGACGCCGACGTGGACGGCTTTCACATCCGCGCCCTGTGGTACACGTTCATCTTCCGCCACATGCGCCCGCTTATCGAACATGGCTATCTGTACATCGCCGAAGCGCCCCTCTACCGTGTTTATGACGGCAAGCGCGAGGTCTTCTGTTACAGCGACAAGGAACGCGATAAGGCCGTTAAACGCTTTGGCAGCGGAGCCCACGTCCAGCGTTATAAAGGCCTGGGCGAAATGAACCCCGAACAGCTGCGGGGCACCACATTGAGGCCCGGCGAAGAGCGCCTGGTGCGCATCAGCATCGACGACGTGCACCGCGCTCAGCAATACGTGAACTTGCTGATGGGCTCGAACTCGTCGGCTCGCAAAGAGTGGATTATGGGCGCCTGGGAGCAAGAGGCGTAAAAGGAATTTGGACATGGCCGTAGCAAGCGTAGCGCCTGTAAGAGAAATTGCATTAAGTAAGGACCTGGAACGCAGCGTCCTGATGTACGCCATGGATACGATCCTGGATCGCGCGCTGCCCGATGTGCGCGATGGCCTCAAGCCCGTACACCGGCGCATCCTGTATGCCATGGGCAACGATTTGCGCCTGACCCACGACAAGCCGCACAAAAAGAGTGCGCGCGTGGTGGGCGAGGTGTTGGGCAAGTACCACCCTCACGGCGATCAGTCGGTCTATGATGCCATGGTGCGCATGGCGCAAGACTTTTCCATGCGCCACCCATTGGTCGATGGACAGGGCAATTTTGGCTCGATCGACGGCGACGGCGCCGCCGCCATGCGCTATACCGAAGCGCGCCTGACGCGCCTGGCAGAGCTGATTTTGCAGGATATCGATAAGGACACCGTGCGCTGGCAGCCAAACTTCGACGACAGCATGCAAGAGCCGACGGTTTTGCCCTCTGTGGTGCCCAACCTACTGCTGAACGGCTCGTCGGGCATTGCCGTGGCCATGGCCACCAACGTGCCGCCGCACAACCTGGGCGAGCTTTGCGATGCGGTCGGCTATATGGCCTCGCGCTGGGCGCAGCGCGAGGCCATTACGGTCGACGAGCTGCTGCAATTCATTCAAGGGCCCGATTTCCCCACCGGCGGCCTGGCCTTCCGCTACCGCCAGAACGGCGGCGAAACGCCCGACGACATCATCCGTCAGATGTATGAGACAGGGCAGGGGCGCCTGATCATGCAGGCGCGCGTGAACATCGAGTCGCTGGGCGGCGGCAAGCACAATATCGTGGTCAGCGAGCTGCCCTACATGGTGCAGAAGAGCACAATCATGGAGCGCATTGGCGTGGAGGTGCGCAACGGACGCATCGAGGGTGTGAGCGATGTGCGCGACGAGAGCGATCACGAAGGCATGCGCCTGGTCATTGAAACCAGCCGCGGTCACGACCCGGCCGTGGTGCTGGAGGCCCTGTTGCAATATTCACAGCTGCGCGAGACGTTTGGCGCGCAGATTTTGGCCCTGGTGCCCACCGAAGATGGCATGCGTCCGCAATACCTTTCGCTGCGCGAGGCCCTAGCCTATTTTATTGCGCATCGCCTGCAGGTGATCGAGCGCCGCAGCCGCCACGAACGCGAAAAGCTGCGCAAACGGCTGCACATCGTAGAAGGGCTGCTGATTGCCCTCGACGCCATCGACGAGGTGATCGCCACCATCAAGAAGTCGCAGACGAAGGCCACGGCGCGCACCAACTTGCAGCGGCAATTCCAGTTGAGCGAAGAGCAGGCGGCCGCCATTGTGGCCATGCCCCTGGGCAACCTTGCCAGCCTGGAAGTGAAGCGGCTGCGCGATGAGGCCAAAGAGCTAAAGAAGCGCATCAACGAGCTCACGCGCCTGATCAACAGCGAAGAGGCGCGCCTGGAGGTGGTGGCCGTGGAGACCGCCAGTTTGAAGGAGCAGTTCGGCTCGCCACGGCGCACACTCATTCTTGCTCAGGAAGAGCATGCCGGCGCCACGGTGACGTCGGCGGATCTGACAGAGCCGCAAATTGTCAGCCTCTACCCCGACGAAGCGGAGCGCCGCGACAGCCCCGGCTACGCCGACCGCGCCATGTTAGGCCTCACCGGCCGGCGCACGCCGGTACCTATCGGCCGCTGGTATGCAGAGCCGCAACAGCGCGTGCTGATGGTCGCCTCCGACGGCGACGGCTGGCACGCGCCGGTGATCCAGGTGGACAGCGGCGCCGTCCAGCGCAAGACGGTTGTGGGCGGCGGCGTGATCGGCGACGGCGCACAGCACGTGGTTGTTGTGACGCAGCAGGGCAAGATCAAGCGGCTAAAGATTGAAGATTTGCCCACGTCGATGGCGCTGTGGGCGCGCGTAATCGGCCTGCGCCAGGGAGATAGTGTGCTGGCGGCGGGCCTGGACGGAGGTGACCATTACGAGGTGATGATCTTTACGCGCAAGGGGCAGGCGATCCGTTTCAAGACGGGCGAGGTAAATTCGCAGCAGTCGCCCACGGCGCAGGGCGTGGCAGGCATTAGCATTGGCAAGGGGGATGAGCTGCTTTCGGCCTTTATCTTTGACCCGGCGGTGGCCGGTCATGCTGTTATTGCCAGCGAGAACGGGTGGCTGAAGCGGGTGAGGATGGGCGAGTGGCCCGTGCAGGGGCGCGCCGGCAAGGGCGTGCAGTCGCTGGCGATTACGGCGACGACGGGGGCTGTGGCGGCTGCGGCGGTGACGCGCGCCGACGATAATTACGTCGACCTGGCAACGGCGGGCGGCTACCGGCTGCGCTTCCGCTACGATATCTTGCCAGAGGAGAGCCGGCGCAATCGCGGCGAGCAGATCCCGGCGCTGTTGAAGAAGCAGGAGCGCAAGGACAAGACGACGATGAAGGATGTGGGGCAGATCGTCCGCGCCGTGGCGCTTTCGACGACGTACAATTACCGAGCGCCGTAAGCTACGGTAGGAAAGTGGGCGCCGCGAACCGGCGCCCTGGCAATTGGTTCTCGCGCTAGGGAGGGAATATGAAATTACTGCTAACTTCCGCCGGCATCAAGAACAAAAGCATCCACGATGCGCTGGTCGAGCTGTTGGGTAAACCGATTGCCCAGTGCAACGCTCTCTGCATCCCTACCGCAATCTACGCCATTTCCCGCGGGGCAAATCTTGCATGGCGCTTCATCAGCGGAAACGAGCCGCGAACCCCCATGTGCGAGTTGGGCTGGAACTCTTTGGGTGTGCTGGAGTTGACGGCACTGCCCAGCGTTGACAGGGCGAATTGGGTCCCCATGGTTCAGGAAATTGACGTGCTGCTGGTGAACGGCGGCGATCCTCTGTATTTGTGCTACTGGATGCAGCAGTCTGGTCTGGCAGAGCTGCTGCCATCGCTGCGCGAGACGGTCTACGTGGGGCTGAGCGCGGGGAGCATGGTGATGGCGCCCAATATTGGAGAGGAGTTCGCCGGCTGGCGCCCGCCCGGCGGCGGCGACAGAACTTTAGGCCTGGTCGATTTTGCGATATTTCCGCACCTGGATCACCCCGAGCTGCCGAAAAATACGATGGCTGATGCAGAACAATGGGCTGCGAACCTGGCGGCGCCGGCGTATGCGATTGACGATCAGACCGCCATCAGAGTGGTTAACGGAGAGGTTGACGTTATCTCCGAAGGCTATTGGAGGCGGTTTGAACTTGGTGGGATCGCTTCTTAGTGAAGACCCGACAGGTCTCTGAGGCCTGTCGGGTCTGGTCTCGTACAACCGCTTAGTAAGCCGCGGCGCTCTTCTCCCCGCTTTCGAGCAAATCGTAATATTTCTGCCGGATGAGGGCGGTGACGGGGCCCGGCTCACCGCCGGCGATCGCCCGCCCGTCGACCTCTACGACGGCGAAGACGCCGCCCGCCGTGCTGGAGAAGAAAACTTCGTCGGCGTTGAAGAGATCGAAGGTGGTCACGGTCGTCTGATGCACGGGCATGCCTTCTTCGGCGGCGATCTCTATCACCGTCTGCCGCGTGATACCGACGAGAATGTTGTCCTTTGGCGTGTAGAGCGCGCCGTTTTTGACGACGAAGACGTTGTAGCCAGGCGCCTCGGCCACCAGGCCGTCGGTGGTCAGCTCGATGCCGTCGTCATAGCCCGCTTCGTTGGCCTCCATGCGCACCAGGACGTGGTTCTGATAGTTGATCGACTTCACCTGTGAAGGCAGGCATTGGTCGGGAATGCGGCGCACAGAGGCGAGCTTGGCGCGGATGCCTGCCTGGTGGGCGTCTTCGCTAACCAGGCGCATATACGGTTTGGCGAAGACGATGAGGGAGGGGGTGCAGTCGTATGGGCTCAACAGGGGCAGCGCGCCCACGCCGCGCGTAAGCAGGATTTTTACATAGGCATCGCGCAGCTCGTTGCGCCGCACCGTCTCCAAAACGACCTCTTTCAGCTCCTCTTTCGACAGCGGCGACTCTATCTTCACCGCGTGGGCCGATTCATACAGGCGGTCCAGATGTTCGTCGAGCTTGAACACCATTCCGTTCCAGGCGCAGCAGGTATCGTATACACCGTCGCCATAGAGCACGACGTGATCGAAGACCGAAATTTTAGCCTGATGCTCCGGCAGATATTCGCCGTCAATGTAGATAATGGACTCTTTTTCCGATGGCGAGACTTTCATCTAATTCCTCCAGCCAGCGGTCGCGCATGGCCTGGTTTTCGAAAATAGTTTACGAGAAGGCCGGGATGATCTCTTTGGCAATCAGCTCGATCTGCTCGGGCTGGTAGCGGTAGGGGATGAAGATGATACGGTCCAGCTCGCTCTCGACATAAGGACGCAACTGCTCGATACACTCTTCGACGGAGCCGCGCACGGCGTGGTCGACGGTAGAGTCGCTCCAGGAGGCGAAATCCCATTCTGTTTCCAGCCAGTGGCGCATGAGGGGATCTGCTTCTTCACGAGAAGGGCCGACATAGATGGCAACCTGGTTGGTGGCAGACAGTTCTGACGGATCGCGCCCATATTCGCGGGCAAACTGCTTAATTTTATTCCAGGATTTGGTGAAATCTTCCGCAGTATAGGCGTAGGTGAGCCAGCCGTCGGAAACGCGCGCAACACGGCGCAGTACGCGGTCTACATAACCGCCGATCAACACCTTGGGATGGGGATCTTGCAACGGCTTTGGCGCACACACGGCTTCGCGCAGGTTAAACTCGTCCACCTCCAGGGTGACGGGCTCGCCTGTCCACAGCTTCAGAATCATGTCCAGGTTGCGTTCAAAGATGCGCCCGCGGTCGTGGAAGTCGATGCCCGCCGCGTCAAACTCGCGCTTATACCAGCCCGACGCCGCTCCCAAAATAAAGCGCCCCTTAGAGATGTGATCCAGCGTCGCCATCTCCTTTGCCGCCCACACCGGATTACGCAGCGGCAGAACCAGAATGCCGGTGCCCAGCATGATGCGCTCGGTGCGCGCAGCCAGGGCCGCCAGCGTGGAGAGCGAATCCAGGATCGGGAAAGCAGGATCGACGCCGAGCAAGAGGTGGTCAAAAGCCCACACGGATTCGAAACCCAGCTCTTCGGCGCGCACAGTGAAGTCGATTAAGCTGGTGATATCGGGAACTTCCTTGGGTCCGACAAAATTCTGCAGCGAGAGGCCAAACTTCATTGACATGAGAATTCTCCTTTTTTATCGGCGCGCCAGTCGCCATAAGCGGCGCGCAATGCGAACACGAAAATGAAAAGCGAAGCGCTGTAACTGGTCCGGCGGGCTAGAGAAAACGGCGGTCGATGTCGATCTTGCGCAACTGCTCCAGCTCGTCGGCGCGCGGTGGATCGGCCACGGGCAGCTCATCCGGAATCAGCAGCTCGAAGCCCGTATTCTCGATAACCTGCTCGATGGTGGCGCCCGGCTGAAGAGATTCGACCTGCATCTTCTTCGATTCCTCTTCAAACCCCATAATTGCCAGGTCGGTGATCACGCGCCGCACGCCGCCAAAGATGAGGCCCTTGTCCCGGCGCTCTGTGCCGCCGTTTAAGTAGCCTGGGCTGGTGACAAAATCGACTTTCTCTACGAACCGACGCGGCTCGTGCTTGGTGACAATGATGAATTCGCGGCATAGCGAAGCAATATCGTTGGCGCCGCCGCTGCCCGGCAGGCGCACTTTTGGCTTCTCATAAGCGCCGATCACCGTGGTGTTGACATTGCCATATTGGTCGATCTGCGCGCCGCCAATGAAACCTACTTCCAGAAAGCCGCGCTGCGTTAACAGGAAAATGTCCGTTACCGTCACCAACTGCTGGGCGCGGTGCGAAATACGCATTTCGTTGGTAGAGATCGGCAGGTAGCCGGGAATTACCTCAGGACCAATAGAGCCGCCTTCCACGACGATGGTCAGCCGCGGCCGGTGCGTCTGCTTGGCAAGAATGGCGGCGAGTAGTGGGATGCCCACGCCGGCGAAAATCGTATTGACGCCATCCATTTCGCGGCTGGCGCTAACGGTCAGAAGTTCTGCGCTGGAGTATTTATTGTCCATTTGCATCCACCAACATTCTGGCTTCCTGTTCCAATTCCTTCACCACCGCCGGGTCAAAGAGCGCCATGTACTCTTCGTGCGTTTCCACGCCGAAAACGTAATGGTTGAGATAGTCGCGGATGGCGCCTGTGCCCTTCTCCAGGATACTGTGCACATAGTCATCGAAATGGGCGTAGTCGGCGCGGTAGAGGCCGTGGCATTCATGCGGAAATGCGCCATAAGGTACCTCTACCAGGGCATCGACCATGAATCCCGGAATGAGCGTGCGTTCTGGCTCGCGGCGGATGACGTCTTCGGCCACAATTTCTTCGGCCGTAACGATCACGCGCGTCGAGGCCGCGGCAACATCGGCGTCCATAAAGGGGTAGCCGTCGACCTGGCAATTGCCGTAGGGGTCGGCGCGGTGCACGTGAATCAAGGCCACATCGGGGAACAGGGCCGGAACCAGGTTTAGCGTTTCGCCCGTGAAGGGGCAGGTCATCGTGCGCGCCTCGGCCACGGACATGATGTCAGACCCCAGCATCGTGAGCGTGGGTAAGAAGGGAATGCCCATGGCCCCGGCGCGGTAGCGCAGGCCCAGCGACATGTGGCTGAGGTCTTCGTAATGAATCTTGGGATCCCCAGACTCGGCGTTTTCGCGCAAAATGCGCGAGATGCCCCAGGGTAGGCCGATGCCCAGCCAGCTCGTAATCACGGTGTGCACCCGTTCGATGGCCATAAACCACTCGCCTTCGTTGCACATCAGATTCTTGGAGATCGTCAGGTCCGACTGCCCCTGGCGCAAAATCTCCATCAGCAGCGCCAGCGGCGTTCGTGTAAACATGCAGCCGCCGATAGCCACATGATCGCCATCGCGCACCAGACGCGCGGCTGCCGCCAGCGTGGTCAGCTTTTCGGTAGCGGCCAACGACTTTTCCTGAAGTCTGCGGCGCGCCTCTACAAAATCACCTGTCTTCAATAGTCACCTCCACAGTTCAGCGTTGCCGGCCCGGCGGGTTGCTAAGGGCCGGCTGAATCCGTGTCAACAGTTACGTTAGAAAGCTAAGCGCCCGGCTGATCTCCTGCGCGCCATCGCGCACAATGCCGCACCATGCTTCTTTGCGCTGCTGGTCTACGCGCGAGAGCGGCGCAGCGACGGAAAGGGCCGCAATGGGCCGTCCCCCTCGATTGAGAATGGCTGCAGCCACGGCCCACACGCCAATGCTCGATTCCTCATCGTCCACGGCGTAACCCAGGCGACGAACCTCGACCAGCGCTTCGGCCAGCGCGCTCCTGGTAGCCAGCGTGTTTTTCGTCAGCGTTTGCAGCGCGGGCTGCGGATAGATGCTGTCGAACGCTTCGCGGCTCAGGTGCGCCAGCATCGCTTTGCCCAGGCCCGTGGCATGCGCGAGAACCCTGGTACCGGCCGGATTGACCACCTGCAAGAAGCTCTGCGCCGCCCGCTTGTGGACAAAGACCACGGCGCTATCCTGCAACACGGCCAGGCTGGTTGTCTCCTCAGTTGCCCGGCTCACCTGTTCCATCACCGGATCCGCAATAGAGACCAGATCGTGCTGCGAATGGTAAATGGCCGCCAGCTGAATCAGTTTTGAGCTCACCTTGTATACCGAGAACTGCTCGTCTTTGGTAAGATACCCCCTACCGGCGAGCGTTTGCATGAGGTTGTGTAGCGAGCTGAGGGGAATGTCAAGGTGTTCGCCAATGTCGGTTAGATTGAGGCCGGCAGGGAAACGAACCAGTAGTTCGATAATATCGAGCGCACGTCCCGCCGATTTTACGTCGCCCTTCAGTTTGCTTTCGTTGATCATCACTCACTCGTCGTAGAGTAGGTACTCGTCTCTTTGACTCTGGTGCTCTGGCGCAGCGCCTGAACGCGACGAACGGCGCGTGTGTTTTTCATACTGACGAAACTTATTCGCCTATATGAAATACTAGAAGAATTCGGCTAGAGTGTCAAGCCTGATTCGCATTGCATGCCAGAATCGTTTTTCAATGAACAAACCCGAGGAAACAAATATGACCTGGTTGCACGAGCTCACCTGGCCCGACGTCAGCGCCTATCTACAGGAGAAACAGTCGATTCTGCTTCCGGTTGGTAGCACGGAACAGCATGGCCGCCACGCGCCGTTGGGCACAGATACCTTGATCGCCACACGTCTGGCAGAAGACGCCGCGCGGCGGACACATCTTTTGTGTGCGCCGCCCCTTGCATTTGGCTGGAGCCCACACCACCTGGTTCTACCCGGAACCATCAGCATCCGGCCTGCCGTTCTCCAGGAGCTGCTGTTCGATATCATCGAATCGCTGGCCCGGCACGGCTTCCGGCGTTTCATCGTGATCAACGGCCATCGCGTTACAAATGTGCCCTGGCTGCAGCTCGCTGCCCAGCGGGCGCAGAGCCAGTTAGAAGTCGCCGTCGCCATCTTCGACCCGGCCTACATGCAGAAGGAGATCGCCTCGGAGCTGGGCTTTGGCCCGCTGGGGCATGCCGAAGAACTGGAAACGTCTCAAATGATGCACCTCTTTCCCACAATGATTGATCTGCAACAGGCTGTCGACTCGAAAGAGCACCAGCGTAAGCTGTATCATGTTGATCCGCGTATCGCGCTAGACACGTTGTGTTATGTGCCGAGCACCCTCAAACAGATGGAAGCGATTGCCGCCGAGACGGGCGGCAGCACGGGCCGGCCTACGCAGTCAGACGCAGATCTAGGCCGCCGGCTGCACGAGCACCTCGTGGCGCGCCTGGTCGAAGTCATCGAGCAAGACGGCTGACAGACGGCGACGCGTGCCAATCTGCCGCCGCTGGCATCAGGTTCTCTAACCAAGGGGGCTTACCCCTTCCAGCGTGGGCGCCACAGGCGGGCGCCTCGCAGGAACCAGCGAACAAAATGTACCTAACAGTAGTACAAGGGCCGCCAGGGAAAAGGCGCCCGACAGCGAGCCGCTCGCGTCGCGAATCCACCCACCAATAACCGGGGCGACGATGGATGACGACATGCCGATGGTGCCAAAGAGGGCCAGGGCCGTGCCCATCGATTCAGGATGCGCCACGGAGGCATGGTCGCCCAGCCAGGCGACGGCAATAGGTTCCCAGGCCAGCTTGCCCGTGGCGCCGTATAGCGCCAGGATGGCCACCATTAGCGCCGGCGAGTGCGCGAATGCCAGACTAAAAATGGCTGCGGCTGCCAGCGGCATCAGCAGCAGAGCAATGCTCTTGCGCCCAACACGATCAGATAGCCGCGCAAGTATCACAGCCGCCGGAATGCCGCTCAGAGCGATAATTGCCGTAAACATTCCGGCGATGCGCAGATCGAGGGCCCGCTCTGTGAGAAAGAACGTGGGGCCCCACACCACGGCCGTCGCAAAGGCATACAGCGAGCAAAAGCTTGCCAGGTAGATGAATAGCAAATTTTTATCGCGCAACAGGGTGAGCGGCCGGCTAAACGTTGTGGTCGTCGCGGACACAGGGCGCACTTTGAAGGCATAGAGCAGGGCCAGCGTTAGGGTTGGGATGCCCAAGATGAGAAACAGCAATCGCCAGTTGCCCGTTGCCAGGTAGCCAGGTCCGGCGACGCTCAAGCCTACCAAAAGGCCTAGTGCCGAGCCGGAATTGATCAGAGCCAGGGCCATCCCCCGGTGCCGCGCGCTAACCGACTTGATGGTGATCGAAAAAGCCATGGGGTGAAAACCGCTGGCTGCGCCGCCGTAAACGACCATGCAGGCCAGCAACAGGACGAAATTATGCGCCAGCAAGCCAATGGCCAACATGCCAAGGGCGCTGCCCAAATAGGTGATCACCAACAACCGTTTTAGGCCCAGCCGGTCGCCAAATAGCCCTACCGGAATCTGGAAGGCCACATAGAAGAAGTAGTAAGCGCTGGGCAATAGCCCCGCCTGGGTGGCGCTGATGGCAAACTCATCCTGCAGCACCGGCAGCAAAGGGTAAAGGGCCGTGCGATTGACAAAAACCATAGCCCAGCCCATGGCAAACAGCACGATGATGGTCCCAATGTAACGGCGGCTGCCCGTGCTCTGCCCACTCATGGCGTCCGTAGCCGCGCTCATGCTGTCACAAACCGAGGAAGGCAGAGCGCACCATATCGCTCTGTAAGATTTCTTCGCTACTGCCGTCCAGCACAATGCGGCCGGTTTGCAGCACATAGGCGCGGTCTGCCAGCTCCAGCGCCTGGTGCACATTTTGTTCCACCAGCAACACCGTCGTGCCGCTCTTGTTAATGCGCGCGACCACTTCGAACAGGCGATCCACCAGTAGCGGCATGATGCCCAGCGAAGGCTCATCCAACATGAGCAGCTTTGGCCCCAACATCAGCGCCCGCCCCACCGCAAGCATCTGCTGCTCGCCTCCGCTCAGGGTGCCTGCTTTCTGCGTCTGCCTATCCTGCAGCACCGGGAAAATTTCGAAGACGTCGGCCAGCAGCTTTTTGCGGCGCTCATCCGACTTGTTGGTGTAGGCCCCCAGCAGCAGGTTTTCCAGCACATTGAGCTTGCTAAACAGCTTGCGCCCCTCAGGCACGTGCGCCAGCCCCTTTTCGGCGATCTGGAACGCCTTAAGCCTATCGATGCGCTCGCCGTCAAACTCAATCTGGCCCTGATCGACCTGCAGCAAGCCCGAGATGGCCTTCAAGATTGTGCTCTTGCCGGCGCCGTTGGAGCCCACAATGCTGACGATTTCGCCAGGGTGCACTTCGAAGCTGACGTTGGTGAGCGCCGGCGTTCCCCCGTAAGAGACGGTGATATCTTCAACTCGGAGCACGATATTTTTCTCCTAGGTAGGCTTTGATCACCTGTTCATTGCGCACAATCTCGGCCGGGGCGCCTTCGGCAATTTTGCGTCCATAATCGAGCACCGTAACGCGGTTGGAGATGGGCATGACCACCTCCATGACGTGTTCGACGAGGAAGATGGCAATGCCCTGCTGGTTAAGCTGCATGATCAGATCCACGGCCTGCGTTGTTTCCGTGGCCGTGAGCCCCGACATCACTTCGTCCAACATCAGTAGTTTGGGCCGCGTGGCCAGCGCGCGCGTCAGCTCCAGGCGCTTCTTGTCGGCGACGGTTAGATTCTGCGCTTCCATGTGCATCTTGGGCCCTAACCCCGTCGTCTCTAAAAGCTCCGCGGCTGCCTTCATGGCGGCCGCAGCGCCGCGATGGTGCAGGAAAGTCGCGGCCATCACGTTCTCTAAGGCGGTCATCGAAGGGAATGGCTTGGTGATCTGGAACGTGCGCGCCAGCCCGGTCTGGCACACGGCTTCGGGAGGGCGGCCGGTAATATCCTTGCCGTCGAAAAGGACCTGGCCCGAATCGGGCCGGTAGAAGCCGGTGACACAGTTGAACAGCGTCGTCTTGCCGGCGCCATTGGGGCCAATAAGCCCGACGATTTCGCCCTCTTCGACGCTGATTTCAATGTCTTGATTGGCCATCAGGCCGCCGAAGCTTTTGCTCAGCTTCCTTACTTCAAGAAGCGTCATCGTTTATCTCCTGTTAGCCGCTCGACTTAGCCGCTCGACAATGGCCCAAAGCCCTCGCGGTTCAAAGATGGCCACAAGCATGATCAATGCGCCGTATACGACCAGATCCAGCGCGCCGCCGCCGCCGCTCAAATAGACGCGCGTAAACTCCGACAGCGGGATAAGAATAAAGGCGCCTAGTACAGGGCCCCATAACGTGCCAATACCGCCTAGGACCGGGATAAGCATGATGATGACGGACAACATGAAGTTGAAGACGCTGTCTGGGTCAATGTACAGCACAAACTGCGAATAAAAGGCGCCGCCGACGCCGGTGAAGAAAGCGCTCGCGGCCATAGCCAGCATCTTATAGTTGATGATGCTGATGCCCAGGCTGCGCGCGGCGTCGGGCTCGTCCTTGATCGCCCGGAAGTAGTAGCCCGGCTTTGTGATCGTAATGAGGTAAGCCACGGCCATCACCGCGATCAGCAGGCCCAGCGAAATATAATAATAGGGAATGTTGCTGGAATGGAACTGCAGGTTGACCATCGATTCAGGCAGAATGGGCAGCGTCAGCCCCACAGCGCCACCCACCCAGCGCCAGTTTACAAACAAGATATGCACGATTTCTGCCAGCACGATGGTGGCGATGACGAAATAGTGCCCTTTCAGGCGAAAGGAAGGGTAGCCAATAATCTGCGACAACAGCATGGCCACGATACCGCCGGCAACCATGCCAATCCACGGCGTCAGCCCCAGGCGCATCAGCAGCAAAGTAGAAGTGTATGCGCCGACGCCAAAAAAGGCGGCGTGTCCTAATGATACCTGCCCCGTGAAGCCGCCGAGAATGTTCCACGCCTGGCCCAGCATGGCATAGAGGAAGATCAAGATCATCATGCGCCGTGGAAATGGCAGGGACACAACTTGCGGAAAAATGAGCAGCGCGATCAGTAGTAAGACAAGCAGTATCTTGCCGATGGGAATACGCGTGACTTGTTCTCGGGCAATTGATTCTTGCATAGCGCCCTTACCATTCTCCCAGTAGGCCCTGCGGTCGCACCAGAACCACGACCAGGTAAAGGGCAAATACAGTGACTTCTTTATAGGCTGGAGCGATTAGAAAGCCAGATAGCACCTCCACCACGCCGATAATCACGCCCGCCAGCAGTGCGCCGGGCACGCTGCCGAAGCCCCCTAAGGCCACGGCGACGAAGGCCACAAGGGCAAACACGGTGCCCACCGTAGGAAAAATATAGTAATAGTTGGCCAGTAGAGCGCCCGCCACCCCCACACACCCGGCGCCAATGCCCCAGGCCAGAGCGAACACGCGATCGCTGTTGATCCCCAGCAGGGCCGCTGCTTCACGATCTTCCGCGACCGCCTGGAGCGCCCTGCCCGTTTCGGTTTTTTCGATGAACCAGTAGACAAAAGCCGTTGTGAGCAAAGCGCCGATGGCCGCCACGAGCTGCGGTTTGCCGATGTTATAGCCAAGGAGGTTTAGGCGGCCTGCCAGCAGCGGCTGCTGGATGAGCCGATAACTGGGAGACCATAGAAACTGCGCCAGGCCCTGTAAGAACACCAGCAGGCCAAAGGTCACGAAGATTTGCGCCGACATCGGCGCGTTTAGCACAGGGCGCACCACCAGCTTGTGCGTCATAACCCCCACCACGAACAAGACAAGCACGCTGACCGGTAGGCCAAAAATGGGGTCGATGCTAAAAAGAGTGTAGAGCCAGAAGACGACATACATGGCCAGCATCAGGAACTCGCCATGGGCAAAGTTGACGATGTCCATCACCCCGTAGATCACGGTGAGCCCTACTGATACCAGCGCGTAGATAAAGCCGATGAAGATACCAGAAAGGATGACCTGAATGAGAACTGCGGGATCGGGCATAAGCGCCTCCAAAACTCTATCAAATGTGGCGGGCGCCGTCTCTGGCCGCATCAGGGCCGCGGGCAGAGGGCCACAACAGACGCACGGCGCCCACCAATTTATAAGGTGATCGTTAGCAGGTTAACAACCCGTTGCCGTCTAAGTGTCATGCTGCGCGCAGCGAAGCATCTCTGAGACTCTCCACATGCGTTCAGGGCGACGTCCGCGCGTGACGCTCGCGCATTTCATACGCCTTAACGGTCATCCCAGGCGGGGAAGGGCCACACCAGGTCACGGGTTGCCAGATCGAATGGCCACACTGTGAAGTACGCGCCGTCAAAAGCCTGGACGATAACACCGGCACCCAGCTCATTTTGTCCCGTTTCAGGATCGAAGCGAACGCCTTCCCAGGGCATGATGATCTGTTCGGCCGGAATGTCGGTCTCGATGAGCGCCTGGCGAATGGCTTCGGGGTCTGTGGAGCAGGCGCGGTTGATGGCATCGGCGAGCACCAGCAGGGCCGTGAAGCTTCTGGCCGTAGCGCCTTCCAGGTTGCGATCATATTGTTCGTTGAACATGTCGTTGACCTCGCCGATGATCGGCTTGGTCTCGCGCAGATCGAGCGAGAAGACTTCGCGTGAAAGGATAAAGTCACCCGTCGCGCCAACCGTTTCCAGGAAGGAACCTTCGGTGAAGCCTACGCCCTGCGCCAGGACGGCCGCGGGCGCGTAGTTCTGCGATTCGAAGGTGCGCATCATAAGGATGGCATCGGCCACGTAGGAGGTCGGCAACACCACGTCCGAATTGGCGCCGATGAGCTGCTGCACCTCGCTGGTCATATCGGCTGTTTCGCTGGGGTAGGCCACGTTGGCCACAACCTCGAAGCCATACTCTTCGGCAAACTGGTTCTGGGTTTCGCTAGAGTCGGAACCGAACAGTGTGTTCTCATAGATGGTAGCCACCGTTTCAATCTCATAGCCCTGGCTGCGCAGGTCATCCAGGAAGCGGAACATCAGCTCGGAGAAGGTGGCATCGTGCGGCGTTGTGCGGAAATACCAGCGGAATCCACGCTGGTGCAGGGCCGGGGACGTTGACTGGGCGTTGACGAAGGGGATGCCCAACCGCTCGGCTGCCTGGCTGGCCGTGTTTGATACGGCGCTGGCGTAGGCGCCCAGAATGGCTACCACGTTCTCTTCGGTGATCAGCCGTTCGGTCTCGCTGGCGCCGATTTCGGGGGACATCTGATGATCGGCGAAGATGAGCTCGATAGGCGCGCCGCCCAGGCAGGTGAGGCCCGCCTCAGCCCCCATGGGCAGGTTGAGATTGGGGTATTCTTCGTTAACAATGGTCGCGGCGAGTCGGAATGCATCCTGGCTGGCAACGCCTGTGGCCGCGAGCGCGCCCGTCAGGGGATAGACGACGCCAATGCGCACAGTTTCAGGAGCCTCATCTCCAGGCTCGACAGCTTCGGGAGTGTCCGCTGTCTCGTCCCCGCCGCTGGCCGCGGGTGGTTCCGTTGGCGAAGCCGGCGCCTGCTGCTCGACACAGGCAACGAGAAGAGCGACCAGGATCATCAGTATGAACAATACGAATTTGCGGTTCATGGAGCCTCCTACTTCATTCTAACGTTGAGTTTACAGGAATTGCAGTACCGCACTTCTTGTGGCCGGTCAGTTACGACATGTCTCTTCTCCTTTCCCCTACCAATGGGCTGGCCTCCGGGCCAGTATAGCGCATTTATGATCCTTCGTGCGGCTGGTTACACCAATCGTGGATGGCCAGGGCAATTACCCTGGTGGCCGTCAGCAGATTTTCGACCGGCAGATATTCATTGACGGCGTGCATCTGGTCGGTGAGGCCCGGACCAAAAATGACGGTGGGCGTGTTGCCTTCTCGAATCAAGAAGCGCGTGTCGGCGGCGCCCATGCGCCCGCTATATACCGGCCGGCGGCCCGTCGCTTCTTCAAAACAGCGGCTCACCGTGTTCATAATGGGGTGGTCGGTAGGGATTTCGGCGCCCGCCGCCACATAGCCGCCTTCGGTTGTCACGTGCGGCGGGTTGTTGCGCAGCCAGGGGTCGGCGTCGGCGATACGCATGACCTGCTCGCGAAGCTGCTCTTCCACTTCTAGCGGATCCTCGTAAGGCATTAAACCCAGGCTGCCGCGCAGCGTGGCCTCTTCCGGCGCGATGCTGGGAAAGGAGCCGCCGTGAAACATGGTGACGGCGCAAGGCAAAGCGCCACGGTTGTCGGGGTAAAGCGGATGGGTTAGCGTGTCGATACGGATCTTTTCCAGGTCGTCCACTGCTTCCACCAGTTTCATCGCTTTTTCGATGGCGCTGACGCCTTTCCAGCGTGCGGCGATGCCCGTTGGCTTGCCGCGCACATGTATTGTAAACCACATACGCCCAATGCAAGCAGCCATCACTTCAAGATCACTCGTTTCGCAGCAAATGCCGGCGTCGGCATTATAACCTTTTTCCACGCAGGCCAGTGTTCCCAGTCCGGTGCGCTCTTCATCTACAACGCTCTCGACGATCACATCCCCCTTCGGCTGCAGGCCAAGCTGCTTCAAAACGTAGACGGCCATGGTCATCGCCGCCACACCGCCCTTCATGTCCGAGACGCCGCGCCCCGTTATTCGTCCCTGCTCCAGCGCGCCAGATAAGGCCGGATGCTCCGTCCACTTCTCCGGTCCTTCAAGCGGTACCGTATCGACGTGGCCGTTTAACAGCAGCGACTTGCCGCCGCCGCTGCCTTTCCACACACCGACGACGTTGGGCCGCCCGTCGAATGGCAGATCGGGCTCCAGGAAGCCGGGATAATGGCGCAGCCGCTCAGGGTCCGGCTCGAACTCGTCCACCTCCAGGCCCATTTCTTTAAAGGTGTCGGCCATGAAAGCCTGAATCTCACCTTCGTTGCCTGTCACGCTTTCGAACTGCACCAACCGCCGCAGAAACGAGACGATATGCTCCTCATTTTCGGCGATGGCGGCGATAATACGCTCTCGTGAGTTGTTCTGCATGTTGTCCATCACTCCTTTCAGATGTTTGCGTATCGGATGCGACGTACCGATGTGGGCGCCATGCTGCGTAGCGGCTCGGCTCGCGATATGGCGACTCTAGCGAACAAGATCTGGTTTTGTTCGCCCGGCAGCGAGACATGCCATGCTTAAATCATGGCGCGAGAAATGATAGCATTTCACACAGATGAAAGTTGTTCATCCATGTGAAATACTAAATCAGTTATTTGTAGGTGTCAAGAACTCTGTCGCCTTGCCGTGGAAAGTGCCTGCCGCTATTTTGCGACAAAGGGCGGCTTAGGATACTGTGGGGTTTTGCCCAATCATGAACTGCGAGCCTTAGGAATCGTGCATTGAAATCCGCAACCATACGACCCCTGGGCCGAGATGTTGCCCTGCCGTTTGCCCTTTATGCCTTGCTAACCTTGGCCCTGACCTGGCCCGCCGCGCGCGATTTCTCCAGCAGGCTGGTTAGCGACGGCGGCGATGCGCTGAATAACCTGTGGATGCTGTGGCATGTCAGGGAGGTCGTTGCCGGGCAGCATCATCTTTTCGAGACGCCTCTGCTCTACTATCCCGCAGGCGTTAATCTGCTGTCGCGCGGCCTGGGGCCGGTGGTCGGCCTGTTGGCGCTGCCCTTCTGGGGGGCGGGCGCTGAAGCGGCCTACAACGGCTCACTGCTGTTGGGCTTCTGGCTCACCGGTTGCGCGATGTATCTGCTGGCGCGCGGCCTGGGCCTGGGGCGCAGGGCCGCCCTCTTTGCCGGTCTGTTCCTGCTTGTGGCCCCCCTGCACCTGGCGGGCGTTCAGGGGCATATGACCAAGACCTTTCTGGCCCTGCTGCCCCTGGCCTTGCTTGCCCTGCACCAAACTCTGGACCCCGGCCGCACGCGCTGGTGGGCGCCGGCAACCGCCGTCTTGCTGGCGCTTATCCTCTTCCACAATGGCTACCAGTTCGTCTACATTGGCCTGGCATTTGCCTTTTTCATCCTGGCGCGGCTGCTGCAGGCCGGCGCCGCCCAGAGAGCAGGCGTGCTGCGCCGCGCTGCGTTGCTGTGCCTGGTCGTGGCCCTCGTGGTGGGGCCGCTGACCCTGCCTTTCTTGAGCGCTGCGGCGAACCCGCTCGTCGAAGTAACCGCCACCAGCGAGCTGGCCGGCTTCCAACCCGATCTGCTTGAGCTGTTCACTCCGCCGAAGTTTAGCCTGCTCTGGGGCCGGGCAACGGCGCAAATGCTGGCGTCGCTGGGCATC
This sequence comes from uncultured Ardenticatenaceae bacterium, assembly GCA_964384155.1. Classification (GTDB taxonomy): domain Bacteria; phylum Chloroflexota; class Anaerolineae; order Promineifilales; family Promineifilaceae; genus JAAYYY01. The sequence continues at coordinate 85,863 of CAYLJW010000011.1, forward strand.
GCCTCGAGCATAGAAAGCAACGTGTATCTAACCTGGGCCGGCCTCATCCTGGGTCTCATCTCCTGGCGCAATGGTCCGCGACGCGCCCGGCCATGGCTCTTGTTCGGGCTGCTCTGCGCCCTGTTAGCGCTGGGCCCAGGCTTGAAGTTTCTGGGCCAGGTCACCTTCACCAGCCGCGAATTCGCCGTGCCGCTGCCCTACGCCTTGCTGGCCGAGCTGCCCGGCTTCTCATTCATGCGCGTTTCGGGGCGCTCGATGATGATTGGCTACGTGGCCCTGGCCGTGGCCGCCGCATATGGCTTGTCCTGGCTCATGCAGCGTTACCCCAGCAGGGCCGGAGCCATTTTCCCCCTCGCGCTTGCCCTGCTGCTGCTGGAGGTCTGGCCCCGGCCGTGGCCGCAAGAAAGCTTGCGTCCCGCGCCCGACTTTTACCGGCAGCTTGCGGCCGATGATGCGCTCTATGGCGTGTTCGACCTGCCTGTTAAAAGCGCCGAGCACCAATGGTTTGCCGGATATGCCGCAGCCTACCAACGATACCAGATGGTGCATGGCAAGGGCATCGCTTCTGGCTACCTGGCGCGCACCTACAGCACGCACCCCCTCTTTCCTTGCATCATTCCGCACATAGCGGCCCCGCGCGCCGCCGTGCTGGTAGACGGCGCGCCGGCCGACTGCACGCAGAACATGCTTTTCGACCTGGCGCACTTCGATTACCGTTATGTGGTGCTGCACAAGACCGAACCCGGCGAGATGACGATAGACGGCGCGTGGGGCCGCGAGCAGGCAAGGCGCTTCCTCGACGCCTATTTTGCGCAGCAGCCGCCGCTGGTTGACGACCAGCTGGTGCGCGTCTATGAAGTGCCGCCGCTGCCCGAGGCGGCAGACGGCCTGTCGCCCACCATTGGCTTGCTGGATAATTGGTACCGGGCCGAGGGAACCGTAAACCCCCGGCGTTGGGCCAGGTCTCCGGCCACCATTTTCTTATCGACGCCGCGCGATCAGGAGCTCACGTTGGCGCTGATACCAGAGCTCATGTACGAGCCGCTGCCGGAGATTGAACAGGTGCTGGGCCATCACGGGCGGCTGCGCGTGGCTGTGAATGGCGAGCTGTTCGATACGGTAGACCTGGAGCGCGGCGAAACCACCGAAATCAGGCTGCAGCTCCCAGCCGGGGTCTATACGCTGTCGCTGGCGCTGGAAACGGGCAACTTTCGCCCGGTGGACTACGACATGAGCGACGACCGGCGCGAGCTGAGTTTTATGCTGCGCCTGATCGAATTACGCACCGCTCGCTGAGCAGCGGGGCTAGAAGCGGCGCGCCCACTGCCTCGGCCAGCGCTCGACCACCACTTTTGTCTGTGTAAAAAATTCCACGGCGTGATGCGCCTGGCCGTGCAGATCGCCAAAGAAGCTCTCCTTCCAGCCGCTGAACGGAAAGAAGGCCATGGGCGCGGCCACGCCAATGTTGATGCCCACGTTGCCCACCTGAGCCTCATAACGAAACTGACGGGCGGCCGCTCCGCTGCTGGTGAACAAACAGGCCATATTGCCGTACTGTCCGCTGTTCGTTAGGGCAATCGCCTCCTCGATAGAAGCCACATGCAGCAGACCCAGCACCGGGCCAAAGATTTCCGTGCGCGCCAGCTCGCTATCAGGATCAATGTCTTGCAGCACAGTGGGGCGCACGAAGTGGCCCTGCTCGTAGCCGGCAATGGCCGGGCGCCGGCCGTCAACCAGCAGGCTTGCACCTTCGTCGGCGGCCTGTTGAATGGCGTGCTCGATAGCGGCGCGGCTTTGCGCCGAGATCACGGGGCCCATCTCAACGCCTTCGTCGAGGCCAAAGCCCACCACGCGATCCGCGGCCGCCTGGCCGATGGCTTCGCTAAATGTGCGGCGTGCGTCGCCGACGGTAATGGCCAGCGACGCCGCCAGGCAGCGCTGCCCGGCGCAGCCAAAGGCCGAATCGGCGGCGATGCGCGAAGTCATATCCATGTCCGCGTCGGGCAGGACGATCATCGGGTTTTTGGCGCCGCCCTGCGCCTGCACACGCTTGCCGTGTTGCGCGGCGCGTGCATAGACCTGGCGCGCCGCTCTGGTTGAACCAACAAAGCTCACGGCCTGCACCAGAGGATGCTCAAGCAGCGCGGTGGCCGTTTCGCCGCCGCCATTGACCAGGTTGACCACACCGGGTGGCAGGTCGATGGCGTCGAGCAGCCGGAAGACCTTCTGCATGGTCAGCGGTACCCGTTCCGACGGCTTGACCACCATCGTATTGCCGCAAGCAATGGCATAGGGCAAAAACCAGAAGGGAATCATGCCCGGAAAGTTGAAGGGCGCGATAACCGCGCACACGCCTACGGGCTGGCGAATGACATACTCGTCCACGCCGGAGGCCACGTCTTCCGAGAAGGCGCCCTGCATTAAGATCGGCGCACCGCAAGCCACTTCTACGTTTTCAATGGCCCGCCGCATTTCGCCCACCGCTTCCCCATAAGTCTTGCCGCACTCGAGGGTGATCGTGCGCGCAATGTCGGCCAGGTTTTCTTCCAGCAGGTTTTTCAGCCGGAAAAGGAACTGCACGCGCTCTACCACGGGCGTGCGGCGCCAGGAGTCGAGCGCGCCAAAAGCAGCCTGCACGGCGTCGTCGACCTCCGCTGCCGGCGACAGAGGCACGTATGCCAGCAGCTCTGCCGTGGCGGGGTTGGCCACCGGCAGTTGCTCGGCCGCCTGCGATGGCTGCCACTGGTTGTCCACATAGTTCAGAAGCGTTTCCTGTTCTGCCATAGCCGTTCTCCCACAAATCAGTTAAGACGACTGCTCGATGCGCATGCCTGCAAGGTTTTCCAGGGCCTTAACCAGCGCGTGGTTGCCTTCAGCGCCCAGCCCTTGCGCCTGTAGGGTACGGTATAGGTTAAAGATGGTGGCCACACCGATTGCCGGCGCGCCCATCTGATCTGCGGCTTCCAGCACCAGGCGCAAATCCTTTTGCTGCAAGTCGATGGTGAAGCCGGGACGCCAGTCGCGTTCAATCACCTGCGGGCCGCGGTTGCTCAACATCCAGCTGCCGGCCGCGCCGCCGCTGACGGCCTCTAACGTCTTTTGCAGGTCCAGGCCGCCGGCCTGCGCGAACAGCAGCGCTTCCGAGACGCCCCACATAGTCATCACCACGAGGATCTGGTTCACCAGCTTCACCGTCTGGCCGGCGCCGGCAGGGCCCACGTGCGTGATGGTCTTGCCCATGGCTTCAAGCGCCGGGCGCGCCCGCGCTACCTGTTCGGCGTCGCCGCCGATCATGATGCTCAAAGCGCCATTGGCGGCGCCTTCGCTGCCGCCGCTGACCGGCGCGTCGAGCATAAACACGCCCTTTTGCGCCAGGCGCGACGCGATTTCGCGCGTGGCCTGCGGGCTGATCGTGCTCATATCGACCACCAGGGCGCCGCGGCGCGCGCCTTCAACCACGCCGTCTGCTCCTAAAATGACAGCTTCGACGTCAGGCGTGTCGCTGACACAGGTAATAACGATGTCGCTGGCCGCCGCCACAGCGGCCGGGTGGTTTGCAGCGCGTGCCCCGGCGGCTACCAGAGGCGCCATGCGCTCGGCCGTGCGATTCCACACGGTCAGCTCAAAGCCGGCTTTCAGCAGATTGCGAGCCATACCCTGGCCCATAATGCCCAGCCCGATGAATCCGATTTTCGCAGCCATCTAACCTCCGTATGCCCGTGGATCTCCGCTGGAGCGAGCTGCGAGACGAGGCAGGGCTTCCGGCGGCCTTGTTGCGGTGATGGCTAAATCGTAGTGCAGGGCTTGCCGCGCGTCAACTGTCTCAGGCGGCTCCGTTCCCCTCGCCGGCCTCGATATCCTGGTGCGCGCTGGCGTAAGTCGCGCCGGCGTCGCGCAGCATTTGCAGCACGTCTTCGTTGTCCTGCTGCTGCGTTTCTACCGCTACCAGAATGCTGCCGTCGCGCACGCCTTCGATGAAATGCTGCACGTCTCCTTCGCTGACGCCCCAGCCCATCAGTGCGCCCAGCAGGCCGCCATACGACGCGCCAATGCCCGCTCCCAGCGCCGTAATGCCCAGCACAACAGGCAGCGCGCCGGCAGTGAGCACCGTGCCAATACCCATTACCAGCGCCGTGCTGGCACCGGCAATGAGGCCTATCAGCCCGCCCACCGCGCCGCCGCCCACCGCGCCAGCCGAGGCGCTTTCCCGCGTGGTTTCTGGGCGCGGGTCCTCCATCAGCGTCTTCACCGCTTCTTCTCGCGCAATTACGCTGATAGCCTCGCGATCATAACCCGCGTCCGATAGCCGCCGCACGGCCTCTTCGGCGTTGCCTACCGTGGGAAATAGGGCAAAAGCCATCTGGCGATCGGGCGTGCCCAGCATGGTCGCCAGGTTGGCCTGCGCCGCTTCGACCAGCGCGTACTGTTTTTCGAGCCCGCGGCGCACGTCTGGCGGAAGCTCCTGCGCCAGCAGCCCGCGATACTTTTCCAGCAGCATCTCATTTGCCTCTCGTGTCTCATCCACCAGCACCTGGTCTGTCTTATCATGCTCGATGGTCATCGTGGCGCGTATGGTCATGCTGCCGCGCTGCAGCACGTCCCGCGCGCTGCTTTCCGTCTCTTCTTCAGCCAGGCTCCAGACACGCTGCCGGATCCGGCGCGCGAATTCTTCGCGCTGACTGGCGCGCGCCTCGAAAAGCTGCCGCAGCCGGTCATTCAACGCATTCCCCGCGGCCGTCTTATACAGCTTCGCATTGTGCTCTAGCTCTTCAACCAGCGGCTCCAGATCCCGCTCCCAGGTTGTCTCATGCTCGTTCATTTTCTGTCCTCCAAATGGCCATTCACCCTTTCCATGGCGAACGGCGCTTACCTCACCATGTCACACCTTCCAATGTAAGAGAGGCGGCGGCTGGCGCAAAGCATCTTCGATATAGATCAAGATACAAATCGGGTACTGAATTTGGCTTTGTGCCAATCTTATAACCGCTTCCTGTAACCCGATACATAACAGACCGGCCCCGCTTCTATTAAGATCTAAGCTGGCGGGTAGCGCCTTATCTGCAAGCGGCGCGAAAAGCAGCAAAAGTAGCGTCATACAATAAGTGAGGAACAAAATGGTACAGTTTGGATATGCAATTTCCAGTGAAGAACATGAGCCAAATGATCTGGTAAAAAATGCACAGTTGGCCGAGCGTGCCGGCTTTACCTTCGCCTTAATTTCCGATCATTACCATCCGTGGGTATCAGCGCAGGGCCACAGCCCCTTCGTCTGGAGCGTGATTGGAGCCATTGCCCAGGCCACCGACGAGCTGCGCCTGGGCACCGGCGTCACATGCCCCATCATTCGCATCCATCCCGCGATCATTGCCCAGGCGGCCGCCACCAGCGCGGCCATGATGCCCGGCCGCTTCTTCCTGGGCCTGGGCACCGGCGAAAATCTCAACGAGCATGTCGTGGGCGAAGGCTGGCCCGTTTATGATGTGCGCCTGGCCATGCTCGAAGAGGCCATTGAGATTATGCGCACCTTGTGGAAGGGCGATACCGTCACCTTCTGGGGCGACCATTACGTGGTCGAGGATGCGCGCCTGTTTACGCTGCCGGAAGAAAGCCCGCCGATTATGATGGCTGCGAGCGGCCCGACGTCGCTGGCCGCGGCCGGGCGCATTGCCGATGGCCTGATTGGCCTGGCGCCCAAAGCCGAAGATATCGAGCGCTTCGAAGAGTCCGGCGGTAAGGGCAAGCCGCGCTATGGCCAGATAACCGTATGCTGGGCCGAAAGCGAAGAAGAGGGACGCGACACCGTCTATAAGATCTGGCCGAACGCCGGGCTGAAAGGCGAGCTATCGCAGGAGCTGCGAACGGTGGTCCATTTCGAGCAGGCCACGGAGATGCTCACGAAAGAGCAGGCAACGGAGAGCATCATTTGTGGGCCGGATGCACAGGCACATATCGACGGCTTGCGCGAGTATATCGACGCCGGCTACGACCATATCTACATCCACCAGATCGGTCCGCAGCAAGAAGAATTCATTCGCTTCTACGAGCAAGAAGTGCTGCCCGAGCTGCGCTCATAGGTCATCAGGGCAGGCGCACGCTGATGCCAGAGTTGGGGCCACCGGGGATGCCAAGCTGCGGCGGCGCATCGCCGGTGTTTGCGCGCAAATCGTCGAGCAGCGCCTGCGGGTCCACGCTCGTTTCGACCAGTTCTTCCGATTGCGGCCGCGGCTCGCGGGCCGGTTTGGCGCGGTAGACGATAAGCTCTTCAATACCGTCCTCCAGGGCGCGGCGGCAGAGCGCCCGAATGTAGTAGCGATTAAATTCACTTTCGGCGATCGTCTCCGCGGCATTATGCGGCACGGTAACAATGGTGTAGCCGCCTTCGGGTTGGCGCCGGTGCGCCGTGCGCGCAATGCGCCGTTGCTCCGCCAGGCGCGCGGCCAGCGTCGTTTCGTCGCCCGACTCAATCGCCTCGCGCAGCAGGTTCTCATAGTCGTGCTGCCCCTGGCCGCTAAGATAAGGGCTGATGTGAAGACGGTTGCCGGCCTTGTCGTCATCTACCTCTTCGAGCATGAGCGCCCGCGTGCGCTCGTCCAAGTCAGGTAAGAACAGGCTCATGGCTGCACTCTAATCCTTTTCATTTAAGACGATACATTCAAACGGTAAGCTCCGGAGATATGGGTTCCGCCGCCCACATGCGATTGCACCTGTAGCCGTCCACCAAGCAGCTCAAAACGCTCTTGTAGGCCTAACAAGCCCACGCCTTGCCCGCGCTGCTGCAGCGCATCTTCGAGCTGGAAACCAACGCCGTCGTCGCGCACCGACAGCTCAATTTCTCCGTGTCCCTGATGCAAGCGCACGTGCACCTGCGATGCGTTAGCGTGCTTGGCCACGTTAGTGAGCGCTTCCTGCAGCAGGCGGTAGAGGCTGATGCTGACGCTCTCGGCGAGGGGCGGAGGATCGCACCCTTCATAGGCTATGTTCAGGCCGCTGTGTCGCGCGTAATCCTCGCAAAGGCCGTGTAGCGCTTCGTCGATGTTGTTCACCTCCAGCGAGGGCGGCCGCAAGGCATGCGACACGGCGCGGATCTCTTCGTACACGGCATGGACCATGTCGCCAATCTCCACAATCTGCTCGACGATCGCCGATTCCTGCGCGGCTAACTCCTCTTGCAGCATCGAAATAGTCATCTTAAGCGCCGTCAGAATCTGGCCGGTCGAATCGTGCAGCTCGCGGGATAGCGAGCGGCGCTCCGCTTCGTGGGCCGTAACCAACTGCTGGCCGAGGCGGCGCAGATGTTTGAAGGAGATGGCATTTTGCAGTGCAATGGCCGCGATCTGCGCCAGCCCGTCCAGCCGCTCGCGGTCGGCAGAGCTAAAGGCGTGGTCCGCATTGGCGCGCGCTACCTCCAGAAAACCAAGGTCGTCATTATTCTGACTGGCGATAGCTACGCACAGCGTAACAGGCCACTGCTCTGGCGAAAGAGGCTGCAGCGTAGACGCATCATCCAGAAGCTGTGGCTGAAGCAGGCGTACATGGCCGTGATCGGCTCTGGTAAGCTGCGCCGCGGCATTAGACAGCGTCGCAATAAGCGCAGATATGTTCAGGGTGGCGTTGAGATTTCTGCTCAGCTCCAGAAGCTGCCGCGTCGTTTCTTCGGCTTCGCGCTGTTCGGTCACATCTTGCGCCAGGCTCAGGGCGGCATAGATGGCCCCGTCGCTGTCGTACAGCGGCGCTGCCTGTATCAGAAAGACGCGACCACCGCGGCGAACTTCCTCGATCGTGCGCTCGCCCTCCAAAGCTTTGCGGTACCGCTGTGTAACGCGCGCAACCCAGGCTTGGTTCGGAGCCACGTCTGCCACCGTCCGACCTTCCCAGGCGGAAATGTCGAGGTCGAGTCCCGATCCTCGCGCCAGCAAATAGCGCATGTCGCGATCAACGACGAACACAGACCCATTGGGCAGATTTTCGGCCATAGCACGGTAGAGCGACTCGCTCTGCTGCAACTGAGCGTCAATCTCTCGCTGCATGGTGATGTCCTGGCTGGCGCCCACCAGGCGAATCACCTGGCCCTGCTCATTGGTCTCGACAGTGCCCTGGGCGTGCACGATGCGCGTGAGGCCGTCTTCCAACAAGAGACGATGGTGCAGGGAGAAGGGGATGCCACGCAGGCGGGCGGCGCCTACTGCGTCGGCAAAGCGCGGCTGGTCTTCGGGGTGCACACGCGCGATGAAGTCGTCAACCGTAAGCGGCTGTGTGGGCCCCGCGAAACCGTAGATGCGCAGCATCTCCTTGGACCACAAGCAGTCGCCGCTCTGCAAATCCCACTCCCAACTGCCCACATGGGCAATGGCCTGCGCTTGCGCCAACTGCATTTCGCTGCGCCATATCTGCTCTTCAGCCCGGCGACGATCGCTCACATCGCGCACTGCGGCGATGATGAATTCAAGCTCTCCGTCGTTCTCCAATGGGCTGAGGCTGATCTCCACCGGTATATCATGGCCATTTTTGTGTCGCGCCACCAGCGCCAGGCCCGCGCCCATGGGCCGCGTGCGCGGCTCGCGCGTATAAAATTGCCGGTGGGAAACGTGCTTTTCACGCAAGCCGTCGGGTATCAACATCTCCACAGGCCTACCCAACATCTCCGCGCGCGCGTAGCCGAATACGGCTTGCGCCTGGGAATTTACCAGCCGGATAGTTCCGTCCTGAACCACGATGATCATGGCGTCGGGCGCTGACTCCAGAAGCGCTCGAAAACGGCGCTCGGCTTCCTGCACCTCTTCCACCTTCCTTTGCAGGCGACGGTTGGTCTGGCGCAAAGCAGCCGTGCGCCGTGTGACCCGCTTTTCAAGCTCGGCATTGAGCTTGCGCGCCTGAGCGTAGAGCCGTGCATTCTCTACAGCCATCGCCGCTCGTTGCGCCAACTCCACGGCCAGCGACAGGTCGTCGTCGCTGAAATACCGCCCCGATTCCGCTCTGACCATGGTGATGGCGCCGATGGTGCTCTCGCGCCCTTTCAACGGCGCCAGAATCACCGAACGCAGGTCGAGCTGGCGCAGCATGCGCAAATGGTCTTCATCTCTGGCGCTTTGCACCAGCATCTCATCCGTAATCCGGTAATGGATCTGCGGCTCTCCCGTGCGCAGAACGTGATAGAGGCCCCTCCTGGCATCTTCACGCGACGGGTAGCGCCGTTGCAGCTCATAAGCCAGCTTCACCTTCTCCGGGTCCACATGAGCCACAGAAACGCGCGTTAATCTCTCTTCAATGAGGTCCACGGCGCACCAATCTGCAATCTCGGGCACTGCAAGCTGCGCCACGGCGGTCAACGTCTCTTCATAGACCAGTGATTGGGCCAGGATGGTACTGCTGCGCGTGAGAAAAGCGAGGCGCAGCTCGGCTTCCTCGGCGCGGCGGCGGGTTTCGCGTTCCGCGTACAGCGCGTTCATATAATCCGTCACATAGCGGAAGGTGGTGACCACAAAAAGCAGATCGCCGGCGTCGTCATACACCGGCCGCGCGCCCACAACGCTCCACTGCGTGAGATCCTCGCCCTGCCGGCGAAAACGGATCAGTAACTCGGCTGGATTGTCGTTGCCCTGCAATACCTGGCGGCCCGGAAGGCGTGAGAGCGGAAAGGAGCCGCCGTCCTCGTCGGCCAGCTCAAAACGTCCCAGCACCCCGGCAGGCGGCGTATCCAGCAACTCTTCTGCAGAATCGAAGCCCAGCAGCCGGGCCGCGCCAGCGTTGGCGTAGATCAGCGTGCCGTCTGGGCGTTGCACGGTGATACCGTCTGGCGTGCTATCGAGAACGAGCTTGAGATACTTGCTTCTGGCGGGATTGAACATGCACCCATCCTATTCGAGCGGGAATTACTTTAGGTTTTGGCGTTGCATCGAGCCGCGCCATTGCTTCGGACGGTAATGCGTGCTTACTGGATGAAGGAACCATTTTAGCATAGTGCAGCCTTACATCAACGATTCAGCGCCTGCGACGACAAATTGGCAAGACGGCCTAAGGCCATCATCCTGCAAAGCCAGGTCTTCACTAAATTCATTCTCTTTTAATATGCCTCAAGTGCTAGAGTAACATCCGGCTTCTCGCTTGCCTTGCTTGCTCCAAATCCTACCTCACAGACTTATGTCCCATTGCCCCCCCAAAAAGACCTGGTTATGCTTTTGCCGCGTTTCGGCCCGTTTAAACGTCCGGAGATGATGTCGAGAAGGGCCCAAATCACATACGCCAATTGGACCGTGGATTGCGGCAAGCTCGCTAGCCGTCTGGCGGTCCTTGCAAAGGAAGAGGTTCATGCGCACAAACCGCTCAATCCTACTTCTATGCAGCCTGTCACTCTTACTGCTCGTTCCGGTGGGCGAGAGCTTTGCCGAGAGTGATGTCAACGCCGAAGTGTTCCTACCGCTGGTTGCCAATATTGCGCCGCAAGGCATCTTCATGTCTCAAGCTGAGATAAGAGGCCTGCCCACTAGCGGCGCTGCCTGGCGCAATGTCCTGGAATACGCCCAGCAAAGCGCGTCGCCTAAGCTGAGTGACCGCAAGGACCAAACGGACGCAGTTGTGTTTGCCAAAGCGCTCGTTTACGTGCGCACGGGCAATGCCAGCTATCGAGCTGAAGTGGTGCAGGCCATCAAGGCCATCATCGGTACAGAAGGCAACAGCGATTTGCTGGCGCTATCGCGCAACCTTACCGCCTATGTCGTCGCCGCTGACCTGGTGGGCTTCGACGGCAGCGATGCCGCCGCTTTTCAACAGTGGCTGCGCGCGGTGCGCCATAAGCGTTTCGACGACCGCAGCATTGTGTCGACGCACGAAGAGCGAGCCAACAATTGGGGCACGCATGCCGGCGCGGCGCGCATCGCCATTGCCATTTATCTAAACGACACCCAAGATTTGCAGCGCGCGGCGCGCGTGTTCCAGGGCTGGACCGGCGATCGCGGCGCTTATGCCGGTTTTAAGTACACCAACGACCTGTCCTGGCATTGCGACCCCGCGCGCCCAGTGCCCGTGAACCCCACGGGCTGCCATATCGGCGGCCACAACGTCGACGGCGTTCTCCCAGAAGACCAGCGACGCGGCGGCCCTTTCCAGTGGCCGCCGCCCAAAGAAAATTATGTTTGGGAAGCGCTACAAGGCGTTGTGGCCCAGGCGCGGATGCTCGAGCGCGCCGGATACCCCGCCTTCTCCTGGTCTAATCAGGCTTTGCGCCGCGCCGCACTGTGGCTTCAGGAGGGCGCACAATATCCCGCGATCGGAGACGATTCGGGCGTCCCCTGGCTGATCAACAGCGTGTACGGCGCCAACTTGCCCGTACAATCGCCCGCCCGCCCCGGCAAAAATGGCCTCGGCTTCTACGATTGGCTCACCGGCGCTCGCTAAAAACAAAACCAGACAGGTCTCAAAGACCTGTCTGGTCTCATTCCGCGCCCGCTAAGACGCGACAGTTTATTGAAACCTGTCGGGTCTCTAACTCAGCGCCGTTTAGTTATTGGCAAAGAACGGCAAGTAACTATCGGTCTCGGTCTGTCCCGGCACCACGGTCGGGGTCGCCGCAGGCGGCTGCGTGGGCGCGCCGCCGCCCTCCATGTTGTGCACATAGAGGTAGCCGTTCACATCATCGGAAGCCAGCACGACCATGCCCGTGTCGGCCGTGATGTTCTGCTTCGTGGAGGTGGGATTGCTGATGTTTTCCAGACCACCGCTCCAGTGGGCGATGAACAGCACTTCACTGCTGAAGGGATCCGACGGATCACAGCCGCCGGGCGGGAATTGCATCGCCGTAATGTCCGCGGGCAGCACCGCGGTCTGATAACAGATAGAGCCCCCGCCCGTACTGCTGACGGAGTAGGCATAAACGGTGTTGTTGCTTTCGTTATACAGCACCAGAGGCCGCGTATCGAAGCTGTCTGAGGGGCTCACCGCATGCCACGACCAGCTTCCGTCAGCATGGTCGCGGGCAAAGATGCCGATCAGGGTATCCTCGTTTTCAGGATCCAGGTTGGCCCCCGTCTTGACAATGGCCAGCACATCGCCATCGGGCGTGACGGCGAAATTCATATGATCGTCTGCCGTAATAGGCGGCAGCGAGCTCTTCAAGGCTTCGAACCCGCTATCGACGTTCCAATCGGCGCCGATCGCATCCGTGTCGTTGCGCCAGATAAAGTAAAACTCGTCGGTGCGCTGGTTTGACCATAAAACGCCCATTTTCGGACCGTCGGCATCCTCGAAGGCAACCAGGCCCGAAATATCATCTATGTCAATCTGGCCGATGTCGCCCGGCAGCGAATCCAGGATCACCGGCGGGGTCCACTGCGAGTAGTTATTCTGCTGGCTGACGCTGACTGCCACGTAGTATTGCGACACGCCGGCCACATCGCGGCGCACGGTGTAGGTGGCCCACATGTGCCCCTCGGTATCCTGGTCGATAACCAGCGCCTCGGTGATGTAGTCGGCGATCACACCGGTGCCGTCACCGATGCCGTTATCGTCGGCCACCCATGTGTTGCCGGCGTAATGATACTGCTGCAGATAGGCCCAGTTCTGAGGATTGTTGTTTACGTTCGACGGGTTCTCTTGCTTGCGATGGGTGGCGATGTATAGCTTATTGTTTGCTTCATCCCACAGCACGTCCGAGCGCGAGTTCAGACGGTCATCGACAAAGACGCCAGTGTCAACCCACTCTTGCGCACTAATGTTCAGGCGGTAAATGTGGTACGCACGCGCTTCCGGATTCCACATCACCGCCCACCACGTCCCAGCATGGTGCCACAGCTTGCTCTCAACAGCCTTGTCGGTCGGTTCCAGGGCCACGTCCACACCTTCGGTGTACTGGCCATCGGGAATGTAGGAGTGGTTGGCATAACCGCGCACCAGCGGATAGCTGGCCAGAATATAAACAGCGGCCGCCGTTCCAACGACCGCAAGGCCCAGTATTAGCCCAACCATGAGCCACAGGCGTGGGCGCGCGCGGCGCGCCGGGCTATCTGCAGCGGTTATGTCCAGTTGTGTCTTGATTGTACTCATTCGTGATTCCTCCGTGTTTTTTTACAGTAAAACTGCCCGAAACTCCTAAGGAACAATGTTGGCCAGCGGGCTGGTCGCCGTGGGCGACGGCAGGGGCGCCGCTTCCGTCGTGGGCGAGGGCGGCACCGGCGGCGGTGGCGTGGGCGTTGGCGGCGGCGGGTCCGTCGGTTCAGGCGTAGCCGTGGCCGTGGCTGGCGGCGGTGGCGGCGGTGGTGGCGGTGGATCCGTGGGCTGCGCCGTAGCAGTCGGCGCAGAGGTCGGCGATGGCTCAGGTGTCGCCGTGGCTGGCGGCGGTGGCGGCGGCGGCAGCGGCGTTTCCGTTGGGGGCGTCGTAGCCGTTGGCTGTGCTGTGGGGCTCGACGCCACCACCGGCTCAGCCGTCGGACTGGCCGGCGTGGGCGGCGTCGCGCTGGGGGTGCTTGTAACGCCCGAGGCGATGTTATCCGTGCGCGGCGTCGCACTTGGCTCCGCCAGCGTGGGCGACGGCAGGGCGCGCTGCGGGGGTTGCAGCGGGGCGCTCAGGCTGCCTTCGGGCTCGCTTTCCACCATTTCGCGCGCCTCGGGGTCGATGCCGGCCGGCAAGCCTGAGCCGCCAAACAGCGCTCCCGCCGCGATCAGCAGCAAAACGGCCAAGAGCGCCACAATCGCCAGCCGCCTGCCTGGCGCGCCTGGCTGCACCTGCGGCATGCGCACGCGCTGCGGCGCACGCCGTGGTGTAGGCCGTGGCGCCACGCCCTGCGCCACGGCCGCCGGTCCCGTCTCCATGCCCAGCGCGCCCAGCAATTCGTCGTAGGTCTGGTATCGCGCCCAGCTTTGAGGCTGTAGCGCCCTGTCCAGCAGGCGATAGGTTGCGGGTCTCAGATCGGGGCGCAGGCCGCGCAGCGACTCTCCGCTAAGCTCTTTCTCCTGGTCGATACGCCACGTGGGCGCGACGCCGTCGCCGGTTGCCAGCATCTCGAAGAGCATAACGCCCAGGCTGTAGATGTTGCTGCGTCCATCGAGCGCCATGCCCTGCCGCTGCTCGGGCGATTGGTAGATGCGCTGCTCTTCGTCGCTGGCGGCGATCAGCGCGTTGCAAAGGGTCACGGGCATGTCCAGACCCAGCATAGCGGGGCCGCCCTCTGGGCGCATAAGAATATGCTGTGGCAGCAGCGTGCGATGCACCAGGCCGCTGCGTAGGGCGGCCGCCAGGCCCTGTGCCAGCGCGCCGATCACAGCCAGCGCTTCGGCTTCGTCGAAAGCCTGGCCGCTTTCGCGCAGCCCTGCCAGGTGGGCGCGCAGCGTCGGGCCCTCCACATAGGGCAGGCGCAGCAGCAGGAAATCGCCGGCCTGCTCGGCGCTGTCGTCCGCGACTGCTTCGCCGGCATCGACTTTTTCCACGCCTTCGATGGCCAAGATGTCATCGCGATTAAGCTGTCGGATGGACCTTTGCGTGCGGTGAAGGTCGCGCGCAAGGCCTTCGACTCTAAGAGCAACGTGTACAACCTGCAGCAACACAGGGATCTCGTCGCCGCCGGCACCCACCGTGCGCGCCACGAGCAGATCGTCGGACCGGCTCTCTCCTAGAACAGTTTCGATGCGGTAGGCGTTAATTGTTTTTCCAACCATAGCTCGCTCCTGGTTATCTTGTTTGCACGATGAGTGAGTAGAGCGCGTTACTGCGGAGCTGCCCGTCGTTACTCACATAAATGTAAAAGGTGCCTGGCGGTTGGTCACCAAGCTGTACCACCTTCTCCAGGCTATTGTTGCCGTTGCTGGCGATAAAGGTTGCGCTTCCGCAAGCGGGCCCACGATAAACGGCAACCTGGCCAAGCTGCGGAACGAAGTCGGTCAGGTGCACGGTGATGTTTGCCTGCCGGTTGACTGTAAATTTGTACCAATCATCGCGATCTTCGGGCAAAAATTGATACGGCGTGCCAGCCAGGATAGGGTATGCGGCCATACAGCTATTGTTCTGCTCGCCGAAGCGGTCGTAGTGCTGGAAGGAAAGCACCGGGAAGTAGTTGCGATGACCGGGAAAGGCCGTCGCCGTCGGCTGCACGGTTCCTACCGGGGTGGCCGTGGCCGTCGGTTCTGGACTAGGGGTGGGCGTATCGCTAGGTATCGTCTCCGGCGTGGGGGTCGGCCCTGCGGGTGTATTGGCTGCCGTCGGTGTGCCGGCCGTGGGCGATGCCGTGGCCGATGCCGTCGGCGATGCGGTCGGCGTTGACGTGGCCGTGCTGCTTGCGGTTGCCGTTGCGGTTGGCGTGTGGGTTGCCGTGGCGGTATTGGTTGAGGTCGCCGGCGGTGTAGGCGTCGCCGTGGAGGTACTGGTCGGCGGCGGTGTTGGCGTAAATGTGGGCGTTGGCTCAGGGCCTGCGGGCACTTCGAACACGAAGAGGATGCCGTCATTCAGGTTGCCATCGATCTGGCGATCTACCACGTAAAGCGTCCTCGAGAGTGAGCTACTTGCCGGTGGCCCGTAAACCAGGCCGGCCGGCTTATCTAGCTCCGGAGCCTCAAGCTCAATCGTCCGAATCAGCTCGCCGTCTCGCTTCACTTCGGCAATCTGGCCGTCGACGCTATCCAGGATCAGGAAACGATCATTAATATCGTCGTAAGCGATGCCCTCCGGGTCACTAATGCCAAAACCGTTGACGTCGAAATTGTCGACGAATTCGCCGTCTAAGTCGAAAATGTAGACTTCTCTATCGACGCCGTCGACGACAAAGAGATGACCGCTCACGGGATCATAGGCGATGCCTTCAGGGTCGCGCCTGTTCGATCCGGCCTGTGTGCCAAACTCACCAATAAGCTGGCCCACGCCGGGCAGGCCGTCTAGCTGAAACACACGGCGATCGTCGTCATCGGTGATAAAGATGTGCCCATTGTTCGGGTTAATCGTCACGCCCGTTGGCTCATCCGAGAACGAGGTCGTATCGGCCACGCTCTGTAAGGCGCCACTGGCGTTGGTCGTGAAGACGTTGGCATCCTCATAAATATCATCTAGCTCCTCAACCTCGGAATCCGTGATTAATAGCTGCCCGCTTGGCAGAAGAGTAATGCCCGCAGGGTCGGGGCTAGGCGGAGACCAGTCCCACGCGTCGATCATGGTTACCATAGGCGCTGTCACAACGGCCAGAGGCTCTACTGTGGGGGCCTGCTGGAAGGCGATTTCGATGAGTCCGTGCGCGCCCGCAGCGTAGAGGCTCAAGGCCTGCGGATCGTCGGTGCCGTCCAGGGTCGGCGCCAGCACCGCGTTCAAAGGCCCGGCGCCGGAATCAAGCAATGGGCCCAACTGTCGCACGGGCCCAGTGCTGTGTGCGCGGCCCGCCCCGGCGAGCGTGGCCTGCGGCCCTTCGACAAAGGCCAGTTGCGCCGCGGGCAGATCCGCCCCGTGCGAAGTATGCGCCCGCAGCGTAAGGTGATCATGCGCGTCGGCTGCGATGGCCTGTGCTCCGGACGGGGCCGGCGGCAGATGGAATGTGGCCAGCGCGAAGCCGTCGCTTTGGGCGCCATCGGCCTGCATTAGCCACAGCCGACCCTGAGCATCGAATGCCGCCGCATTGGGCCGGCTGTGGCTAGCCAGCCGGCCTTCGACGCGCAGCTCGCGCCCATAAGGGGCGAGAGAAAAGAGCCGGCAGCAGATAGGGCTGCTCACCAACAAATAGATGCGCTTGTCGAGCGGGTTATAAAGCGGCATAGGGTTCTCAAGGCCGGCGCCCGCCGCGCGCCAGCTACCGAGCAGCTCGAGTTGGCCCGAAAGCGTGGCCATCTGCAAGCTGCCGTCATCAGTGGCCACGACAGCATAAAAACGCTGTGCCTGGGCATCATAGGTCAGGCCCGCCAGTTGTAGATGGTCGTACCAGGCGGCGTTTACCTGGCGCGCATACCAGGTGTCGCCGCTCGTGGTGCTCGACGCCCGGCGCGTCGGCCAGAGCACGGCCACAATCAGGACCATGCTGCTGAGCGCTGCCAGGCTGCCCAGCTTCCTCAGCCTGCGGCTGCTCATTCTATCTCTCCTGACATGTCGCTTCCTGCTTCCTCGTCTTGCACCATGGAACCGGCGGCGTCATGTGCGGCTCTCTCTGCGCCGTGCGTCCAATCAGTCCAGCCCATATTCTTGCCGGGCCGCGCCGGAGACGTGACGGGAAAGTCAGAGCCGTAGGCATAATTGATCAGCCACGGCTGCCAGAGGTCATCGCCATTGGCCTCCCATCCTAAGTCATAAAGGAACGTGACCGCGCGCAACAAGGCGCGTTCCTGCCACTCCCAGGCCGGATAGCCGGCGCGAGCCAGCAGCTCCGCCTGCACGATGGCCCCTTGCAGCGCCTCCCAGGCATAGCCCGTTCGCTTCGGCGGCCAGCGAAAGTCGCCGCCGCGCCGCATCTCTTCGGGTAGCGCCCCGTCGACGAGCTGGCCGTTCTTGACGGCGTCTGGCGGATTAATGGCTACCGGCCGCTCAGGGTCGGCTTGCCAGTTCAGGCGGCCGTAGATGAAACCGGCATACGCCTCGCGGTTGCCTAACCAGCCATGGAACACGGTTGCAGCGCGCTGCACTTCGCGCTCATCCTGCAAATAAAGCGCGATTGCCAGCCGTGCAGCGCCGCAGTGAGTGCCAAAGTTGTTCGGCCTGGTTTCGTGACAGCGCGCAATCGTGAAGCTGCCGCCGTCGCCGCTAAACTCTGTATCCCTTATCAGCCGCAGCCACGCCTGAAATTCGCGATTTAAGCGCTCATCGCGCCACAGCTCCACAATGTCGGCGGCAATAACATAGCCGGGCAGGTTGCGCGCTACCGCCAGAATCGACACACGCGCCGGATTCAGCTCCTGATTCATGATCGCTTGCAGCGCCTCTAACACGGCTTCACGATTGGCCGCACGGCCGGTGCGCCCATAAGAGAGCGCCCGCGCCAGGACAGTCACGTCGCCGTCGTCGTCTTTGTCATAAATATCTGGCGTTTGCGGCGCCTCTTGCACAATGGCCTGTAGCTGCTCCCAGGCCAGGCCCGCCGTGGGCAGGCCGGCTATCTCTTCCGGAGACAGCCACAGGTGTTGGCCGCTCATTTGTTGCGCGCGGTTCCCGTCTGGCGTCGTCGCCCCAGGCCTCATGTCATCTTCGGGGGACGGCGTGAGCCGCAGGAATTCGCCGCCAAGTGGGGTGGCGCTGGCGACGGGATCGGCGGCGATCCCCGACTGCGCTGCCGGGGGCGTCAGCCCGCGCACAGCGACAGCCGGCATGGTGCGTGACCGCTCATACTCATGAATAAACCATGCCGCCACGGTGCTAATGGCCAATGCCGCGACCATATACCACAGCCGTGCGCGCCGCAGCGCATGCAACTGACGTCTTCGCAAACCAGCTACTCCTGTGTTGTGGCAAGGTTCATCTCCGCCTTATCCAACCGCATTCCTTGCGCTGTGTGTAACAGATCCTCCAACTTCTCTAAGCGTTTGATCACTTCGCCATAAACTTCCGGTGCTTGCTCATCCTTCTCCGCCAGATCGAAAATACCAAAATCCAGAATGGCCAGTCGGGGCCAGCCTTTACTGTGCAGCACGCACACGTTGTGGTGCCCCACAAAGTCGAGACAGCGCCCTTCGTTCTGTGCGACGGCAAGCGTGCGGTTGCAAAAAGCCACCACCTGCTCTCTAAACGTCTCGTCGCGCGCCAGCAGAGCGGACAGCGCCGTCTCGGAAAAGTCGAGGAACAGGTCTCTCATCGGCTGCGCTATGAAAGGCTGCACCATACCCACAGCCGGTGCGCCCAACAGGGGCGCATGCATGATAAAATAGGAGGAGCGCACCACCGTCAGACTGCTTCCGTACCAGTGGCGCACCGTGTCGTACTTGCCGCGCAAGAAGCGCGCCAGCTCTAACAATTTGCCGTCGTTTTGTGCCAGGGTACGCCGGTAGACCTTCAAAATATAGCCGGGCTCGTCGAACAGCCCGCCTTGTAGGCGGAAAACGGTTGCGCCAGAGCCAAATGCATAAGGCGTGCAGCGCGCCGCTGGCAACGGGAGCGGCCCACCCTGGAACAGGCGCTCAGACCAGCGCTGCGCCAGGCCCGGCGCCAGGCGATCGCAAAGCGCTACAAAGGCGGCGACGCGCTCGTAGTTCGACAGCCGCAGCCGCGCCAGCCGTCGCCACTGACCGCCATTCTGGCGCAAGGGCGTCGTTGCCACTGCATCCATAAACTTATACAGCGAGTTACTACGCACTCGCGGCACACGGCGCGCCCGATGCAATTCTGCAGCCTTTGACACCGTCGAGCTCATCAAGATCCCACCACTGCCCTCTGCGCATTGCCATTTAACGACGGCATCGAATCGATTCGCGGCTCGCGCTGCACCTCGGCGGCGCGCCGGAAGAACTCCAGCACCAGGTTGCCTTCTTCCTCGGTCAGATGCTTGCGCCACTTCTCGCTGGGGTCGTAATACTCTTTGCTCAACACGTCTTGCTCGAATCTTTGCGTCCATTCCAGGTTGGCGAAGGCGCACACCTCGCGCAGCGCCTCTCGTGGGCGCGTCACCAGATCCTCAAACTTCAGCCTCAAAGCCCGGCCCCGGAATGTCTCATAATCTTGCTCTAAATCGTCCAGGTCTAACTGGATCTTGAGCGCCGCAGAGAGCAAAGGACTGCCGCCTAGCTCTTTCCAGAGCTGGCGGTACGCTTCTGGAACCAAGCCCCATTGCCAATGCGGGCTTTCTGGGCTGGTGGTGACGTCGAGCCACCCTGCTTTCACCCAGGAGCTCAACACGGCGCGGTGCTCACGCTCAATCCACACGAATTGAGCGTCGGGGAACAGGCGATCGAAGTAGGCCATGCGCGACCATCCGGTCACCTTCACCAAAAAGCGGCTGCGCCGCTGATGGCGCAGCAGCTCGCTGCACACCAGGTGTATCCTGCTAATAGACTCGGCAGGCACATCGCCTGCAGTCAGCGGCCGATCGCGGCGCGAAAAACCGGGCAGGTAATGCTCCCAGAAGCGATAGGCCTCGAAGGGCTTGGGGAAGAAGGGCCAGTGGCGCACCGTCTCGCCCAACGCAAGGTTGCGGTAGAGATTAGAGAAACGCGACAGCACCGGCGCCGTGGGAAACACCTCGTTGAAGGTGGAAAGCCAGCCCAGGCGTGGATGCAAAGCCATAAGCCGGAAAAAGAGGGTAGAGCCGCAGCGGCCGGTGCCCACGATGACAATTGGCTTCTTGATCGATTTCATGATTCATATCCCTTTTTGTACTTGCGAGCGTAGTGCCATCGATTTAAGAAACGAGAGGCATAAACCAGGCGCGTTTGCAAGGTCGCCAGCGTCGCCGTCTCGCCGATATGGTTGCGTCGGAGCTCAAAACGGTTGGTGCCCTCCCGCGCTTTCATCAGATCATTGGCGCCGCGCAGGGTAGCAAAGGCCATCAGGAACTTTTCCTGGGCCAGGGCCGCCACCGTCTCGCGGTTGTAATGGCCGCCCGGATAGGCGAATACCGGCGGCGCCGGCCCGGTTTCGCGCTCTAAATCGGCCAGCGACCCCGCGATCTCGCACTGCGCCTCCTGGCGCGAGAGGCGGCTCATATTGGGGTGCGTCTGGCTGTGCGGCGCCAGGGTCACGCCTTCCTGCTTGAGGCGGCGCAGCTCGCTCCAGCTTAGTACCCGCGAACGCGTCGCCGTCACGCCCAGGCGCGCGCACAGCTCGTACACCCAACCCAGCAGCTCGGTGGGTGGCAAGCGCCACAAATACTGTTTCAACTGTCTCAGCGCAGCGCGACGCTGGGCATCGGTGGCCAGGGGGAAGACGCCTGCCGGGCTCGCCAGCACGTCGCGTCGCTGTGTGCGCATTAAGGCGTCTTCCAGACGGTCCCACCAGAACACATTATCCGGCGCATCGGGGAAGGCTGTGGCCACGAAGAGAGTCGCCGGCAGCCCATTGCGCTGCATGATTGGCCAGGCGCAATCGCTAAAGCTGCGGTAGGCGTCGTCGAATGTTACCAACAGGGCCCGCGGCGGAAGGGCTTTTTGCGGGTCGTCCGACGTCAAGGCATCGAGCACATCGTTGAGGCGGACTGCTTGATAGTGCCCTGCCAGGAAGCTCATGTGGCTTTCAAACAACGTCCGATCTTTCACTGCATGATAAGTCAGCACCAGCAGTTGGTTGGGGCGCTCGTCGTCTAGCCGGCGCAACACGTGACCGGTGAACGCCATCGCCTGACGTCCGGGCTCACTACTGAGTAATGTGGCGAGAGAATTCTTAACCATTACACCCATTCCCCACAGCTCATGGTCGGCTCCCTCGCTTATGCCATAGCTTGCTCAACGTTTGCCGTAGCTGCAAAATGCCGGGCGCCGGATCCCACACGGTCTGCACGTCGTAGCGCCGGCGCGGGTCGAACAGGCCCAGCACGGCCAGAAGCGCTTCATGCCTTCGCGGCTGGGGAATAAAGGGATAGCGGCGCGAGCCGGTTGCTACCTGCGCAATCCATAGCAGCATCAGGTCCAGGTTGCAGGCGCGCACGCCTATCTTGTAGGAAGTTGCGGCCGGCTCTTCCACGGGCGGCGGGCCGAAACGGTATAAATGCGCCAGGCGCGCTGGGAAATCCATGCCGCTGTATACAGCCAGGGGCAGCGAGCCCCAGACGCGGCCGTTTACTTCCATTAAGACGGCCGAATGAGCCGGCGATCCATCCGCGTAGGCGGGCGCATTCGCCGTGTCCGAACCCCGCCCGGCAGCAGGCATACTCACTTTGAACTCTACCATTAAAAGGCCGGTCCAATTTAAGGCCTGCACCAGCCGCCGGCTATATTCAAAGAGGTGCGGATCAAGGGCAACGCTTTCGCGCAGGGCGCTGGCGCCGCCGGTTATGGGGATTTCCGCCAGCCGCTTATGCTGAAAAGCAGCCAGCACGCGGCCCTGGTAGGCCAGCAGCTCCACGCCCTGTCCAGAGCCGGCATAAAATTGTTGCATCAGCACAGGCCCTACCTGGCGCAGGCGCTGCACCTCCTCGGCGAGCTCCTTAACATTGTTGGCATAGCCCACGCGCCCGGTGGGCTGTACCTCGCCGCCGGTCAGTTTGCGCGAGCGCTGCGCCTTCAACACCATAGGCCAGGCCAGCAGGTGCGCCACGTCCAATGCTTCCTCCACGCCCTCGGCCACAAAGGTCAGCGGCGTGGGTACGCCCAGCTCGCGCGCCAGGGCCAATGTCATCTGCTTGTCCGTGACACGGCGTAGACCTTCCTCGTCGGGCATGGCCACGCGGCATAAGCCGTCGAAACGGTCGCGACTGGCTGCCAGCGGCAGAATCGCTTCGTCGGTGGTAGGAATCACCAGGTCGACTGCCTTGCCCTGCACTGCCTCCACGATGGCCTGGGCAAACGCCTCGGCGTTCTGCGTGGGTGAGGGATAAAGCAGCGTGTCGTGGCTGTAGCGCGAGTGGAAGCCGAGGCTGCGCCGATCGCTGTCGGCGGCAATCGTGCGCCAGCCTTCGCGCGCCAGAGAGCGGATGATGGCCAGCGCACTGCCGCGGTTGGCATCCGTAACCAGCGCCACCGGCTGCTTCTCTTGCTCCATCACCTTACCAACCACCATTTCGCTCTGCATCATCGACCTGAATGGACGTGGTCCACGCCGCTCTCCAATTTTCGTGGGCGCTTATTAGCGGCTAGCGCCCTCGTTATGATGCCGGTCACTGCAGCCGCCACTTCGTCCTCTTCTTTCGCAGCATCGACCACCTCAAAACGGGGCCCGCCGCCGGTCGCCGCCTGCAGCAGGCGCCAATACTCGCTCCGCCGTTGTTCCAGCAGCGCCACACTGCCTTCCGGCTTTCGCGCGAAAAGAACTTCGGCCGGCGCGTCGAGCAGAATCACCAGCTCCGGCTTTGGCAGCACGTGCTGCAGCATAAAGCCGTGCGCGCGCTGCCATATAGTGCGCGCGTCCTCTTGCGGCGCAATGTCGTGCGCGTAGTAATCGAGGTAAAAGTGGCGGTCGTACAGCACACTGTAGCCGCGCAGGCGGTAAGCCGTGGTCAGGAATTGCCGGTACCATTCTTCGGCCGAGAGGTTTAAGAAGCGCAGGGCGCCTTTGGCCTGGCGCGCCAGCTTCTTAAAAGGACCACCGCCTTGCCTCTTGCGCCGCGAAGGATCTGGCGGTCCGCCTCTCTCTTGCTTGCCAGCGAGCCGTTTCAACTGCCACGCCAGCCAGGTTGTAGGCAGCATCCGGTTGCTGGCCTGCCGGCTTACACCCATATACAGCACCTTCACGGGTAAGGTGGCCTCACGCTCGATGCGCCGCACCATCGTCGTCTTGCCGGCGCCGTCTGCGCCAACCAAGGCCACGGTGATCGTCTTGCTGCTACTGCCGTTCGTCTTGCGCAGGTTCATCGCAGCGCCTTCTCCATAGCCGCCGTCATGGCCTCGATGGGCGCCGGGTAAGGGTGGCTGACCAGGTACGCTTCTTTGCCTGCCAGCATGTTCTGCAAACGGGCAGCCTGCATCTCCTCCGACTGCTCCAGCAAATCGTTGGCCGCGTCGGGAAACGCGAAGCGGAATTGACGATAAAGCGACTGCAGATGGCGCTGTTCTTCCTGCAGGGAAAAGACCATGCGCCGGGCTATCTCCTGCGGATCGATCGGGCGCACGTCGATGGCCTCTGTGGCCGCGTTCACCACAAAGAAGAGATAGTCGACGGGCGCCTGGGCGGCCCAACGGTCCTTGCCGAACAGGCGCGCAGGGGCCACATTCACGCCCTGTTGCCGGGCAAGAGCAGCCTGCAAACGGTGTGCGCTGCTGAGAAAACCACGTCCTGCTTGCGGCGCGACGCTTCCGAGCGCGCGCTGCATGGCTCCCAGCGTGGCCAGTCGCAGGCGCTGGCCGCGTGACAGGGCGCGCCGGTAGCCGGGCATTTCACGCAGGTGCCAGGCCCACAGGCGAATGGGCTCCGGAATGCCCGCCATGCATTGCCCGCCTTCGAAGAGGTAGGTCCATTCATCGGCCACATACTCTGCGCCGCGCGCCATGAAGCCCAGCAGGGCTTCGGTCTTGCCGCCCTTAGACCAGCCCGTAACCAGCACACCGGCGCCATTGTAGACGAAGCCCCCGGCATGTAGCGGCAGCGCACCATTTGCCAGCACGGTGAGATTTAAGATGGGTATGAGGTACGGCACGGCCGCCACGCCGTGCTGGCAGAGGATCTCGCAATGCCGCCCGGCGTCTTGCAGCGCAATCTGCACGCGTGCCGGAGTTTTATGCTTGCCTTGCAGCACATAGAAGCGGCGCGCGCCGGCCTGCTGCGCCGCCTGACCATTCTCGGCGACAAAAGCCGTGCGGCCCAGGTCGACATAAGTAGCGACGCCCTGCGCGTTTATCTCATCGCCATCGACAAAGCGGATAACGATCTGCGGCTCGCGCGACGGCCTCTGCTGCGCCGGCAGGCGGATGGGGCCAAGCTGACGCGCCACAGCATGCACGTCGCCCTCGTGAGCGCCGATAATGCGCACCGCCGCAAGGCCATGCAGATCAAAGTCGACCATGCCGTTGGCCGCCGATTTGCCTGTCACGGCGCATGCTCCACGGCTTCGACGAGCGGCCCACGCACTGCAGCGGCTTTTGTCGCCGCCTCTCTGTGGCGCTCGTAGGCCACGTAACCCACCGCGCTTGCCAGCGCCAGCATCAGCCAAAGATAGCGAGCGTAGGAAAGGTGCAGGAAGATGCCCGTCATGAGATAAGACATCAGGGCAAGAAAGTAGCCGCTTGCCAGGCGCGAGAGGTA
>CAYLJW010000012.1:0-50685 GCA_964384155.1 uncultured Ardenticatenaceae bacterium
AGCCTCTATTGATCACTGTGTTAAGTGGTCCACCACACTATAAACCCCCCCCCCCCACCCGGCCAACGACCACCCCCGCTAAGAACCTACCCACCACTGGACCCCCTTCGCGCCCTTCGCCGTAAGCCTCCCCCCATCACGCCCCCCGCCGCCCCCCACATTTGGGTCATCCCCACCCTTAGAGTTAAAATAACCCGCAACCCGCAACACAGCGGTGCGTAGAGGATATACATGAAACCGTTGCGACCCGGCCTTGCACTCTTCGTCCTGGTCCTGCTGCTGGCGGCCGGCCCTTGGGCCCCTGCCGGCGCAGCCGGGCCCTCCACCAATAACCAGGAGCCCGATAGCGGCCTGGCGCTCAGCGCGCGCGCCGGCCTCGACGGCGCCTACCGTGAAGACGCCTGGCTGCCTGTAACCGTGCAGGCCGCCAACGAAGGCCCCGACGTCGAAGGCTTCTTGCAGGTGGCCGTGTCGCGCGGCGGCGGCGACGAGACCCTCTACCGCGCGCCCATCAGCCTGCCCACGCGCTCCGACAAACGCACCACCTTTTACGTGCCCCTGGCCGGCGCGGCCAGCCGGCTCACCATAGAGCTGCGCGACGAACGCGGCCGGCTGCTGGCCGAAGTCGAAAGCAACCGCCTGCAGCGCCTGCCGGCCGGCGAGCCGCTGTACGGCGTGGTAGGCAACGACCCCGGCGTGTGGACCAGCGTGGAGCAGGCCGCGCCGCGCGGCGTGCGCGCCACGGTGGCCCACCTGGCCCTCGAGGAGCTGCCCGACCTCGCCGCAGGCCTCCATGCCCTCGACGTGCTAATCTTGAGCAACGTCGACAGCGCGCGGCTGCCGGCGGCCCAAATCCAGGCGATACGAGCCTGGCTAGACATGGGCGGCCAGCTCGTCCTGGCCGGCGGCAGCGCCTGGCGCGAGACCACCGCCGCCTTTGAGCAGCTGCTGCCGGTAACCATCGACGGCGTGGCCAGCGTGCCCGACTTGCCGCAGCTCGCGGCGCGCATGGGTGCGCCGCTGCGCGACCCCGGGCCCTACCTCCTCACCCACAGCGTGCTGCGCAGCGGCGAGGCCCTGCTGCGCGAAGGCGATTTGCCCCTGCTGGCGCGGCGCGACGTGGGCCGCGGCGCGCTCTATTTCCTGGCCCTAGACCCCGCCCTGCCGCCCCTGCTGGATTGGCGCGGCAGCGAGCAGATGTGGGCCCAGATTGGCGAAAACCGGCCCCTGGACCCCCCTTGGGCCGCCGGGCCGCGCAACCCCTACAACGCCTCTAGCGCCCTGCTGGGGCTGCCGGCGCTGGCCCTGCCGCCCCTGGGCGCCCTGCTCTGCTTTCTGGGACTGTATGTGCTGGCCGTGGGCCCGCTGAACTACCTCGTGCTGCGCCGCATGGGCCGGCGCGAGCTGGCCTGGGTCTCCATTCCCCTGCTGGTGCTCATCTTTTCCGGCCTGGCCTACGTGGCCGGCTTTGGCTTGCGCGGCAACCACGTGGTGCTCAACCAGGTCACCGTGGCCTACGGCGCCCTAGACGGCCAATCGCTGCACAACGCCACCCTCCTGGGCATCTTTTCGCCGCGCCGCGCCGCTTACGACGTGCATCTGCCCGCGCAAGCCCTGGCCCGGCCCTTCAGCCGCGAGTTTGGCGGCATGACCGGCTCCGGCAGCGAGCAGGCCATCAGTCGCACCGCAGACGTGGTGCTGCAGCAGGTGCGCGTGGATGTGAGCGGCATCGAGTCCTACCTGGTCAACGCCCACACGCCCCTGCCCCCCCTGGCCGGCAGCGCGCGCCTCAGCCTGCAGGGCAGCGACGCGCGCATCGCCGTCGATTTACAGAACAACGGCGACCTGGCGCTGCAAACCGCCGGCCTGCTGGCCGGCAACAACTACTTTGAGCTGGGCGACTTGCAGCCCGGCGCGCGCCTGGCGCGCGATTTCACCCTCAGCGGCGGCCTGCCCACCTCCCTCAGCAGCGGCCCCCGCTTTGGCGCGCCGAACACCCTCAGCATGCATTACGACAAGATTCTGGGCACCACCGACTTCTACAGCGACCGCGCCGTACAGGCACGCTACCAGCTCTTAGAGTCGTTGCAAAATTACGCCGGCGGCCCGGCCCCGCAGTTAGAACAGGCGCGCGACGCGCTGACGCTGGTCGCCTGGTCGCAGCAGCCGCAGCTTGCCGTCTCCATTCCACAGCTAGGCAACGGCGTGGCCCACGAGGCCACCACGCTCTACTTCCTGGAGCTGCCCATCGAAAATATCGTCGCCGGTGGCCAGGGCCTGCGCGTGCCGCCAGCCCTGCTGGAGTGGCAAATCGACAGCCCCACGGGCGCTTATATCACCGGCATCACCGACTTTTACCTGCCGCCGGGCATCGTCGATATCAGCTACACGCCGTGGCCCGCCTTTCAGCAGATGGCCGTCACCGAGCTGCAGCTCAACCTGTCTTCAGCCGACGCCGCGGCGCGCGTGCCGGAGGTGCTGCTGTGGGATTGGCAGCGCGAGGTCTGGCAGCCGCTGCCCGTTTCGGCCTGGGGCAACATTCTGGTGTCCGGCTTTGAGCGCCACCTGGGCCCGGACAACGAGCTGCGCCTGCGCCTGAACAATGCCGGCGCCGTCGACGCCATCTCTATCGAGGCCGTCTACCCCGTGCTCATAGGAGATCTGCCCTAGCCATGACCGCCATTATCGAGACGCAGAACCTGACCAAGCGCTATAATGGCCTCACCGCCCTCGACGACCTGACCATCTCCGTGGACGAAGGCGCCGTGGTCGGTTTCATCGGCCCTAACGGCGCTGGCAAGACCACCACCATGCGCATCCTCACCACGCTGCTGCAGCCCACCTCCGGCCGCGCCTTCGTAGCCGGCCACGACGTGGCGCAGGCGCCCCAGGCCGTGCGCCGCATGATCGGCTATATGCCCGACTTCTTCGGCGTCTATGAAGATATGAAGGTCTGGGAATACCTCGACTTTTTTGCCGCCTGCTACGACACGCCCGCGGCCGTGCGGCCGGGCATGATCGACGATTTGCTGGCGCTCGTGGACCTGGGCCACAAAAAAGAGGCCTTCGTCGAAGACCTCAGCCGCGGTATGAAGCAGCGCCTCTGCCTGGCGCGCACCCTCACCCACGACCCGCGGGTGCTCATTCTAGACGAGCCCGCCAGCGGCCTGGACCCGCGCGCGCGCATCGAGATGCGCGAGCTGCTGCGCGAGCTGAAGCAGATGGGCAAGACCATCTTCTTCTCCTCGCACATCCTCTCCGAAGTCGCCGACATCTGCACCAGCATCGCCATTCTGGAAGCCGGGCGGCTGGTCGCTTTTGGCGATATGGAGCAGATGAAGCGCCAGCTGCGCGCGCACCGCCAGGTACACGTGCGCGTGCTCGGCTCGCCGCAGCCCCTGCAGGAAGCCCTGCTGCAGCGCCTCGACGTGCAGGGCATCGCCAGCGGCCCCGAGGCGCACCTGCCGCCAGACACCGTGCGCTTCGATTTCAGCGGCGACGACGCCGCCCTCAGCGCCCTGCTGGCCTGGCTGGTGGCCGCGGGCATCCCCGTGCTCTCCTTCGCCGAAAAAGCCGGCGACCTCGAAGACGTCTTCCTCCAGGCCACCCAGGGCATCGTGCGATGAGCCACACGCAGCGCGGCCATCTTGCCCGCCTGCCCGCCGCCCGCCGCCCGCCAGGATAGCACCCCATGCTAAACATACCCTTCCTCCAAAACCCCGTAACCGTAAAAGAGCTGCGCAGCCGCATGCGCGGCCGGCGCGCCTTCGTCGTGCTCACCGTCTACCTGCTGCTGATGAGCGCCTTCGTCAGCCTCGTCTACCTGGGCTACGCGGTGGCGTCCAACAGCCCCTTCGGCCCCGACCTGCGCCTGGCGGGCAAGACCATCTTTGCCACGGTGGTCGGCCTGGAGGTGCTGCTGGTGATCTACATCGGCCCCTCCTTCACCGCCGGGGCCATCACCGGCGAGAAAGAACGGCAGACCTATAACCTGCTGCGCACCACCCTGCTGCCGGCGCGCAGCCTGGTCTCGGGCAAGCTGGTTTCCTCGCTGGGCTACGTGCTGCTGCTCATCTTTGCCGCGCTGCCCTTGCAGAGCATCGCCTTTTTGCTGGGCGGCGTGGCCCTCGTCGAGGTCGTGGTGGCCCAGTTGCTGATCATCGTCTCCGCCGTGGCCTTCGCCCTGATCGGCCTGTTCTTCTCCAGCGTCATGCGCTCCACACTGGCCGCCAGCGTCTCCACCTTTGCCGCGGCCCTCTTCCTCACCTTTGGCCTGCCCGCGGCCGCGCTCATCGCCCTGCCCATCCTCAGCGCCTCGTTCGTGCGCACGCCGCTGGCCACCCCCACGGCCGAAATTTTGCTGGCCTACGGCGGCCTGGCCCTGGCCGCCACCAACCTGCCCATTACGCTCGTGGTCAGTGAGCTCTTCTTATTAGAGATGGACATCATCTTCTTTGCCATGGAGACCGTGGCCGGGCGCCGCGTGCTGCTCATCTCGCCCTGGCTGCTCTACCTGCTGCTTTACAGCTTGCTGGCTGTGGTACTATATGTGCTGACCGTGGCCCGCGTAAAGAAGATACCGGACAAATAATGTTCCACGACCTGCAGCAGCTACTAAGGCACAGTGACCGGCGGCGGCGGCTGAGCGAGGCCGCCGTGGCCCTGCCGCGCGGCTTGTTGGCCGGCCTGCTGGCCGCCGCGCTGCTGGCGCTGGCCGCGCGCCTGTGGCCCTTGCTCGACAACCGCCAGGTGGCCCTGGCCGCCCTCGGCCTGGCCCTCGCCGGCCTGCTGGCCGCGGCCATCGCCGTCTTTGCCCCGCGGCGCACCCTGCTACAGCAGGCGCGCTTTGCCGACCGCGCCTTTGGCCTGCGCGAACGGGCCGCCGCCGCCGTGGAAATCGCCGCCGGCCGCCTGGCCGCCCCGCCCGCGCTGGCCCAGCAGCAGCTCCGCGACAGCCTGCTGCGCCTGCAGGCCATCAACACCCAGGCCGCCCTGCCCCTGCGCCTGCAGCGCCGCGACTGGCTGCTCATCGTGGCCGCCGTGGCCCTGCTGGCCGCCGCCGCCCTGCTGCACAACCCCCAGGCCGCTATTTTAGAGGCGCGCCGCGCCGTGCAGCAAACCATCGCCCAGCAGTCAGAGACGCTCGAAGAGCTGATTGAGCAAATCGAAGAAAATGAAGCGCTCACCGCGCAGCAGCAAGAGCTGCTCACCGAGCCCCTGCGCGACGCCCTGCAAGAGCTGCAAAGCAGCGACCTGGCGGCCGAAGAAGTGGTGGCCGTGCTCTCGGAGGCCGAAGCCACGCTGCGCGATTTGGAAGCGTCGAACAACAACGAGGCCCTGCGACAGCAGCTACAAACCGCCGCCGCGCCGCTGGCCAACGCCCCTGCCTCGCAGGCCCTGGGCGCCGCCTTGCAGAGCGGCAACCTGGCCCAGGCGGCCGCCGCGGCCAACGACATGGCCGACGCCCTGCCGCAGCTCAGCGCCGCCGAGCAGCAGGCCCTGGCCCAGGCCCTGCAGCAGGCCGCCGCTGCCCTCGCGGCCACCGACGCCGAGATTGCCGCAGCCCTCGATGAGGCCGCCCAGGCGCTGCAAGCAGGCGATGTGGCCGCGGCCCAGGAAGCCCTGCGCCAGGCCGCCGGCGCGCTGCAAAACCGCGCCCAGCAGCAGGCCGCGGCGCAGGCGGCCGCTGGCGCTGCCGCGCAGCTCGGCGCAGGCCGCCAGGAAGTGGCCGAGGCCGCTTCCGGACAGAGCGACGGCGCCGGGCAAGGCCAGGGCCAGGGCCAGGGGCAAGGCCAGGGCCAGGGCGAAGGCCAGGGTTCGGGCGAAGGCCAGGGTTCTGGCGAAGGCGCCGGAGACGGCCCCTCCGGCGATGGCCAGGGCGGCACTGGCGGCGAGACAGGCCATGCCGAATCCCTCTTCGTGCCCGACTTTGTGGACCTCAGCGGCGAGGCCGGCCAGGACATCGAGCTGCCCGCCGAATGTCTGGCCAACCCCGACGCCTGCGGCGGCCTGCTCAACGAGCGCCCCACCGAGTTCGGCGACGAGCAGAGCCGCGTGCCCTACACCGAAGTCTTCGCCGATTACCGCGACGCGGCCTACCGCGCCCTGGAAAGCGAGCCCATCCCCCTGGGCATGAAAGGCCTCATCCGCGACTACTTCTCGGCCCTGGGCGGAGGACAGTAGGGCGTGACTCACCCACCGCCCCCTAGCCGCGGTTTCCATACCGCGCTCGGCTACTCAATTTAGGACAGCCCATGACCCCCGAACAATTCCGCGCGACCGCGACAAACATCGAAACAGAAATTGGCAAGGTGATCGTCGGCCAGCACGACGTGGTGCGCCATGTGCTCGTGGCCATCCTGGCCGGCGGCCACGCCCTGCTGGAAGGCGTGCCCGGGCTGGGCAAAACCATGCTCATCCGCACCCTGGGCCAGGCGCTCAACCTGGCCTTCAGCCGCATCCAGTTCACGCCCGACCTGATGCCCGCGGACATCACCGGCACAGACATCATGGAAGAGTCAGCCGGCGGTGGCCGCCTCTTTCGCTTCCAGCGCGGCCCGGTCTTCGCCAACCTCATCCTCGCCGACGAAATTAACCGCGCCACGCCCAAAACGCAATCCGCCCTCCTGGAGGCCATGCAGGAACACACTGTCACCGTGGCCAACGACACCTACGCCCTGCCGCAGCCCTTCT
Organism: uncultured Ardenticatenaceae bacterium; assembly: GCA_964384155.1. Taxonomy (GTDB): domain Bacteria; phylum Chloroflexota; class Anaerolineae; order Promineifilales; family Promineifilaceae; genus JAAYYY01. The sequence continues at coordinate 6,694 of CAYLJW010000012.1, forward strand.
TCGTGCTCGCCACGCAAAACCCGCTGGAGATGGAAGGCACCTACCCCCTGCCCGAAGCGCAGCTCGACCGCTTCTTGTTTAAGGTCAACGTGCCCTTCCCCTCGGCCCAGGAGCTCACCGAGATTGTGGCGCGCACCACGGGCCAGCAGGTCGCCGCCGCCTCGCCCGTGGCCAGCGGTGAGACCATCCTGGCCATGCAGCAGCTCGCGCGCCAGGTGCCCGCGCCCTCCCACGTGGCCCATTATGTCAGCCGCCTCGTGGTGCACACGCACCCGGCGCACAGCGCCACGCCCCTGGTGCAGCAATATGTGCGCTACGGCGCCAGCCCGCGCGCGGCGCAGGCGCTCACCCTCGGCGCCAAGATTACAGCGCTCCTCGACGGCCGCTATAACGTGAGCTTCGACGACGTGGCCGCCGTGGCCCCCGCGGCCCTGCGCCACCGCCTCATTCTAAACTTTGAAGGCCAGGCCGAAGGCCTAACCAGCGACGCCGTGATTGACGACCTGCTGCAAACCGTGCAGCGCGAGGCGTAGCCCCAGCATGATTTTCGACCAGGCGACGCTGCAGAAGCTGGAGCAGTTAGCGCTTGTGGCCGAGCAAGTGCGCGTGGGCCTCATGAAAGGCGACCGCCGCAGCCGCAAGCGCGGCTCGTCGGTGGAGTTTGCCGACTACCGCAACTACGTGCGCGGCGACGACCTGCGCCGCCTGGATTGGAACGTGTACGCCCGCCTGGAGCGGCCCTTTATTAAGCTGCTGGAAGAGGAAGAAGACCTGGCCGTGCACCTATTGCTAGACGCCAGCGCCAGCATGGATTGGCCGCCCGGCGGCCAGGCGCCGCACGAGGCGCACAAGCTCACCTTTGCCCTGCGCCTGGCCGCGGCCATCGGCTACATGGCCCTGGCCGGCGGCGACCGCCTCAGCGTCTCCCTGCTCACGGCCCGCGGCGACGGCCTGGCCTCGTGGGGTCCGCTGCGCGGCGCGCAAAACAGCCTGCGCCTCTTTCAATTCCTGGAGAGCGCCCGCCCCGGCGGCGCCACCAACCTGGACGTCTCGCTGCGCGCCTATGCCCTGCAGGGCGGCCGGCCGGGGCTGCTGTTTCTGCTCAGCGACATGCTCAGCGAAGGCTACCGCGACGGCCTCAGCGCCCTGCTGGGCCGCGGCTACGAGCTGGCCCTGCTGCACATCCTCAGCCCCGACGAGCAGGAGCCGCTGCTGAGCGGCGACCTGAAGCTGCTGGACGTGGAGAGCGGCGCGCAGACGGAGCTTTCGGTGGACGCCCTGGCGCTGAACGAGTACGCCGAGCGCCTGCGCGGCTGGCAGGCGCAAATAGCCGCCTTTTGCAGCCAGCGCGGCGCGCACTATATCCCCCTCGACAGCAGCGAAGCCTGGGAGCGCGTGGTGCTGCAAACGTTCCGCCGCCGCGGCGTGGCGCGCTGACATGTCTCTCCTGGCGCCCCTCGCGCTGCTCACCGGCCTGCTGGCCATCCCCATCCTCATCCTCTACATGCTGCGCCTGCGTCGCACCGAGACGCCCGTCAGCAGCACCCTCCTTTGGCAAAAGCTGCTGCGCGACCGCCAGGCCAACGCCCCCTGGCAGCGCCTGCGGCGCAACCTGCTGCTGATCCTGCAGTTGCTCATTCTGGCAGCGCTGGCCCTGGCCCTGGCGCGGCCCTTTGTGGCCACGCCCAGCGTGGTCAGCGGCAGCGTGGTCGTGCTGCTCGACGGCTCCGCCTCCATGCTGGCCACCGACGTGCAACCCTCGCGCTTCGACGCCGCCCGCGCCGAAGTGCAAAGCTGGATCGGCGGCCTCAGCGGCGACGACGCCATGACCCTCATCCTGGTCGGCCGCACACCGCGCGTGCTGGCCACGGCAGGGGCCGACCCCCAGACCCTGCGCCGCGCGCTGCAGGCGGCGCAGGCCGAGCCGGTCACCGCCGACTGGTCTTCGGCCCTGGCCTTGGCCGGCGGCGCGGCCCAGGGCGCCCGCAACGCGCGCATTGTGATCGTCTCCGACGGCGGCCTGCGCCAGCAGATGGACCAGGCCGCCCTGCCGCCGCTGCCCGGCGACATCTTGTACGTGGCCATCGGCCAGCGCGACGAAAATCTGGCCCTCAGCGCGCTGGCCACGCGCCAGGGGCCCGAAGGCCTGCAGCTTCTGGCCTCGGTGCACAACTACGGCGCCGCGCCGCAGGCTGCCCTGCTTTCTATTTATGTCAACGAAACCCTGTTCGATGCCCGGCGCATCACGCCCGCCCCCGGCGCGCCGCTGCCGCTCACCTGGGCCCTGCCCCCAGGCTCCGAGCGCATCCGCGCCGAGCTGAGCGAGCAAGAAGCCGACTTCCTTCCGGCCGACGACCGCGCCTGGGCCGTGCACGCCGCCGGCGCCGCCACACAGGCGCTATTGCTCACGCCGGGCAACCTGTTCCTGGAGCAGGTGTTCACCTTGCTGCCCGGCGTCACCGCCGTGCGCGCCGACCCCGCCGGCCCGCTGCCGCAAGCCGCCGGCGAGCAGGGCTTCGAGCTGCTGGTGCTGGACGGCGGGCCGCTGCCCGAGCCGCTGCCGCCGGGCGATTTGTTGTTAATTAACCCCACCACGGGCGGCGATTTGCTCACCGTGGGCCAGCCCTTCTCTGCCACCACGGCCATCCGCCTGGCCGATAGCCCCCTGCTGCAATTTGTAGAGTGGCGTGGCGTGAACGTGCGCCAGGCGCGCCAGATCAGCGCGCCATGGGCCCAGGCCGTGGTGCAGGCCGAAGGCGGCCCGCTGCTGCTGGCCGGCGAGCAGGGCGGCCGGCGCATCGCCGTGCTCACCTTCGACCTGCGCGACTCCGACCTGCCCCTGCGCGTTGCATTTCCCGTGCTAATGGCTAACATTACGGCCTGGCTGAGCCCGGGACAGGTGGTGGACTTCAGCGGCAGCCTGCAGCCGGGGCAGCCCGCGGCGCTGTCGCCCGAGGCGGGGGCCACGGCGCTGCTGGTAGACACGCCCTCCGGCGAGCAGCGCATTCTAACCGTTGAAGAGGAACACGCGCTTATCTTTGAAGAGACGCACCAGCCGGGAATTTACACCGTGACAGCGCGGCGCCAGAGCGGCGACCGCCTCGCAGGGCGCTTCGCCGTGAATTTGTTCGCCCCCCAAGAGTCGGCCATTGCGCCGGCGGCCACCGTGCAAATCGGGCGGCGCGACATTAGCGCGCCGCAGGCCGGCGACATCGGCCGGCGCGAGTTTTGGCCCTGGCTGGCCGCCCTGGCCCTGCTTGTGCTGCTGCTGGAATGGTGGGTGCACTTCCGCGGCCCGCGCCTGCCGCGCCCGCCGCGCCCCGAGGCCGCCCGCACATGGTTCAGAAGGCGATGAACAGCACGCGCCCGGCTCGCCACACGCGCCGCGTCCACCTGGCGCGCGCCCTGCTCCTACTGCTGCTGCTGGCCGCCGCCGGCTGCGCGGCGCGCGGCCAATTTCGCTCCAATCGCGCGGCCGATGGGCCTGTGGGCGCCATGTCCCGCCTGCCGGCGGCCGTGACTTTTCTGGACCTGGACGCCAACCCCGCCGGCTATCGCAACCGGCTCATCCGCGTCACCGGCTCCTTCTTACCCGCGCCAGACATTAGCTGCACGCCGTTCAAAGGGCCGCAAATCGACTGGGCCATTGTGGATAATCAGCTGCGCCTGGATGTGCAGGGCTTCGCGCAGGTAGCCGAGCTGCTGCCCGAAGGCACGCCCGTCACCGTAGACGGCTTCTGGCAGCTTTACCACGGCCCCCTCGGCTGCGGCAAAGAGCCGCCGCGGCAGACCCTCTGGTATCTGCGCGCCGTGCAGTTGGTGCAGCCCAACCCGCTGCCGCAGCTTGCCGGGCTGCCGGGAGAGCCCGTGGAGACAGAGCAAGAAGGCGAGGCAACAGAGGAGCCGGAAGAAACCGGCACACCCACGGCCACCCCCACCCCCACGCCCAGCGCCACGCCCGATGAGAATGGCGAGGACGCCCAAACGGCCACGCCCGACCCCGCGACCTCGCCCACCCCCGCAGGCGGCGAGACCCCCACGCCCAGCCCCACGCCAGAACCGGGCGAGACCCCAGAACCCACGCCCGCCGCCACGCCAACCACCCAGCCCGGCACCACCCCGCCGCCGCCAGAGAGCTCGCCCACCCCCGGCGACTACCCCGACCCCACCGCCACAACAGATCCCTACCCCTAGGCCTGAGAATTGACAAATCTCCAAGATTTGTCAATTCTGTGCGGCGTGATGCGACTCGTTTATACTGGTAACACGTTGCAAGGATGGATGAAGGAGAAATAACCATGGCAAGATCAAAACAGTCCACCGCCGGCAGAACCATTGTAGGCGTGCTGCTCATTTTGTTGGGCATCGTCTTTCTGATCACCCAGTTTTTTGAAATCGACATCATCGGCCTGCTGTGGCCGCTGTTCATCATCGTGCCCGGCGCGGTGGCCTACATCGTCTCCCTCACCCTGCCCGAAGAACCGGGCAAAGGCGTGAACGCCCTGGGCAGCATCATCACCATGGTAGGCCTGCTGCTGCTATACCAGAACACCACCGGCCATTTCGAGAGCTGGGCCTACGCCTGGGCCCTGGTGGCCCCCACCTCCATAGGCGTCGGCTGGATGGGCTACGGCCTGGTGAAAGGCAACAGCGACCTCATGAAAGAAGGTACGCGCATCGCCGGCACCGGCCTCGGCATGTTCCTCATCGGCCTCATCTTCTTCGAGCTGATCCTCGGCATCAGCGGCTTCCGCCAGGCCTGGGCCGCCGACCTCTGGCCCCTGCTCCTAATCATCATCGGACTCATCCTCCTGGCGCGCAACATCTGGTCCTCCGCCCGCCCCTAACCCCACCCGCGCAACAGCGCCCTTCACCGCCCCCCGGCTCGTAGAAGCGCGATGAATCGCGCCGCAGGTTCGTAGTGGCGCGATTCATCGCGCGCCGCGAGGAAGCCGCGTCTACGCGGCGGCCCACCCCACTTGCCCCCCGATTGCAGCTCACGCCTCTCCCAACCCCGAAAAAACACTCACATTTGGCCACCTTGGCCACCTTGGCCACCTTGGCCACCTCCCCTATCACGCCACACGCCACACGCCCCCGCCTGCGTCTAAGTCGACGGCTCATGCGGCGGCGCAATGATCGTCGCCCGCGTCCCCTTGCCCGGCTGTGAGCGCAGCTCCAGGCGACCATTGATGAAGCGCAGCCGTTCCCGAATGTCGTGCAGGCCGCGGTGCGCGGCGGTGGGGCCGCTGTCCAGGGCCTTCTGCGCCTCGAAGCCCACGCCGTCGTCCTCCACGTCGATGCGATAGACGCGGCCCAGCTCTGCATCTTCTTCGTTGCGCAGGCGCACCGTGGCCTCTGTGACCTCGGCGTGCTTCACGCAGTTGAACAGCAGCTCGCGAACCGCGTGAAACAGCAGCACGCGCCGCCCCAGATCATCCACCTCAAACGAACCGTTGCCATCTACATGCACGCGCAGGCGGTAGCGCTCCTGCATCTCGCTGGCCAGCCAGCCAATAGCGTCGGCCAGACCTTCGCCCTGCAAGATCGGCGGGCTCAGCTCCACGCTCAGGTGTCGCGCCGCGGTAATCGCCTTCTGCAGCGCGCCCTCCGCGCCGTCCACTTCTTGCAGCAGCTCCTGGCCGCCGGCCATATCGGCCGCCTGCTCGCGCACGAAGGCCATCTGTAGCTGGATTCCGTACAACTGCTGCTGCAGGTCGTCGTGCAGCATTTGCGCCACGCGCGCCCGCTCGCTCTGTTCGGCCATAGCCAGCCTGCTGGCCAACTGCTGTACCTGCTCCGTTCGCTGCACCACGCGCCGCTCCAGCGACTCATTCAGTGCCAGCAGCTCGCGCTCATACGACTCGTGGTGCGAAATATCCTCGATGGCCAGCAAGATGCGGTCCACATGATCCAGGCGGCGCGCATTCAGCAGCATCACGCGGTGGCCCACTTCTTCAAACGTGTGCGCCACGCGGAAGCCATTAAACACGTTCTCTCGCGGCAAAATCTCTTCCAGCAGCGTGCGCAGTTCCGGTAGGTTCCACTGCCCATTGCCCAGGTCATAGATATAAGCGCCAATCGTCTGCTGCGGCTCGACCTGGAACATGTTGAAAAATGCCTCGTTGGCAAACTCCACCGTAAGGTCCGGCTGCAGCACCAGCAGACCTTCGCGAATAGACCCGACGATCTTCTCGCTAAACTCTTTCTCTGTGCGCAGCGCCACTTCTGTTTGCTTCATCTCGCTGATGTCCACGAAGCTCACCACCACGCCGTCAATGCGGTCGTCGACCGTGATGTACGGGCGTAGCTGTATCAGGAACCAGCCCCCGTCGCGGTTCTGCACCTCGCGCTCAATGGCTGTGAGGTGGCTCAGGACGCGTGACGCATCGGCGGTCAGCTGGTCATAATTCAGGCGGTTGGTGAGGTGCTCCAGAGGCCGGCCGTGGTCGCCGGGCATGATATTAAACAGCTCCGCCGTGCTCTCCGTGTAGCGCTGGATGCGCAGGTCGCGGTCCAGGAAGAGCGTGGCGATGTTTGTGGCGGCCATCAGGTTTTCCAGGTCGCTATGCGCGCGCGACACCTCCTGCAGCTTATTTTTTAGCTCGCTGTTCACCGTCTGCAGCTCTTCATTCACCGACTGCAGCTCTTCCTTGCTCGTTTCCAGCTCTTCTGTGGTCGAGCGATACTCCTCGTTGATGCTTTGCAGCTCTTCGTTAGCCGCCTTCAGCTCTTCATGCGAGGTTTCATACTCCTCGGTGGTAGCCCGCAGCCGCTCGCGCAGGCGCTGGTTATCCATTTCCAGCTGCTGCACCACGGCATTCTGCGGGCCTATACCATCGCCGTCGCCAACAACCGCCTGCTCCAGGTGCGGCCAGCCCTCGCCGCTCTCGTCTTCCAGAAAAAACACCAAGGCCAGGCTGGCCTCCTCCGTGCGCCGCGGCCGCACGGCCAACATCACAGGCCGCGGTGCGCCATTGAACTGCACAGCCACCGGGCCGCTGAGCACGGCGCGCATCTGCTCGAAGGCCTGCGCCAGGGCGCTGCGCAGCTCAAGCTGCAGCTCGGGGCGCACCAGCTTCAGCACGTCGCTGGTAGGCGCGCCCCGCGGGTGCAGCAGATAGCGGCCCACACTTTCCGACAGATGCACAATCTGGTACTGCTCATTCACCAGCAAAGAGGGCGGCGCCGTGTGTTCCAGCGCGGCGCGGTGCCGCCTCTCTGCCGCCAGGCGCAGGGGCAGCGCCGGCATAATCGGGCGCTCGCCGGGGGTCGGCCTGGCGTGGTAGATGCGGTGATGTTTGTCTACCGGCTGGAACAGGCCATGCATCATTTCCGCCGACTCCGCGCTGCCCAGAAAGAGATAACCCTCTCCCTGCACCGCGTAATGAAAAGTGCGAAACACATCTTCCTGCAAATCGCGGTTGAGGTAAATGAGCAAATTGCGGCAGCTAACCAGATCCAGGCGCGCAAAGGGCGGGTCGCGCAGCACGCTGTGGTTGGAAAACAGCACCAGGTCGCGCAGCTCCTGGCGCACGCGATAGTAATGACCCTGCTTCACAAACCAGCGGTCCAGGCGCTGGTGCGACACGTCCGCTTCGATAGCCTCCGCATAAACGCCTTCGCGCGCTTTCGTCAGTGACTGGTTGTCCAGGTCTGAGGCAAACACCTGGATGCCGGGCCGCCGTGAAGGCAGGCCTTCCAACTGTTCGGCGTGCTCCAGCAGCAGGATGGCCAGCGAATAAGCTTCCTCGCCCGTGGCGCAGCCGATGCTCCACACGCGCACGCTATCTCCTTGCCCCTTGCCCTCGAACAGCCGGGGGATCACCTTATCGGCCAGTATTTCCCAGGCGGCGTGGTCGCGGAAAAAGTTGGTCACGCCAACCAACAGGTCGTTAAACAACGCGCGCGCTTCGGGCGCGTTGTTGCGCAGCCGGCGTAAATAAGCCTCCAGCGACAGCTCGCCGCCTAGCTGCATGCGCCGCTGAATGCGCCGCAGCAGGGTCGTGCGCTTATACTGGCTAAAGTCATAGCCCGTGTGTAGCTGCACCTGCGTCAGGATGCGCTGGAGCGTATCCAGCTCGCCGTCGCTCAGCTCGTCCGCATGCGGCGCCACGCGCGGCCTTGCGCGATAGAAGGCCGCCAGCTTCTCGGCCAGCTCGCCGGCCGGCAGCACCAGGTCGGCCAGCCCCGTGGCGATGACTGCGCGCGGCATGCTGTCGTGCTGCGCTTCCTCGGGATCTTGCACCAGCAGCAAGCCGCCATCTTCTTTAATCGTTTTCACGCCCGCCGCGCCGTCGGCGCCGCCGCCGCTCAACACCACGGCCACCGCCTGGTGATGCTTCTCGCCCAGGCTGCGGAAAAAGTAATCGATGGGCATACGCTGCCCGCGCGGCGCATCATACGGCTCCGTATCCAGGTGTGAATCCGTAACGCGGATGCGCCGCCCCGGCGCGATGACGTACACGTTGTCTTTCTCGATGAGCGTCTGATCGTGCACCTGGCGCACGCGCATCTCTGTCTTTTTCTGCAAGAGGTCCGGCAGCATGCTCTCGCGCTGGGGGTCCATGTGCGTCACCACCACGAAAGCCAGGCCGCTATCGGGCGGCAGCGCGCTAAAGAAGGCCTGCAGCGCCGGCAGGCCCCCGGCCGATGCGCCGATACCCACCACCGTCAGCCGCTCGTCGCGCTGCGTCGCGGCGGGCGCCTCCGGAGTTGCCCCCTCGTGCTGTTCTGGACCTTCACCTTCGAGCATGGCCATTCTCTCCGTTACGGTCTACCACATACGAATACATGATACGCCAAGAATTGACAAATCTTGGAGATTTGTCAATTCTCCCGCGGGCGAAAATCTGCTAAACTTCGCGCCATGAGAAAAATTACCGCGCTTACGTTCCTTTCCCTTGATGGTGTGATGCAGGGGCCCGGCGGGCCCACCGAGGATACCAGCGGCGGCTTTGCCCTTGGCGGCTGGACGGTGCCCTACTTTGATGAAGTGCTGGGCGAAACCATGGGCCGGCAGATGGGCGAGCCATTTGACCTGCTGCTGGGCCGCAAGACGTTTGAGATCTTTGCCGCTTACTGGCCAGATAACGACGTGGAAGGCGCGGGCATCAACCGCGCCACGAAGTACGTGGTTTCTAACACGCTGCAGCAGCACGATTGGCAAAAGTCTGTATTTATCGGTGACGACGCGCAGAAGGGTAGCGTGCCGCACCAGATTCGCGCGCTGAAGCAGCAAGAGGGCCCCGACATACAGGTGCACGGCTCGGCCACCCTGCTACAGACGCTGCTGCAAAATGACCTACTGGATGAGCTGTGGCTGAAGATCTTCCCTGTGACCCTCGGCGCCGGCAAGCGCCTCTTTGGTCCCGGCGCCATCCCCGCAGCCTTTACCCTGCACGAGAGCGTCACCACCCCGCAAGGCGTCATCGTCGCCTCCTACCAGCGCGCCGGAGAGGTGCAGACGGGCAGTTTTTAGGGCGGGAGGCTCGTAGTCGCGCGATTCATCGCGCCCCCGCGGACGGGCAATAAATTGCCCTCCTACAAGCCTGCTCACCTGGCAACCTCTGGTTAGTGGAACTGAATCGTATACTCGCCAATCGGCGCGTCAGGGCGCTGGCGTTCGATGAAGGCGACGGCATGTTCCAGGGTGCTGTGCAGGCGGCCGCGGTCGACGCCGACGGTGACGATACAGATGACGGCGGAGTTCCAGGCATCCTGGTGGTCGATTTCGGCGACGGCCACGTTGAACTGGCGGGGCAGGCGCGCCAGGATCGATTTGAGGATCTGCCGCTTGTCTTTGAGCGAGTCGATGCCGTATAGCTCGAGCTGTAGGGTGCAGGAGGCGATGTGCATGGCGCCATTGTAGTGGAGAAGGAGCGAAAAGCGAAGAAAGCAGCGCGTTAAGGCCGGAACGGAGACCGGAGCAGCTTGCTCCGGTCTCGCGTTCCCGCCTGTTGCTGTGGCTCAGCTCAGGGCGCGCGGCCTATTTGTGCCAGGTGGGGAGGAAGAAGGTGGCCTGCACCACGTACAGCTCGAAGCACATTTTGGCTTCTGCGCCGTTCTCGTCGGCGACCATGATCGTGATGGTGGTCTGCCCCGTGGCGCCGGGCGGCGGGCTGATGGTGATCGTGCGCTGCTCGCCGTCGCCGCCCAGGCTGATGGACCCGTCGGGCGCCACGGCCTGGTTGGAAGAGCGGGCGCTCAGCAGTAGGGCGCCGGGGTCGCTTTCGGCGTCGGCCACCGTAAAGCTGAGCGGGCCAACCACGCTGCCGCGGCCTTTGAACTGGTCGGCAATGGCGCTGATGGTGGGCGCGCTGTTGGCCACGAAGCTAACCGTAGCCTCGTCGTAGCCCGGCAGGATGTTGTCGCCACGGTAGTAGGCCGTGTTGGTCAGCGATTGGCCCAGGTAGGCGGCCCCGCCGGGCAACTGCGCATGGAAGACGATGTCCACGGTCTGGCCCGTGCCCAGGTCGCCCGTCCAGAGCACGGTGCCCGCCGCCACTTGCAGCGTCTCGCCCGAAGGCAGAGACACGGTTTGCGCCTCGTCGTAATAGTGCGCGCCGCCGTCGACCACGAACTGTTGGAAGGTCACCCCGGAGGGTAGCGTGTCGGTCAGCACGACGTTGGCGGCATGGCCGCTGCCCCCGTTGTAAAGCTGCAGCGTGTAGGTGACCACGCTGCCCAGCGGCAGGTCGAGGTAGCCGCCGGCGGCGGACTGCACGCTCTTGCCCAGGCCCATGGCCGGCTCGCGCGCCACCAGGGCGAAGTCGGTGAGGTGCGCGATGCTGAAGCGGATGCTGTTACCGCCGGCGTCGTGGCCCAGCAGGCTGATGCCGTCGCGCTGCCAGCTCGCGCCGTCCCAGTAAACCAGGTCCAGGGTGCTTTCGTCGAGCAAGGCCACATCGGCGTCGCCGTACTCCAGGCTGATGGTGATCGGCGTCTGGAAGACGAAGCCGGGCTGCTGCAGCTCGTTGATGTAGGCGTCGAGGCTGAAGCTGAAGTTGGCAAAGCGGTAGTTGAGCGGCGGCTCGCCGGGCGCGGGGATTTCGCGGTACACCAGAGCGAAGGTGTCGCCGGGGGCCGCCTGGCCCATGGCGCCCGGCGCTACCTCGATGGTCGCCGTGATGGCCTCGTTGGCGCCCTCGCCGGGCAGCACGAACGTCGTCTCCTGCTGCGGGTCGACCAGGCCCACCAGGTCGGCGCGCACCACGGTGACCGTGATCACGCCGCTGCTGCTGAGCTCGCCGTCGCCGGCCGTGTAGGACAGGGTCTCGGCGCCCAAGAAGCCGGGCATGGAGCGGTAGTGCACGGCGTCGCCTAGCACGGCAGCCGAACCGCCCTGGTCGGGCGCGTCCACGGCCAGCAGGCTCAGCGCGTCGCCGTCCACGTCCTGGTCGTTGGCCAACGGCGTGATGACGATGGTCTGGCCCTGCAGGGCCACGCGGCCGTCGGGCCAGGCCTGCGGCGCGTCATTCACCGCGGTGACCGTGACCGTAACCGTTGCCGTGGCTTCGCCGCCATGGCCGTCGGAGACCGTGTAGCTGAAGCTCTCGCTGCCGTTGAAGTCGGGCGCGGGCGAGTAGGCCACGCCGTCGCCGCTGAGGGCCGTTACGCCGCCCTGGTCGGGCTGGCTCACAGCCGTAAGGCTCAGCATGTCGCCGTCGACGTCGCTATCGTTGGCCAGCACGTCGAGCACTGTATCGGCGCTGTCTTCGGCAACCGTAGCGACGTCGTCCTGGGCCACGGGCGCATCGTTGAGGTTGGCGACGGTGACCGTGACCGTGGCCGTGTCTTCACCGCCGTTGCCGTCGTGCACGGTGTAGCTGAACGTCTCCTGGCCGGCAAAGTCGGGCGCGGGGCTGTAGAGCACCACGCCGCCGCTGGCCACGGCGCTGCCGCCCTGGTCCGGCGCCTCGACGGCCAGCAGCGCCAGCGTGTCGCCGTCGATGTCGGCGTCGTTGGCCAGCACGTCGAGAGCGTTGTCCACGCTGTCCTCGTCCACGGTGAAGGCGTCTGCGCCGCCCGTGGGGGCGTCGTTAACGTTGTTCACCGTCACGGTGACAGTGACGACAGTCTGCGCGCCGTGCTCGTCTTGCACCGTGTAGTCGAAGCTCTCCACGCCGAAGAAGTCGGGCGCGGGCGTATATAGGATGAGCCCGCCGTCGATGGTCGCCTCGCCGCCCTGGTCCGGCGCGCCCACGCTCACGAGCGCCAGGTCGTCGCCATCGATGTCGCTATCGTTGTCCAGCACGTTGAGGGGGTTGTTCTCGGTGTCTTCATCGACGTTGAAGCTGTCGGCGCCGCCGCTGGGGGCGTCGTTGACGTTGGTCACGGTCACGGTCACGGTGGCCGTGGCCTGCGCGCCAGAGGGATCCTGCATGGTGTAATCGAAAGTTTCGACGCCGAAGAAGTCGGGCGCGGGGCTATAGAGCACGTTGTCGCCGTCGATGGACGCGCTGCCGCTCTGATCGGGGTCGCTCACGCTCACGAGGGTCAGATCGTCGCCGTCGATGTCGCTATCGTTGGCCAGCACGCCCAGGGCATTGTCTACGCTGTCTTCGTCTACGGTGAAGGCGTCTGCGCCGCCGCTGGGGGCGTCGTTCACGTTGCTCACGGTCACGGTGACGGTGGCCGTGTCTTGCGCACCAGAGGGGTCCTGGACGGTGTAGCTGAAGGTTTCAACGCCAAAGAAGTTGGGCGCGGGCGTGTAATGGACCAGGTTGCCGGCGACGGAAGCGCTGCCGCCCTGGTCCGGCGCGCCAACGCTCAGCAGCGTCAGCTCGTCGCCGTCGATATCGCTATCATTGGCCAGCACGGTCAGGGGGTTGTTCTGCGTATCTTCGTCGACGGTAAAGCTGTCGGCGCTGCCCGTGGGCGCGTCGTTGACGTTGCGCACAGTGACGGTGACTACGCCGCCGGCCTGGCCGCCGTTGCCATCGGAAGCCACGTAGCCGAAGCTGTCGACGCCGAAGAAGTCAGGGTCGGGCGTATAGCGGATGACGTCGCCGTCAGCTTCCGCGCTGCCGTGGCTTGGCGCGCCGGCGGAGAGCACGCTGAGCGTGTCGCCGTCGATGTCGCTGTCGTTCGCCAGCACGTTCAGGGCGTTGTCTACGCTGTCTTCGTCCACGCTAAAGGCGTCGTCGCCGGTCACAGGGTCGTCGTTGACATTGCTCACCGTGACGGTGATGACGCCGGTATCCTGCGCGCCAGAGGGGTCCTGGACCGTGTAGCCGAAGGTCTCGACGCCGAAGAAGTCGGGCGCGGGGCTGTAGTGCACCAGGTTGCCCACGACGGCGGCGCTGCCGCCTTCGCCGGGCGCGCTCACAGAGACGAGCGTCAGCTCGTCGCCGTCGGCATCGTGGTCGTTGGTCAGCACGTCGAGGGGGTTGTTCTGCGTATCTTCGTCGACGGTGAAGCTGTCACCGGCAGCCTGCGGCGCATCGGGCACGTTGTTTACGGTGACCGTGACTGTGGCGCTGTCCTGGCCGCCCTGGCCGTCGTCGATGGTGTAGCTGAAGGTCTCCACGCCGAAGAAGTCGGGCGCCGGCGTGTAGAGCACAGCGTCGCCGTCGATGGTCGCCGCGCCGCCCTGGTCGGGGTCGCCCACGGCGGTGATGGAAAGCGGGTCGCCTTCGACGGGGTCGTCGTCGTTGTCCAGGACTTCGAAGCGGGTATCGACGCTATCTTCATCGACCTCGTAGCTATCATCGCCGGCCGCGGGCGGGTCGTTGACCGGGGCCACGGTGATGGTGATCTCGGCGCTGTCATAGAGGCCGTTGCCGTCGGTGATGGTGTAGGTGATGGTATCGCTGCCGTAGAAGTTGGGGTTCGGCGTGTAGATTAGCGTATCGCCATCGCGGCTGACGGCGCCGCTGACCGGCTCGTGGAACCAGGCCACCAGGCTAATGGCGTCGTCGTCGGGGTCGCTGTCGTTTTGCAGCGGCTGCAAAACCACGGCAACGCTGTCTTCGTCGATGGTGAAGGCGTCATCTACGGCGATGGGCGCATCGTTGATGTTGGTAACGGTGACCGTGACCGTGGCGCTGTCCTGGCCGCCCTGGCCGTCGTCGATGCTGTAGCTAAAGGTTTCGACGCCGAAGAAGTTGCGCGCCGGCGTATAGCGGATGAGGCTGCCGACAATGGTTGCCACGCCGCCCTGGTCGGGCGCGCCGACCGCAAGCAGGCTGATGGCGTCGTTTTCCACGGGGTCGCTGTCGTTGGCCAGCACGTCTAAAGCGTTAAAGAAAGTATCTTCGGCCACGGTATAGGCGTCGTCGAGGGCCACCGGGTCGTCGTTGACCGAGGTGACGGTGACCGTGACCATGCCGCTACCCTGGCCGCCGGTGCCGTCGGAAACGGTGTAGCTGAAGCTTTCTGTGCCGTAGAAGTCAGCCGCGGGCGTGTAGAGCACGGCGGCGCCGTCGATGGTCGCTACGCCGCCCTGGTCGGGCGCAGTAAGGCTCTCGATGGTCAGCGTGTCGCCACTGTCTACGTCGAAGTCGTTGGCCAGCACGTCGAAGATGCTGCCAGCGCTGTCTTCCGCCACGGTGAAGGCGTCGTCGACGGCCACGGGCTCGTCGTTGACGTTGCGCACAGTGACCGTGACCGGCACCGTGTCCTGGGCGCCTGAGGGGTCTTGGACCGTGTAGCTGAACGTCTCTACGCCAAAGAAATCAGGCGCCGGTGTGTACAGCAGGTGGCTGGGCTCGATGGTGGCGCTGCCGCCATGGCTAAAGCCGCTCACGGCAGCAATGGTCAGGACGTCATCATCCACGTCAACGTCGTTAGCCAGCACGTCGAACACATTGGCCACGGTGTCTTCGTCGACGGTGAAGCTGTCGGCGCCGCCCACGGGCGCATCGTCGGCGTTTTGCACGCTGACGACCACGAGGGCAGTCGCCTGGCCGCCCCGGCCGTCCGCGACGGTGTAGGTGAAGGTCTCCGTGCCGAAGAAGTCGGGCGCCGGCGTGTAGAGCACGACGCCGCCGTCGATGGTCGCCTGGCCGCCTTCATCGGGCGCGGTGAGGGCGGTGAGGCTCAGGTCGTCGCCGTCTGGGTCGCTGTCATTGGCCAGCACGCCCAATTCGACATTGACGCTGTCTTCCGCGACCTGGAAGTCGTCGTCCACAGCCACGGGGTCGTCGTTCACGCTGCTGACGGTGATGGTGACCGTGGCCGTGTCGAAGCCGCCGGCGCCGTCGGAAACGGTGTAGCTAAAGGTTTCCGTGCCGAAGAAGTTGGCCGCGGGCGTGTAATGCACGCTGTCGCCGTTGTTCAGCAAGTCGCCGCCGTGGCTCGGCGCGCCTAGGGCGCTAATTTGCAGCTCGTCGCCGTCGATGTCACTATCGTTGTCCAGCAGATACAGTGTGATGGGCGTATCTTCGGGCGTGGTCGCGGCGTCGTCTTGCGCCACGGGCGCGTCGTTAACGTTGGTCACCACGACGGTGACGAGGGCGGTGTAGAACGTTCCCTTGCCGTCAGAAACGGAGTAGACAAAGCTTTCGGCGCCGAAGAAGTTTGGCGCGGGCGTGTAGCTGAAATGGCTGCCATAGTTGGTGATTGTGCCGCCGTTGCTGCCCGGGCCGTGGGCCACGATGGTGAGCGGGTCGCCATCGTAATCGCTGTCGTTATCCAGCACCAGCAAAATGTTGCCGCTGCTGTCTTCGGCAACCGTGAAGGTATCGTCGACGGCGCCTTCGTCGGCGTCGGGCACGCCGTCGCCATCGCTATCCAGGTCGAGATAGTTGGGGATGCCGTCGCCGTCGAGGTCGCCTCGGCCTTCTACGCGCGTGGGGATACCGTCGCCGTCATCGTCCTCGTCGAGGTAGTCGGGAATGTTGTCGCCGTCCGTATCGCCGTCGTTGGGCTCCAGGCGGTCGGGCACGCCGTCGCCGTCGCTGTCCAGGTCGCCCTCTTCGGCGTCGGGGATGCCGTCGCCGTCGACGTCGTCATCTAAAAAGTCAGGCGTTCCGTCGTTGTCCAGGTCGCCATCGCCTTCTTCGGCGTCGGGATAGCCGTCGCCGTCGCTATCCAGGTCCAGATAGTTGGGGATGCCGTCGCCGTCGAGATCATCATCGCCTTCGAGCAGCGTGGCAATGCCGTCGCCGTCGTCGTCGGGGTCCACGCGGTCGTGCACGCCGTCGCCGTCGCTATCGCCATCCACTTCCTGGGCGTCAGGGATGCCGTCGTCGTCGCTATCGAGGTCTAAGTAGTCGGGCACGCCGTCGTTGTCGCTGTCGACGTCGCCTTCAACGGCATCCGGGTAGCCGTCGCCGTCGCTATCCAGGTCCAGATAGTTGGGGATGCCGTCGCCGTCGAGGTCATCATCGCCTTCGAGCAGCGTGGCAATGCCGTCGCCATCGTCGTCGTCGTCGAGGTGGTTGTTGAGGCCGTCGCCGTCGCTATCGAGGTCGTTGTTTTCCAGGCGGTCGGGAATGCCATCGTTGTCGCTATCGCCCGGCTCCCAGGGGTCGATAATCAGGTCGCCGTCGGAATCGGGGTCCATGAAGTTGGGGATACCGTCGCCGTCGGCGTCGCCGGCGCCTTCCTCGCCGTCGGGCAGGCCGTCGTTGTCGCTGTCGGGGTCCAGGTAGTTGGGGATGCCGTCGCCGTCAGCGTCTTCGCGGCCTTCCACGGCCGTGGGCAGGCCATCGCCGTCGTCGTCGGGGTCCAGATGGTTGGCGACGCCGTCGCCGTCGCTATCCACGTTGTTAGGCTCCAGGCGGTCGGGGATGCCGTCGCCGTCGCTGTCGGCGGTTCCTTCCACACTGTCGGGGATGCCGTCGTTGTCCGAATCGGTATCGATGTAGTCGGCGATGCCGTCGCCATCGCTATCGACCGTGCCTTCTTCGCCGTCGGGGATGCCGTCGCCATCGCTGTCGGGATCGAGGTAGTCGCGCACGTTGTCGCCGTCCACGTCGCGCAGGTTCGACTCTTCGCGATCGGGGATGCCGTCGTCTTCGCTGTCGTCGTAGCCTTCGTCGCCGTCGGGGATGTTGTCGTTGTCGCTATCGGGATCCTGGAAGTTGGGAATGCCGTCGCCGTCGGCGTCATTCACGCCTTCCACGCTGTCGGGGATGCCGTCGCCGTCGCTGTCAAGGTCCAGATAGTCGGGCAGCCCGTCGCCGTCGGTGTCGCCGGCGCCTTCGATGCCGTCGCGAATGCCGTCGCCGTCGCTGTCGATGTCCAGGTAGTCGGGGATGCCGTCGCCGTCCTGGTCGTTGGTATTGGATTCCACGCGGTCGGGCAGGCCGTCGCCGTCGGAATCGACGTTGCCTTCGTCGCTGTCGGGCACGGTATCATCGTCGCTGTCGGTATCCAAGTAGTCGGGGATGCCGTCGCCGTCGCTGTCGCCGGTTCCCTCTTCCACGTCAGACACGCCGTCGCCGTCGCTATCGGGGAAGATGGTGGCGATGACCGTGTTGCCGTTGCTGTAGTTATCGCGCACCACGAAGCTGATGCTGCGCTGCGTGTTGTCGGGCGTGGGCAAGAGGTTGTTGAAGCGGATCTGGCCCAGGGCGGAGATATAGTCGTCGATAGGCGCGACGCCGTCGAGGCGCAGGGTGGTATTGGTGGAATCGGGGTGCAGAGAGATGCCCTCAGGCAGCGAGCCCACGATGGAGAGGCGGTCGCCGCTTTGCGGCGTGGTGAGCGTAATCTCGGCGCGGGTGAGCTGCGTGCTGTCGCCGTCGCTGATGGTGAGGTCGCTATCGGCCACGGCCACGGCCTGGGCGCTGCCATCGGCGGTCCACACTGTGCGATAGTCACCGCCCGTGGCGCCGGAGCTATCGTCGGCGTCGAGGTCGATCTGGGGGCTGTGCACGGGGTCGTCGTTGGTTTCTACGACAGCATCAATAATGGCCGTGGTGATTTGCCCGTAGACGTAGGTATCGAGGTTGGCCGCATCGCCCACGCTGTCGCCGCTGAAGTTGCCCCAGGTGTGGTGGCCCTCTGGCGTGTTGCTCATGGCGCCGTCGGGCAGGGTAGAGGTGGCCTGGGGATCGTTAATGTAGGTGAGGTCGTCCCAATACACGCGCACGTCGGTGAAGGTGCCGTCGGGGTTGGCCTGGCGAATGGTGAGGCCCAGGGCGTTGGGACCGCCGCTGGTTTCGACGTCGTTGGCGATGAAGTGGAACTCGCCGCCGCGCAGCTTGAGCTGGGCCTGGTAGGCGTCGGGGGCGACCACTTGGCCCGTCGGGCCGCGTCCATCCCACTGCACGCGATTGAGGCCGCGCACGGCGTTGCCCAGCAACAGGCGGTCGCCGCTGGCAAACTGGCCGTCGCGGTTGGTGTCGATGGTGAGGGCATAGGTGCCGTCGATGTCCGATACAAATTCAAAGAAGCCGCTGTCTTGCACGCCGAAGGTGACGCCGGGCGAAATGGTGACATCGACGCCGGCATTGTCGATGAAGCGCAGGCTGCTGGCCAGGGGAGGCGTGGCGGGCTGCGGTTTGGCCACGGCAGGATAGGCCAGGTAAAGGGGGAACTTTTCGCGCGCTATGCCGCCGCCGAAGCTGTAACCGGAGTAGGGCGGGTCGAGGCCCAGGTCGTTGGCCAGCAGATGGTACACATTGCCTGAAAACTTGTTGAGGTCGAGCAGCCAGACGTAGTTGGTGTTGGGCAGCCCGCCGGGGGTCATGGCGTAGAAGTCAGAGTCGATGGCGCCCCACTCGGCAAAGGTGCTGCTGCTCAGGTTGTAGCGCAGCGTCCACAGGCGGCCGGCAGCGACGCGCGGGTCGGGATTGGCAACCATGTTGGGCGTGACGGAGATGTCCCAGCAGTAGCCGCTGCCGTTGAGCACCACGCGCCAGGCGCCGGGCTGGTCGGTCTGAAAACGAGCCGGGTTGCTGATCGGGCCGTTAAGCGTGGGGCAGCTGCCCTGGCTGCCGGAGCCCAGCTGGCCTGCCGGGCCGGTCTGGCGCAGGTTGCCCAGCGGATCATAGATGCTGTAGCCGCTAAAGGTGGTTTGCAAAGAGACGTTAATCACCTCGCCGGCCTGCAGGATATCTACATAAAAGTTGCCACTGGAAAGGCTCTGGTTAAAGCTGCCAATCTGGGTGCCGCCTTCGGCGCGGGCGGTGGCCGGCCAGATGAAGAATGCGGCGATGATGAATAGAATGGAAACGAGTGGGACCGTTCGGAAAGAGCTTCGATGAGACACTGCAATGACCTCCATTACATTAGACATGGCGCGGGCCAGCGCGCCGGGCTCACGCCGCAGCGCGGACGTTGGGCTCCTGGGTGCTGGCGATGTGTAAACGAGAAACGAGGCGTTGTCTGAAAGTTCCCCTAAAGCGACCGGAGGCTCGCACGCCGTTTCCTTACGCCATCCATTGTAAAGATGGGTGCGGGAAGCGGTATAGGATATTTGGGTGTGAGCCAGGCGTCGCGTTAGACCAGACAGGTCTCAGAGACCTGTCTGGTCTGGTCTCGGTGCGCAGATGGTATATATTCTGTTTATACGACTTTGCTATACTCTACACGTAAAGGAAAGTAAGTAGGCTGTTAGTGAGTGAGGAGTAGCTCGATGCGCAAAGTGGCGTATTTGGTTCTCATCTTGTTTTTTGCGGCGGCGGCCTTTTTTGTGTTTGTGCTGGCGGCAAGCATGAATACGGCGCGCAGCGTGACGCAGCCGGTGGGCGAGCTGGTGCAGCGGCTGGTGGCGCCGGCGACGCCGGTGATCTTGCCCGACCCCGTGCTGATTGTGCGCGAGGTGCGCGATCTGGCGCGGCTGGAAACCGCCTCGTATAGCCTGGAGAAGATTGTGCGTGCCGAGCGCGGCCAGGATGTGTTGTGGGGCGCGCTGGGCGAGACGCTGATTTTCGTGGCGCACGGCGAGGTGATTGCCGGCGTGGACCTGGCCATGATGCAGGAAGCGGATGTGCAGGTGCTGGACCCCACTACGGTGATGGTGCACGTGCCAGAAGCGGAGATTTTTAACGTGATCCTGGACAACGAGCGCTCGTATGTGGCCGACCGCGACACGGGCATCCTGACGCGCGCCGACCCGCAGCTTGAGACCGAGGTACGGCGCGCGGCGCAGCGAGATTTGCAGCTCGCGGCCGAGGAGTCGGATATTTTGGAGCTGGCCAATCAGAACGCACAGAATTATATGCGCGGCTTTTTGCAGAATCTGGGTTTCGAGAACATTATCTTTACCGACAGCACCCCGCCGCCAGCACCGCCCTTTGAACAGGAAATACCGAAAGGGTATTCGCTGACACCGGCGCCGTAGGGCTGGGGACGGGCAGTGAATTGCCCACCTACGAACCTGGCTGCTTACGAGCCATCGCCCAGGAGGTGTTGGCAGAGGCGCACGCCTTTCATGGCGTCGTTGGTCCAGTAGTCGGCGCCCACGAAGCGGCGCACTTCTTCGCTGACCTGCGCGCCCCCGATGAGCACGGGAACGGCGGACAAGGCGGGGTCGGGGTGGCGGCGCAGGGCGTGGACGGTTTGTTCCATAGCCTCGTAGGAAGAGGTGAGCAGGCCGGAGAGGCCGACGATGTGCGGGCGCAACTGCACGGCTTCGTCCACGAAGCGCGCGGCGGGGATGTCGACGCCAAGGTCCACGACGGAAAAGCCGTAGCAGCGCAGCAGCAGGGCGGCGTTGTTTTTGCCGATGTCGTGAATGTCGCCGGCCACGGTGCCCAGCAAGATGAGGCCGCGCTCGTGGCCTTGGTGGCGCTCCTGGATGAACGGCTCCACAATTTCCATCACCTGGCGGAAGATTTCGCCGGCCATAATCAGCGCGGAAATGAAATATTCCTGCTGCTCGTAGCGCAGGCCCACGCGGCGCAGGCCTTCCTGGCAATCTTCGACGATGCGCAATGGGTCGTCGCCGCGCGCCAGGCGGCGGCGCGCCATGTCGAGCACGGCGTTCTCTTCGAGATCGGCGACGGCCGCGGCCATCGCTGCGCCCCAGGTCGTTTCGTCGTTCATTGGCGGCCCTGAACCTCCTTACTTTGCCATGCCATTATACGTGAAGGGCGCGCGTCAGGCAGCTTCGGCGATGCCCACGGTGGTGGTGAAGCGCAGGCGGTCGCCGCGCCAAATGAACCAGCCCCAGTTGACAGGCAGATCGTCGAAGTCGTAGAAGATGTGCTCCAGGTGGAAGGCAGCAGCGCCGGGCGTGGCTTGCAGCACGGCAGCTTCCTCTTCGTCCATGTTGGTGACCTCCACGGCCAGCCGGCCGAACTTGAGCAGGTCGTTTTGCGCCTGGGTGAAGAAGCTTTGCAGCGAGGTGACGTCCATCTCGGCTTCGACCACCGGGCGGCGCGGATCGAAGCGCAGGTAGGTGCGGTGGTAGAAGATGGGCTCGCCGCCGCGGCTGAACAGGCGGCGAAGGTAGATGACGCGCTCGCTGGAAGGAACCTCTAGCTTGCGCGCCACACGCGGTGAGGCGGAGATGATGCTCACCTGCAGCAGGCGCACGTCGGCGTCGCCGTCTTTTTGCAGCAGCTCCTGCAACTGCGGCATGTGGAAAGTGGCGGCGTTGATCTCCAGCGGCTTCACAAAGGTCCCGCGGCCCTGCGCCGTGCTCACCACGTCTTGCGCCGCCAGCAGGTTGATCGAGCGGCGCACGGTCATGGGGCTGACGTCGTACGCCTCGCATAGCTGCGCTTCGGAAGGTAGGCGGTCGCCCGGCCGGAACTGGCCATCGGCGATCTGGCGGCGCAAGATGTTGGCCAACTGCGCGTAAGCCGGTTCGTAGTCGTCACGATTGATGCGATAAGGTTGTCGGGCCAAGCTGCACAATCCTCTTAGAAATTGCTCTTTGACAACTTCCCTATATAACTATACAATGTTTTGCAAGTGACGCCAAGCCCCCTTGGGGGGCGCCGTTAGGGAATTCTCCATGAGTCGTGCCAAGCTAAAGGTGATTGCCTGCGCTACCGTTATTGAGGAGATGCTGCCGATCATGCCGGCGGATGTGCCTTATGAAGTGCTGGACTTTGGCCTGCACCGAGTTCCAGGGCAGTTGAAGCTAAAGCTGCAGGAAGCGGCCGACCGCGGCGCGGCCGAGGCGGAGAACGTGGTGTTGGGCTATGGACTGTGCGCCATGGCCGTAACAGGGCTGACGGCCAACGGCTGCACACTGATTGTACCGCGCGTCGATGATTGCATCGCCATCTTTCTAGGCTCGCCGGAAGCCTACGCCGAGCAGGCCAAACTGGCGCCGGGCAGCTACTACCTGACCAAAGGCTGGATTGAGGTTAACGACACCATTCTGGAAGAATTTGAGCGGCTGCTGGCGCAGTATGGCGAGGAGCGCGCCGCGCGTATGATGAAGCTAATGCTGAAGCATTACCGTCGCCTGGTGTACATTGATACGGGCTACGGGGGCCAGGAGAAGTACCGCGAACACGCGCAGCGCGCGGCGGCGCAGTTCGACCTGGTTTATGAAGAGATCCGCGGCTCGAACGCGCTGGTGCGCAAGATGATTTTCGGGCCGTGGGATGAGACCTCGTTTGTGGTGAAAGCGCCGGGCGAAACGATCGCCTACGCCGATTTCAAAACCACGGCGCGCAGTATGCCCAATTTGATGTAGGCGCAAGCCGGCCGGGGGACGGTTCGCTGCCCCGCCCCAGGCCTGCGAGTGGTTAAGCAGTAGTGACGCCTCGAGAGGGAAGAGTAGCCATGTCTGAGCAGCTTTTTGAAGCGACATTTGAGCCCATTGGTCGCCGCGTACAGGTGGACGGCGAAACATCGTTGTACGACGCGGCGCGCTTGGCCGGCATCGCGCTGACGTCGGCCTGCGGCGGCGCGGGGCGCTGCGGGCAGTGTCGCGTGCAGGTGGTGGCGGGCGCGGTGAGCGCGCCGGTGGAGGCGGAGACGCTGGTGTTTACGGCGGATGAGCTGGCGCAGGGGATGCGGCTTGCCTGCCGCACGCGCTTGCGGGCGGATGCGGTGGTAAACGTGCCGCAGACGTCGCAACTAACCAAACAGCGGTTGCAGATTGCCGGCGTGTCGCAGGCGCTGGCGGTGGATTCGCCGGTGCAGGCCTACGACGCGGCGGCGGAAGCTCCAACACTGGAGGATCTGCAGGCCGACACACAGCGCGTGTTGCAGGCGCTGGAGCAAGCGGGCGGCCCGCGGGCGCTGCGCGTGGAGCTGGCGGCCGCGGCACAGATTTCGCAGATGGCGCGGCCTTATGGCTGGCGCATGACCGTTTTTAGCGACGGCGCGGAGGCGCTGGGCGTGGCGCCGGCAGGCTCGCGAGCGCTGGGCATGGCCGTGGACCTGGGCACCACCAAGCTGGCAGCCTACCTGGTGGACCTGGAGAGCGGCGAGGATCTGGCGGCCACCGGCCGGCCTAACCCGCAAATCAGTTACGGCGAAGATGTGATCAGCCGCCTGGCCTTCACGCGCAGCCGGCCGGACGGCATGGCCGTGATGTCGGGGCTGATCCGCGAGGCGCTGGACGGCATCCTGGGCGATCTGGTGCAGCAGGCGGGCGTGCTGCGCGAGCAGGTGGCCGAGCTGTGCATTGTGGGCAACACGGCCATGACGCACCTGCTGCTGGCGCTGCCCGTGGAGCAACTGACGCGCTCGCCGTTTGTGGCGGCCACCAGCGACACGGTGCGCGTGAGGGCGCGCGAGCTGGGCCTGGACGCCGCGCCGGGCGCATGGGTGTATGTGCCACCGAGCATTGGCGGCTTTGTGGGCGCGGACCACGTGGCCATGATCGTGGCCAGCGACCTGGACCGCAGCGAGCAGGTGAGCATTGGCATCGATATCGGCACCAACACAGAGATTGCCCTGATCCGGCCGCAGCAAGAGCAGCTTTATGCCGTGTCGTGCGCTTCGGGCCCCGCTTTCGAGGGCGCGCACATCAGCGACGGCATGCGCGCGGCAGCAGGGGCTATCGAAGCGGTGTCGTTTACGCCCAGCGGCGTGCAGGTGCGCACCATCGACGACGCGCCGCCCGTGGGTCTTTGCGGCTCGGGCATCGTGGACGCCATCGCCGAGCTATATCGCTGGGGCGTGATAAACGCCAACGGCCGCTTCGACCGCGACAACGGGCGCGTGCGGCAGGGGCGCCGGGGGCCGGAGATGGTGCTGGCGGCGAGCGAGCCCAGCCGCAAGCACGCGGCGCAAGAAGTGGTGATCACGCAGGCCGATGTGAACGAGATCCAACTGGCCAAAGGCGCCATTCGCGCCGGCCTGGACGTGCTGCTGGCCAGCACGGGTACCGCGCCAGAAGAGGTGCTGACGGTGTATGTGGCGGGCGCTTTCGGTTCGTACCTGGACCTGGAAAGCGCGCTAGCCATGGGCCTGCTGCCGCGGCTGCCGCAGGCAGCCTACCGCCAGATCGGCAACGCCGCGGTAATCGGCGCGAAGCGGGCGCTGGTATCGCAGCAGGAGCGCGCGCGCCTGGACGATGTAGCCCGTCGCACAGAATATATCGAGTTGACCACGCACCCGCGCTTCAGGCGCCTGTTTGCCTTGGGCATGCTGTTCCCACAGCAGGAAGGGCAGCGCAATGGGCAGGGTGCACAAGAGGAAGGGTAAGCCATGGAAATCATCGGTGAAAAGATTAACGGAACGCGGCGCAAGGTGGCGCAGGCCATCGCCGAGCGCGATGAAGCAGTGATTCGCGACCTGGCGCGGCGGCAGACAGAGGCAGGCGCGCATTGGCTGGACGTGAACGCCGGCACGCACCCGCGCCAGGAAGCGGACGACCTGGTCTGGCTGGTGGAGCAGGTGCAAGCGGTGAGTGACGCGCCCATTTGCCTTGACAGCGCCAACCCGGAAGCGCTGGCCGTGGCCATCGCCGCGGTGAACGAGACGCCGATGATTAATTCGATCAGCGGTGAGGAGAAGCGGCTGACGGAGATACTGCCGCTTGTGGCCGAGCATGGCTGTAAGGTGATTGCGCTGGCCATGGACTCCAAGCGTATTCCTAAAGAGAGCGCGCAGCGGCTGGAGATTATCGACGGCGTGATGGCCGCGGCGCGCGCCGCGGGCGTGCCGGAGGCCGACGTGTATGTGGACCCGCTGGTGATGACCGTGGCCACCGACGTGAGCAGCGGCAACGTGGCGCTGGAGACCATCCGCGCCGTACGCGCCAACTATCCGCAGGCGCATCTGACCGTGGGCCTGAGCAATGTGTCGTTCGGCCTGCCGGCGCGCTCGAATATCAACCGCGCCTTTCTGACGCTGGCCATGGGCGCCGGGCTGGACAGCGCCATTTTAGATCCGCTGGACGACGACCTACGCGCGGCCATTCTGGCCACGGAGCTGGCGCTGGGGCGCGATAAGCATTGTTTGAACTATGTGCGCGCGGCGCGCAGCGGGCTATTTGGCTGAACGCGGCGCATTGACCGAGGGAGAGAGGGCCTATGGAAAGACAGAACTGAGTGCCAGGTGAGCAAAGAGGTGCATGCGCCGCGTTCCGCGGCGGCCTTAGGAGCGTGAGACTTTTTACAAAGTGAAGGTGAAAGAAAATGGCTGATAAGCAGCAGTTGATTGCAGCAATTACCGATATGCGTGAGGATGAGGCGCTGGCGATTACCGACGAGATGCTGGCCAACGGCGCGGATCCCCTGCATATTTTGGAAGCGTGCCGCGAGGCGATGACCATCACCGGCCAGCGTTTTGAAAGCGGCGAATGTTTTGTGCCGGAGCTGATCCTGGCCGGCGAGATGTTGAAGGATATTACGGCAAAGATTAAGCCGCTGATGGCCGAAGAAGCCACGGAAGTGAAGATTGGAAAGGTGGTGATTGGCACGGTGGAAGGGGATATTCACGACATCGCCAAGGACATCGTGGCCTTTATGCTGGACGTGAACGGCTTTGAAGTGACCGACCTGGGCGTGGATGTGCCGCCAGCGAGCTTTGTGGATGCCGTGCGCGAGACAGACGCCGCGGTGGTGGGTCTGAGTGGCTTTTTGACCCTGGCCTATGACCCGATGAAGGAAACCGTGGCGGCGCTCAAGCAGGCCGGCCTGGGCGACGTGAAGGTGATGATTGGCGGCGGGCAGATTGACGAGCAGATCCGCGAGTATACGGGCGCCGACGCCTACGGCCGTGACGACATGGCCGCAGTGGAGCTGGCCAGAGGTTGGGTTGGCGCGGCCGGCTGAGCGCAGCGCGAAGTGGCCCTGCAAGATGGTTGACCGAATTCAGACGGAAGGTGAATGAAGGCTCGACGGGGGAGTCGGGCCGCAGGAGAAAGACGATGTTACCTGATAATTGGGATAGCCTGAACCCACAAGAGAGGATGGAAGCGCGGCTGGCGAAGTGGACGTCGGCCGCGGGCCGGCAGTTTGCCAGCGAAGAAGCGGCGTGCGGTTATGAGCAACGTGCCGGGCGGCTGGCGGACGTCATCCGCTTGAGAAAGCCGGACCGCGTGCCGCTGGTTTTGATGAGTGGTAACGTGGCCGCGGATCACGCGGGCATCAGCTACGGCGATATGTTTTACGACTACGACAAAGCGGTGCAGGCCGTGATTAAGATGCACGAAGATTTCGGCCTTGAGCACCAGGCCATGACCAACTTTTTGCCCGGCCCGGTGTACGACCGGCTGGACTATAAGCTGTATCGCTGGCCGGGCGGCAATCTGCCGCACAACGTGACGTTCCAGGCGGTAGAAGGCGAGTATATGCGCCCCGACGAGTATGATGCGCTGATTGACGACCCTGAAGGCTTCCTGATGCGCACCTATACGCCGCGGGTGATGGGCGCGCTGCAGGGCCTTCAGTTCGTGCCGTCGTTTATCAACACATCCGAGCTGCCCTTTGTGCCCTTTATGCTGGCGCCCTATCTGGCGCCGCCGGTGGGTGAGGCTTTCAAGGCGCTGATGGAAGCGGCGCAGGAGGCCGGCCGCTGGTTTGGGGCGCTGGGGCAGATTGGCGCCGTGACAGAAGGCCGCCTCGGCCTGCCGGCGCTGATTGGCGGCTTCGCCAAAGCGCCCTTTGACTTTATTGGCGACACGCTGCGCGGTACGCGCGGCGTGATGCTGGATATGTACCGCCGGCCGGACAAGCTGCTGGCCGCCTGCGAACGGCTGATCCCGCTCGCCGTGCAGATGGCCGTGAGCAACGCCAACGCCAGCGGCAACCCCAACTGCTTCATCGTGATGCACAAGGGCGCCGATGGCTTCATGTCCAACGCCGACTTTGAACGGTTCTACTGGCCTGGGCTGAAGGCCGTGATGCTGGGCATGATGGAGCAGGGGGTGGTGCCTTTCTGCTTCGTGGAAGGCGGCTACAACCAGCGGCTGGACATCATCGCCGATTCGGGCCTGCCCGCGGGCCGCACGGCGTGGCTGTTCGACCAGACGGACATGAACCAGGTGAGAGAGAAGTTCGGCGACTGGGCCTGCTTCGGCGGCAATGTGCCCGCTTCGCTGTTCAAAGCGGCCACGCCGGAAAAGATGCGGGCCTACGTGAAGGACCTGATCGAGCGCGTTGGCGGCGACGGCGGCTTCTTCCTGTCGCCGGGCGCCGTGCTGGACGATGTGGAAGCGGACAACCTGCGGGCTTACATGGAGGCCGGCCGGGAGTTCGGGCAGCTTTAGGCGGGGACGGAGGATGGAGGATGGGCGCCCGGCGCGCGCTGCGCCGGGCGCCCGCACTTTGCAGGCGGGCCATCTGTCATTAGAATGCAGGGTACCTGATGTACGCGACATAGGAGGCCTTGCTGATGACACGATTCTTGATTGTGACGCCGGATGCGGCGCTGGTGGTGCAGAAGGGCGAAAGCTGGCAGGTGCAGGCGCACCTGGGCGGCATGGGCGCGGAGGCGGCGGCGGCCGATGGCCAGCGGCTGTATGTGGGTACGGAAAGCAACGGGCTGTTCCGCAGCACGGACGGCGGGCAAAAGTGGCAGGCCACGCCCTTCCCTGCAGAACGCGCCTCGGCCCTGGCCACGCAGGGCGGCGTGCTGTATGCAGGCTCCGGGCCCAGCACATTCTGGCGCTCGGAGGACGGCGGCGATAGCTGGCAGGAGATGAAGGCAATGTTGGATCTGCCCTCGGCCGGCGAATGGAGCTTTCCGCCGCAGCCGGACACGCATCATGTGCGCTGGATAGAGCCGGACCCCAACGAGCGGGGCAAGCTGTATGTGGCCATCGAGGCGGGCGCCCTGCTGCGCACGACTGACGGCGGCGAGACGTGGCAGGACCGTGTGCGCAGCGGCCCCTTCGACACGCACACGGCAGCGACGCAGCGCAGCGCGCTGGGGCGCGTCTATTCGGCGGCGGGCGACGGCTATTATGAGAGCAGCGACGGCGGCGAGAGCTGGCGGCGGATGATGGACGGCCTGGGCCACCGCTACCTGGTGGGCGTGGCCGTGGACGCGGGCGATGCACAGACGGTGGTGGTCTCGGCGGCGTCGGGGCCGGGCCTGTCGTACCACCCGCGACGCGCCGAGGCTTATGTGTATCGTAAGAGCGGCGGCGGCCCGTTTGAGTCGGCCATGGAAGGCCTGCCCGCGGCGCAAGGCACGGTAGCCAGCCGCCTGGCGGCGGACCCCGAAGCAGAGGGCGTCTTTTACGCGGCCAACAACCATGGCCTGTTTCGCTCGACGGACGGCGGCCGGAGCTGGGCGCCGCTGCCCGTTCGCTGGCCCGCCGGCATGTTTCGGCAGCGGGTGAATGGGTTGGTTGTGTTTTAGGAGTTTGAAGTTGTCAGCTAAAAGGCTGCTTCTTCATGCTGGGCGGGAATGAGGCGGCTGTGCACTTCCATGGTCCACAGTTCCCACATTTCGGCGGCGTTGGCCGGGTTGTGCGTGGCTTTGACGTGCTCGTAGGCCGCGCTGGCTTGCTGGGGGTTGGCGAAAGCGCCCTGCTCTATGGCCCAGGCGATTGCTTCGGCGGGGCCAGAGAAGCGCGCGGCCTTGTGCGCCCGCGCTTCCTGCTCCAGGCCGGCGTACATCGCTTCCTCCAGCTTTTCGGGCATCAGCTCCCAACTGCCGCTGTCGTCCCACAGGGTGAGGCCCTGGCGACCGGTGCGCGACCATTCCACGTGGATGCCTAGCTGCGCGCCCTGGCGCACGACGCGCAGGCGAGCGTTGAGGTTGCGCTGCAGGCGCGCCAGCTCGGTGGCCGGGATGCTGGTGGTGGTCTGGGCCTGGGCGCGGGCGTCGCGGCCTAGCTGTAGGTGGTAGATCCACAACACGTCCGCGCCCCAACGGCTGACGCCATCTTGCAGCAGCTTCATGCCCGTGGCTTTGGCCACGAAGCCGGCCATCTTGTTGCGATTTTCGCCGTCGAGGTTGGCCTGCACGGCGCGCTGCACCAGGGGCGAGATGAGCTGCGTGAGGCTGTCGACGACGATAGTGGCGACGCGCTCTTCGGGCATGGAGCGCGCCAGGTCGTCGACGATGGCGGCGACCTGGCCGTTGGTGCGCGAGTCTTCAAATTCGAGCACGTCGCCGGCCACCAGGTGCATCACCTCGTCGAAGCGGTGGTCGCTGTCGACAACCAGCATAGGCGCGGCCATACGCGCGGCGAAGGTGCTCTTGCCGTCCCCGGGAAAGCCGACAAGGCTCCACAGGCGGCGGGGGTATGGGCGGCGTTTCTTGGTACGGATAGGCATGGCTTTTTGCAAGTATTATCGCACATTGGGGGCGATTAGTAAAACATTTGTTCTATTTGGCGGCGTCCTGCGCACTCTGTGATATATTCTGCTGCGGAGGACCATTAGATGACCAGTTATGTAGCCCTGCTGCGGGGCATTAATGTGGGGGGCAAGAATAAGATTGCCATGGCCGATTTGCGCGCCTGTTTTGAGGCGCTGGGCTTTGCAGACGTGCGCACCTATATTCAGAGCGGCAACGTGCTATTTGCCACGGGCGAGGCGGCACGCGAGCGACTGGTGGCACGGCTGGAGGCGGCGCTGTCGGAGACATTTGATTATGAGGCACGCCTGGCGCTGCGCTCGCACGAGGAGCTGGCGGCCATCGTGGCCGGCGCGCCACGCGGTTTTGGCGGCGAGCCGGATCTATATCGCTACAACGTCATCTTCTTGAAGGGGCCGCTAACGGCGGCGGAGGCCATGAAGCACGTGAGCGTGCGCGAGGGTGTGGACGAAGTGCACGCGGGAAATGGCGTGCTGTATCACGCGCGGCTGACGAGCCGGGCCACGCAGAGCCGCATGTCACGCCTTACGAGCACGCCCATTTACCGGGAGATCACCATCCGCAACTGGCGCACCACAACGCGCTTGTTGGCCATGTTGGCGGAGGGGTAGCCTACGTGTAGGTGCGAACTCCCTATCGCGCTCTTCAGACAGTCAACCTGCGCGCAAAGAATGCGCGACTGCGGGCGGGGGATTGCGGTGGGGCGGTGATGTGAGCTAGAATGGTCGGCAGGCGTAACCTGGCTAAAGAATGGGGCGCACGATGGCGCGATGGAATGGGCTGTTAATCGTCGTCTTACTGGCTTTTCTGAGCGGCTGCGGCATTCTAAACGCGACGCCCACGCCCACGCTGGCCTTGCCGACGGAGACGCCCACGGCCACGCAAACCGCGACGGCCACGGCGCAGCCCACGGAGACGCCCACGGCGACGGCCACGGCCACCGAAACGGCCACGGCCACGCCGACCGCGACACAAACGCCAACGCCGACGGCGACGGCCACGCCCAGCCCCAGCCCCACAATGGCCTCGGGCAGTGGCGGCCCGGCGGCGACGGCGACCACTTCGCCATTTGCCACGTTCATCCCGCCCCTCCCCACCATTCCGCCGCTGCCGACCATCCCCGGCGTGCCCACCATTCCGCCCATCCCCACGCTGCCAGCTCCCTGAGCGGCGCGGCGCGGGCTTACTGGTAGATAACGACCGCCGGCGGCGGCTGCAGGCCCATCACTTCTTCCGGCGTTAGCAGCGGGTTGTCCCAGTTGCGGTACAGCTTGAAGCCGCCGTATTCAAAGCCTGCTTCGGCGGCGTATTGCTGGTAGTCGCGCACTTTGTCTGGCCCGCCGAAGCCATCGGAGTCGATCACCAGCTCCACGTTGGGGTAGTCGACGATGTTTTCTTTGTCGGGCAGCATTTCGTCTTCAAACTGGTGCAGAATGAGCGCCTTGTTGACGCCGATTTCCAGGGCGATCTGCTGTAGCTGCTGCTGGATGGGGTTAATTTGCGCGGCGTAAAGGCTGCCCAACACCTGGCCGGGGATCTCGTAGAGGCCGTCTGCGGTGCGCTCCATGGTGTATTCAGAGTCCAGGGCCAGGTGCACGTGCGGCCGGTAGAGCAGGTGGCGGATGCGCTCGAACTCTTCTTGCACCGGCGCGTGGCCCGGCTGGATGTCCAGCACGACGGCGATGCCTTCTTGCTCGGCAAAGGCCAGCCAGCCTTCGATGGCTTCCAGCGACAGGTGATGGTTGAAGTTGCCGTCCTCGCCGAACCAGGGGTCGGCAATGGTGACGATGATGTGGAAGCCGGGCAGCACTTCTTTGTGGGGCAGCAGGGCCTGGTATTCGGCGGCGCGCTGGCGCAGCTCTTCGAGCAACTGCGGCGGTTCGCGGAAGTTAAGGATGCCCATGCCCGCGCCCTCGGCCGAGCCGTAGAAGCTGACGATGGTGTAGCGCGCCAGGTACGGCTCTGGCGTGGCCGGCATGGCGCTGGCAGTCGGGGATGGCGAAGCTGTGGCGCTGGGCGAAGGCGTGGCGCTGGGCGTGGCTGTGGCGCTGGGAGGCGGCGCACTGGTTGCGCCAGCGGTGGCCGAGGGCAGCGCCGTGATAGGCGGCGCCGGAGTGGCGACCGGCGCTGTGGATGAGGGCACGGCAACCCGTGCGGCCAGGGTCGGCGTGACGGCCTGCGCCTGGTCGCAGGCCGCGAGCAGCGTGAGCAACAGGAAGGCGGCGAGTAGCAGGACCGCTACAACACCGCCGCCGCCAGGGCGGTCAGGCCGTCGAGGTCGTCGAGGTCCAGCCATTGAATCATGATGCGTGAGGCGCCGGCCCTTTCATAGGCGGCGATTTGCCAGGCGATTTGTTCGCCGCTGCCCACCAGCAGGCCGCGGGCGCGCAGCGTCTCGGCATCCTGGTTGCGCGCCGCCAGCTTCTCTTGCAGCTCCTGGTCGGTGCGCGCAAACAGCGAGCCGACCATCAGCGAGCGGCGCACGTCTTCGGGGGCGCGGCCCTGCTGCGCCAGCAGCTCGTCCAGGCGGCTGTTGAGCTGGGCATAGCGCTCTGGAGAGGGGAACACGGCGTTCCACTCGCGCGCAAACTGCGCCGCCAGCGGTAGCGTGCGCCGCGGACCGTTGCCGCCAATCAGGATCGGCGGGCCGCCGGGGCGCTGCGGCCGCGGCAGAATGGTGGCATCGCGCAGGGTGTAATAGCGGCCCTCAAAGCTGACGCGCTCGTCGCTTTGCAGCAGGCTGCTCACCACGTGCAGGCCTTCGGCGAAGCGGTCCATGCGCTGGGGCACGTCCAGCAGCTCGTGGCCGTACATAGTGTGCTCGCGCTCTTGCCAGCCGGCGCCCAGGCCCAGAATGAGGCGGCCCTGTGACAAATCGTCCACGGCCGCGGCCATGCGCGCGGTCATGGTGGGCTCGCGGAAGGAAAAGGGGGTCACCAGCGGGCCAAAGTCGATGCGCTCGGTGTTGTCCGCCAGCCAGGTGAGCGAGGTCCACAGCTCCAGCGAGTCGCGGTCGGGCGGATTGGCGTTGGTGTAATGGTCGGAACGAAACAGGCCGTTAAAACCCAGCTCCTCCACGGCGCGCGCCATCCGCTGCCAGCGTGGCCAGTTCAGGCCGTGTTGTCCTTCGATCATGATTGCGATGTCCATGTTGGCTTCTCCTTTTGCTTTGTCTGGTTGGCTGCTCCTAGGGGGATGCTGAGAGATCCTTCGCGCCGCGGACTCCGTTGAAGGTGACTGCCCACGGTCGTGACCATGCCTTGACCGGGCCCCGGCCGATTGTTATAGTTGCCAGGCCATCATTCACTCCGGTGATCACTGCCATCCCACGCAGAACTTTATAATGTGTGTTTCCGCAGCTTTTCCTGCAAGCTGCCTGCCACAAGGACTTTATGCCAAGCCGCGATGCCCTTCATTCTCTTCCATTGCCTGCGCTGGCGCAACAGTGCGCCGCCGAGAGTAACCATTTCTTCCATCGCCGGGAGCACGATCCACGTTACTGTTACGAGCTGTTCCGCCGCGCCATTGTGGCCCACGACGAGCGCGCCTGGACTTATCTGTGCGAGAACTACCGGCCTCTGGTAGGCGGCTGGGTGCGTCGCAACCGCGCCTTCCCCGGCAGCGGCGAAGAAATCGACTACTTTATCAACGGCGCTTACGCCAAGATGTGGTCGGCGCTGACCCCCGAGAAGTTTGCCGGCTTCGACGATTTGAAATCGCTGCTGCGCTATTTGCAGCTCTGCGCCTCCAGCGTGGTGCTGGACCACGCGCGCAGCGCCGAATATCACGACATGCTGGAAGATCTGCCGCCGGGCGTGGAAGAGTCGCGCGACGAGGCGGTGGAAGATGTGGCCCTAGCGCGCACGGAGCGCGAGCAGTTCTGGCAGGCCATCGCCCAGCGGCTCAACGACGATAAAGAGCGCCTGGTGCTGCACTACTCTTACGTGGTGGGCTTCAAACCGGGCCAGATTTACGACGAGAAGCAGGATTTATTCGAGGACGTGCGCGAAATCTACCGCATTAAAGAGAACGTGCTGGCCCGCCTGCGCCGCGACGCCACGCTGCAGGAGCTGTTCGCCCCCCATGCCTGAAAAAGGCCCCCCGCCCCGTTTATATGAGCAAATGGAAGGTGGGAAGACGCTTTTATGAGGAGAAAAGCATGAGCAACGAGCAACCATCGCCGCAGGTCGCTGACGCCGAGCTGCTGGCGTACCTGGACGGCGAATTGGAAGAGGTGCGCGCGCGGCAGATCGAGCAGGATGCGGCGGCGCGGCAGCGCCTGGCGCTTTTAGTGCGCCAGCAGCGGCGGCTTGCGGCAGTCCTGTACCGCGCTGACTGTCCCGACGCGCACACGCTGGGCGAATATCACCTGCACAGCCTGGCTGAAGCCGACGCCGAGCGCGTGGCGCAGCATCTGGACATCTGCCCCCACTGCGTATTAGAGCTAGACGAGCTGCGCGGCACGCTGCGCGAGCTGGCCGCCGACCTGGAGCTGAGCGCAAGTGAGCGCCTGCGCCTGCTGGTGGCGCGGCTGGCGCCGCAATGGCCATCGTTGGGCTCCGGCCCCGCGCCCATGCCCGCGCTGGCCGGCGTCCGTGGCGCGACGAACGGCCCGCTGCTGTACGAAGCCGGCGACGTACAGGTGTCGGTGGAGGTGCAGGACGACGCCGCGGCTGCCGGACGCAAGAGCGTGTTGGGCCTGGTGACGGGCGCCGACGCCGCGGGCTGGCAGGCGACCTTGTGGCTGGAGAGCGGCCCGGTAGCCGAGCTGGTACAGAGCGTGCGCGTGGACGAGCTGGGTAACTTCGTGTTCGACGGCCTGTCGCCTGGCACTTACGCCCTCTCGCTGCGCGGCGACGCGGTGGAGGTGGTGGTGCAGGAGCTGGCTGTGGCGTAGACGGCGAGATCCTTCGCTCCGCAGACTCCGCTCAGGATGACCGGTGGTTGAGGGCCTTTGCTGCGCTCAGGATGATGGCACGATATGAACTTCGACACGTTTGCTGCACGGTTGTGGGAGCTGCCGGACGAAGCCGCGCGGCGCGCTGAGATTGCTGCGGCGTTGCAGGGCATGGCAGCGGAGCCGCAGATGGCGCTGGCGCGCGCGCTGAAAGGGCAGTCTGATGCCCTGCTGCGCGCCGACATGCAGCGCTGCCTGGAAGCGGCGCGCCTGCTGCTGCACCTGGCGCAGCTCAGCGGCGAGCCGGCGCACCGCGCCCTGGGTCTGCTGGCCGAAGCCAACGCCCGCGCCATCGGCCTCAGCGAATACGCCTGCGCCATCGAGCTGTACGGCCAGGCGCAGCAACTGTACGCCGCGGCGGGCCTGGACGTGGAGCAGGCGCAGGCCGTGGTGGGCAAGGTGTGGCCGCTGGCGGCCCTGGGCCGCTACGACGAGGCGCTCGCCGCTGGCGAGTGGGCCACAGGCGTGCTGGCGGCGGTCGAATCGTGGCTGGCCCTGGGCAAGCTGAAGAGCAACCTGGCAGCGATCCATGGGCGCATGGGTCAGGACCGCGAAGCGCTGGCAATGCTAGACCGCGCGCGCAGCGCCTACGGACGGCTAGACGACGGCGGCAGGCCATACCTGGCGCGCGTGGAAATCAACCGCGCCATCGTGCTGCGCAACCTGGGCCGCTTCGACGCTTCGCTGGCCGCGGGGCAGACGGCCCTGTCGCTGATGGCGTCGCAAGAGCAGCCCATCGACCGCGCCCGCGCGCAGCAGAGCCTGGCCATCACCTACTTCCTGATGGGCAAATACAACGATGCCCTGCAACTGCTGGACGAAGTGCGCGCCGTGTTTCTGCACGACGGCCGGCAGCGCGACGCCATTCTGGTGGAGCTGTTTATCAGCGACTGCCTGCTGCAGTTGCGCCGCTTTGGCGATGTGCTGGCCAAATGTGCGCAGGTGCGCGGCCTGTTCCGCGACCTGGGCGCCCGCTTTGAGGCCGCGCAGGCGGTGCTGAACGAAGCCGTGGCCTTTGCCGGACTACAGCAGTACGCTGAAGCTGACCGTTCGATGCAGGAAGCGCGCGAGCTGTTCGCTGCCGAGGGCAACCAGGTGTGGCTGGCCTTTGTGGACCTGGAGCAGGCTACGATTGCCCTGCGCCGTGGCGATGCCGCAGCGGCACGCAGCCTGGCGGGGCGCTGCGCGGCCACCTTCGCCGCGCACGCGCTGGCCGTGCCCGAAGGGCAGGCGCGCCTGGCGGCGGCGCGCGCCGCCGCGGCCCTGGGCGACCACCATATGGCGCGCCGCGAAGCGGATGTGAGCCTGCAGGTGGGCCAGAGCAACGGCGTGCCGCTGCTGGTGTACCAGGCCTATCATCTGCTAGGCGGCCTGGCGGAAAGCAGCGCCAATAACGACCAGGCGCGGCGCAATTACGAAGCGGCTATTCAGGCCCTGGAGCAGTTGCGCGGGCGCATGATGGTGGAGTTTCGCGCCGACTTCTTGCAAGACAAAGACGCGGTGTATGAAGACATGGTGCAGCTTTGCCTCTCGCTGCAACGCACCGGCGAAGGGCTGGCCTTTGCCGAGCGGGCCAAGTCGCGTGCGCTGCTGGACCTGCTGGCCTTCCGCCTGGACGTGAGCGTGCAGGCGCGGCGCAAAGAAGACGAGCCGCTGGTGGCCGAGCTGCTGCAGCTGCGCCACGAGCGCGACCGGCTGTATCGCCGCTGGGAGAGCGGCGAAGGCCAGGCGCAGCGCGGCTTCGCCACGGCCAGCGACGGCTGGCAGCAGGCGCAGCAAGGGGTGCTGCACATCGAGCAGCGCATTACGGAGCTGTGGCACCGCCTGCTGGTTCGCAATGCAGACTACGCGCGCGAGGCGGCGCTGTGGCAGGTGCGCACGGAGCCGGTGCAGGAGTATCTCGACGAGCAGGTGCGCCTGGTGGAATATTATGTGGCGCGCGGGGAGCTGCTGGCCTTTGTGGTGAGCCCCACGGAAATTGTGGCCCGTCGCCTGCCCGGTGCGCTGGCCGACGTGCAGAGGCTATCGCAGCTTTTGTGGCTGAACGTGCGCTCGGCAGCCAGCGCCGGGCCGCAGCGCGCCGCAGCGCTCACGGGCAACGCCCAGGCGATCCTGCACAAGCTGTATAAGCTGCTGCTGGCGCCGCTGCACGCCGATTTGCGCGGCGCGGCGCGGCTGATCATTGCGCCGCACGGCCCGCTGCACTACCTGCCGTTCCACGCCCTGTACGACGGGCAGGCGTATGCCCTGCAAAACTGGCAAATCAGCACGCTGCCCGGCGCCAGCTTTTTGCGCTATTGCAGCGAGGCGGCAGCGGCGGCGGCAGAGCGGCGCGAGCACAACTGCGCCGCCCTGGCCGTGGGCCATTCGCAGGGCGCGCAGCTGCCGTTCACCGTGCAGGAAGCGAAGGCGGTGGCGCAGCGCTGGCAGGGCCAGGCGCTGCTGGAAGCGCAGGCCACGCGCCAGGCGCTGCTGGAAGCCGCGCCGCACGCCTGCCTGCTGCACCTGGCGGCGCACGGCGATTTCCGCCCCGACAACCCGCTTTTTTCGGGCATAGCCCTGGACGACGGCTGGCTGACCACGCTGGACATCTTCAACTTGCGCCTGCGCGCCTCGCTGGTGACGCTGAGCGCCTGCCAGACCGGGCGCAACGTGGTGGCCGGCGGCGATGAGCTGCTGGGCCTGATGCGCGCCCTGCTGTACGCCGGCGCGGCCTCGCTGCTGCTGACGCTGTGGGCCGTCGAAGACGAGTCCACGGCGCGGCTGATGGACCTTTTCTATGCGCGCCTGCAGCAGGGCCAGCACAAAGCAGCCGCCCTGCAGGCCGCGCAGCAACAGTTTCTCACCGAAGCCGGCGACGGGCCGGGCGCGCATCCCTACTACTGGGCGCCGTTTTACCTCGTCGGCCATATGGGAGCCTTATAGGGTAACACCATGCGAATCAGGCGACTTATTCCTCTCTTATTGATAGCCCTGCTGCTGCTGGTCGCAGCCCTGGTGCGCTGTGGGCCGCGCGGCGACGAGGCGCGGCCCTTCCCCGACCCGCAGGCGCAAGACGCACCGGCGCTGCCGCCGGGCGCGCAGCTTCCGGAAGTGACCCTGCAGCCGGGCCAGGCCATCGTGCCCCGCCAGCTGGCCATCAGCGGCGGCGGCGCGGATATTGACCGCGTGCTCGCCGAGATACCGGAGCTGGCCCTGGAGCGCATCGCCAGCGTGGGCTACGACTATTTGGAGCGCTACCCACCGCCCGGCGACGACGCGCCGCAGACGCAGGGCAAGCGCCTGCGCTCCGAGCCGCAGGCGCCTGCTTCGCAGGCGATCGCGCCAGAGGCGCGCCTCGACTTATATCAGTTGACCAGCGGCAGCCCGTCGTTGAGCGACGCGCTACAGCTTATTGCCGGCAAAGTGGAAGAGCTGCAAGATGAGCTGCTACTGGGCGTGGTGGCCGAGCCCAACTATGTGGTGGGCTTTGAAATCAGCGGCGACCCCTGGGCCATCGAGGGCAGCCCCTGGGCCATCGAAGGCAGCCCCTGGGCCATTGAGGGCAGCGGCGAAGAAGAAGCGGGCGACGACGTGGTGCACGGCAGCGACTATTTCTGGCGGCAGTGGGCTTTGCAGCCGTCGCCGGGCATCAACCTGATTGCGCCGGGCGGCGCGCACACGGATCGCACCATCGCCGCCGACGGTGCGGGGGTGCAGGTGGCCATCTTCGACGCCTCGCCCTTCGCCGCCGAGGGCGGCTACCGCTTCGACGGCTGGGGGCCGCCGGACATCGCGCCGCTGGCGCTGGCCGTGTCGCACCCCGTTTCGCTACCCACCTCGGACGCCGCCAGCGCGGTGAACATCGCCGACCACGGCCTGTTTGTGGCCGGCCTGGTATACGCTGCCGCCCCGGCTGCCGACCTGCACCTGGTGCGCGTGTTAAACGACGAGGGGCAGGGCACGCTGCAGGCCTTTGTGGAAGCGCTGGGCCTCTATTTCCGCGCGCGGCTGGCCGAGCAAGGCTCGCTGCAAAATACGGTGATCAACCTCAGCCTGGGCACGGCCGAGCCGGACGACCAGGAGCTGCCGCCGGAGGCGCGGCGGGCCATTGCGCGCATGCTGGCACAATGGGACGGCCGCGAGGTGAACGAAAACCGGCTGCCCGTGCTCTCGCTGGAGATTCCCATGCTCATCGCCCAGCGTTATGGCGCGTCGGTGGTGGCCGCTGCGGGCAACGACTCCGCCGAGCAAGCCGGCGCGCTGCCGGCGCAAATTCCGGCGGCGTACGACAGCGTGGTGGGCGTGGAAGCGGGCAACCAGTCGCCGGCGCGCTCGTGCTACAGCAATGAAGGCGACCTGCGCGCGCCGGGCGGCGACGGCGACGCCGGCGAGGGCGCCGCCTGCGTGCCGGCGCACGACGAGTGCCCCACGGACAGCGGCGACTGCGGCTTTGGGGTGATTAGCTACACGCTGGTAGCCCAAAGAGGCTTTGCTTACTGGGTGGGCTCCTCGTTCGCCACGCCGCTGGTGAGCGGTGTGGCCGCGGCCATCACTCAGGCGCAGGGCTCGCCGCCGCCGGCCGCCGTGCAATCGGCCCTGCTCTGCGGCGCGGCCGGCGGCGTTCTGGATGCGGCGGCCGCGAGCGGCAGTTGCCCGTAAGCCGCGCGCCGAAGAATAAGAAAGAGGCTCGCCTGAATGTAATGGGCGAGCCTCTTCCTATATCCGGGCGTCTGGTTCGTAGTAGGGCGATTTATCGCCCGTGGGGCTCCGCTGGCGCGATGAATCGCGCCACTACGAACCTAACACCGCTTGGTTGAGCACGCACTTCGGGTTCGTAGTAGGGCGATTTATCGCCCGTTGGGCTCCGCTGGCGCGATGAATCGCGCCACTACGAACCTGCTGCGGCGCGATGAATCGCGCCACTACGAGCCTAACACCGCTTGGTTGAGCACGCACTTCGGGTTCGTAGTAGGGCGATTTATCGCCCGTGGGGCTCCGCCGGCGCGATGAATCGCGCCACTACAAGCCTGCTGCGGCGCGATGAATTGTGCTAGTACGAGCCGGCTGCGGCGCGATGAATCGCGCCACTACGAACCTGACGCCGCTTCGTTGTGTTAAACTTCGGCGGTCTCCAGGTGGGGCATGATCTGGGCCACGATGCGGTCTTTGGCCACGGCGCCGGTGATGCGCGCCACGACCTCGCCGCCCTTGAACAGCATCAGGGTGGGGATGCCGATGATGCCATAACGGCCGGGCACAGTGGGGTTATCGTCCACGTCAATCTTGGCCACGCGCAGTGAGCTTTCGTACTCCTGGGCAATGGCCTCCACATGCGGCGCGATCATGTGGCAGGGACCACACCATTCGGCCCAAAAATCGACCAGCACGGGGGTCTCCGAATCGAGCACCTCGGCCTGAAATTCTTCGTCGGTTACTGCAAACGGTTTTGACATTCGTCACTCCTTAAAATGGGTCAAACTTACGCGCAATCGTCCGTGTTGGACGGCATTGTTCAGCTCGCGTGGCCTTGTTTTCGTCTAGCTCCCGCCGTTCATATAGAAATTCATCGTTACGTTGTGTCAAGTGTAGCGCAGGTGCAGGCGGCGGGCAAGATGCCCGCGCTCCGTTTGTTGCAGCGCGTTGCAACGTTGTTGCATCGTAGCCGGTCACCGTTAGAATCAGCTAAGTTAGCAGAACCACGTGGACAGATGTCCCCACTTCGACGCCAAAAGGAGAACATAACAAGGTGAAAATTGCAGTATTGGGAGGCACAGGAAATGAAGGGCGCGGCCTGGGCTTGCGCTGGGCCATGGCCGGCCATGAGGTGCTAATCGGCTCGCGTTCCGCCGAGCGCGGCGCAGAGGCGGCGGCGGAGATGAACGAGCAGCTCGCAGCCGGCGCGCGGCGCATTGTGGGCGGCGGCAACGCCGAGATGGCCCGCGACGCCGAAGTGGTCGTCCTCTCGGTGCCCTATCAAGCGCAGCAGCCCACGCTGGAGGCGGTGCGCCAGGAGCTGGACGGCAAGCTGTTGATTACGGTGGTGGTGCCGCTGCAGCCGCCCAAAGTGAGCCACGTGTGGCGCCCGGCCGCCGGCTCCGCGGCGCAAGAGGCCCAGGAGTATGTGGGCGAGGCCGCGCGCGTGGTGGCCGCCTTCCAGAATATCAGCGCCGAGCTGCTGCCGGATCCCGAGGCGCACGTCGATTGCGACGTGCTGGTGTGCGGCGATAGCAAAGAGGATAAGGCCGTGGCCATCCAATTGTCGCAAGATGCCGGCCTGCGCGGCATCGACGCCGGCCCGCTGCAAAACGCCAGCGTGGTGGAAGGGCTCACCGCTGTGCTCATCGGCATCAATATCCGTAACAAGATTAAACACAGCGGCATCCGCATCACGGGGTTGGGAGACTAGCGCTTGGAGCTTCGGCTGATCCCCCTGGCCGGCCTGCCGCATTATACGCCGGGAGATGATCTGGCGGGCAGCCTTTTGCAGGCGCTGAGCAGAGGCGGCCTGGCGCTGCAGCCAGACGATGTGCTGGTGCTAGCGCAGAAGATCGTCTCCAAGGTGGAAGGCCGGCAGGTGGATCTGGCCACGGTGCAGCCCGGCGAGCGCGCCCTGGCGCTGGCCGCGGAGACAGGCAAGGACGCGCGCCTAGTGCAGCTCATTCTGGATGAGAGCGAGGAGGTGTCGCGCGCGGCGCCCGGCGTGCTGATCGTGCGCCACCGGCTGGGCTTCACCAGCGCCAACGCGGGCATCGACCGTTCCAACGTGCGCCCCGGGCCGGGCGGCGCGGAGACGGCGCTGCTGCTGCCGCTGGACCCCGACGCCTCAGCCGCGCGCCTGCGCCAGGCGCTGCACGAGGCCAGCGGCGTGGCGCCGGCTGTGGTCATCGCCGACAGCCACGGCCGGCCCTTTCGCCTGGGAACGGTGGGCGTGGCCATCGGCGTGGCGGGCATGCCCGCGCTGTGGGACCGCCGCGGCGAGCGGGACCTTTACGGCTATGCGCTGCAGCACACCGACGTGGCCCTGGCCGACGAGGTGGCCGCCGCCGCGGGCCTGTTGATGGGCCAGGCCGCCGAAGGCCTGCCGGCGGTGCTGGTGCGCGGCCTGCGCCTGCCGCCGCACGCCGGCTCGGCGGCGGACCTGAACCGGCCGAAGGAGAGGGACTTGTATCGGTAGGGCGTGAGAATTGACAACCGGAGCTGACGCCGGCGCCGTGATATTGGGCGGGATGGGGGTGGTGGGAAGGTTGCCAAGATGGCCAAGATGGCCAAGATGGCCAAATGTGAGTGTTTTTCCGGTGTTTCATTTGTCA
This sequence comes from uncultured Ardenticatenaceae bacterium, assembly GCA_964384155.1. Classification (GTDB taxonomy): domain Bacteria; phylum Chloroflexota; class Anaerolineae; order Promineifilales; family Promineifilaceae; genus JAAYYY01. The sequence continues at coordinate 48,532 of CAYLJW010000012.1, forward strand.
GGCGGAGTGGAAGGACGTTTGCGGCGTTGTTGGCGGCGGCGGTGTTGTTCGTGGATCTCGTGAACGTGGGCCGTCTTTTCGGCAATGGCGGCCTCTAGCCAGAGGCGGCCGTTTTGGGCGGTGGCGACGCTGCCCATGCCGTAGGCCCCGGTGCGCGTGTCGTCGGTCCACGGCGGGTTGGCGATAAGCGCGCCGCCCTCAATCCAGTCCATGTCGTAGTTCTCCGTGGCCACAAAGTCCATTTCATCGACCACGCGCTCCATGTGCGCCAGGTCGGGGCGCAGGTGCAGGATCATGGCCGTCTCCAGCTCGCCGGCGTGGCCCATGCCGCCGCGCGGCGAGCGGCGATGCTGGGCCAGGGCGGCCGCGCCCTGCTTGCCGGAGGTGTGCAGCCAGGCGGTGGCGCAAAAGATGTGCGGGTGGCGGTCGCCGGCCATTTTGATTACATTCACCAGGAAGGAGACGTTGCCGCCGTGGCCGCTGATGAGGTAAAGGCGCTCAAAGCCGCGGGCCACGAGCGCGTCGACCACGGCCAGCCAGAAATCTTCGAAGGCGCGGCCGCCGCAGTTTAGCGTGCCGGCGAATGAGGCGCGGTGGGTGCTGACGCCGTAGGGGAAGGCGGGCAGAGCGACGGCCGCGGCCGGCGCGGCGTGGGCGGTACCCTGGGCGATGGCCTGGATAATGAGGGTGTCGGTGGAGAGGGGCAGATGGCAGCCGTGCTGCTCGGTGTGGCCGATGGGGATGAGGGCTACTTTGTGCTCGGTTCCCGGCTGCGGCAGGAAGCTCTGCGGCGCGTGCTGGCTGGGGAGCGGCTGGGCCAGGCGCGCGGCGCCCAGGCCCAGGTCCAGATTCTGCGGCGTGAGGGCAAACACGCGGCTAAAGCCGTCGTCGCGCAGGCTATCGAGCAGGTTGGCCAGCAGGCGGCCCAGCAGCGGCTCGGCGACGGCCAGGCCACTGCCGCGCCAGCCAAAGGGCAGCGGCGGCAGCAGGCCTACGCGCGGCGGCGCGCCCAGGGCCTCGGCCGCTATGTTCAAGTCGTACCCTGCGCCCAGCGGTATGAGCAGCGGCGTGTGGCGCGGCAGGGCGGCGACCTCAGGCCAGGTCAGGTCGTCGTAGGTGAAGAAATCGGTCATGGCGGATCCTATGGTCACCAGGCGCGTGCATTATAGCGGATGACCCGGCCTGGCAAAGCGCTCTGAGCGCTGTCGACGTAATGGAGGGCGCCGGCTTCTTTGATGGCGGCGCGTCATGAACCGGCGGTTGGAGACGATGGCTACCACTTCCGCATCCTCACTATCACAACTTTCGGCATGTGCCGGAGCATGAGTTCCCTTGGGTGGCGTCTTACTCACAGAAGTGCGGTGGTTCGAAAAACTCGGAATGGCTTACGACCCATCGTCCGCCGCTCTGCTCCAGGCGTAACGTCTGTGGAATGAGCCTTGGATAACCCTCATATTGACCCAGGTAACTCTCATCGCTAAGGCGATAGGCGTGCACGTCCCAGACCTCACAGGCATCGGCCTCGTAAGCTGCGGACCCTACAGCGCGAATATCGACGAAGTAGCTGCCTTGATAGTCGAATAGTGCGGCCCGCTTCACGTCATCTGCGTGATAGGTCTCGATAAGTTCCTCATAATCGGCCAGATAATCACTTCCGTAAAAGTGTTGCACATAGCTAGTGTCGAGGTACCAGCCCCAAAGCGTTTCGGCGAGGTTGGCCCGAAGAATGAAGCGACGCACAGCCTGTTCTTCTCGCGTGGACACGCTGACGCCTTCCCGCAGGGGGACCAGGCCACGGGGGAGATCAATGCCTGGGATTTCCGCAGCTGCCACTTCCATATCCGGCAAGGTGGCGGGAAGCGCTGGTATGACCGGTATGGCGCGAGTTGGCGTGGAGGTGGGTCGCGCCTTAGCTGTGTTGGTGGCTCGCACCTGAGCTAAAGCGGTGGGTATCGCCTGCGCTGTAGCGGTGGCTTGCGCCTGCGCTGTAGCTTCTGCACGACGATTGGCGATGCTGACAAACAGAATGAGCACAAGAACCGCGACGATGGCTGCAATTCCTGCCAATGGCAACTTCGATGGCTTATTGCCAGCCGGCTCTGCCAGCCGCTGCTGCAGGGCCAGCGCTTCGGCATCCTGGGGTGTTAGCTGCAG
>CAYLJW010000012.1:50785-106838 GCA_964384155.1 uncultured Ardenticatenaceae bacterium
GAAAGACGGTGGCAAAGGCGCCGCTGCCCAGCTCGCGCTCGATCTCGTATTTGCCCAACCGTCCTTCTCGCCTCTCCATCGGCCTTACTCCTCGTCGTTTTTACGGGGCTGCCTTCAGGTCAGGAGCCATCAGCCGCACGGGGCGAGCCCTTGCCCTTTTTCTGGTCGGACCAATAGTCCGTGTCTTCTTCACCGGGCAGCCGATACTCCATGTTTTCTTCGCCGGCGTCTTCGCTCCAGTACTCTGTGTCTTCGTCGCCGAACAAAGCGCTTTTTGCCACCACTTGCGACCCTTCAAACAGGTCTGCGGGTGTGGGGCGCTCATCGAGCCACTGGGCCCCGGCTTCGCGTAAGCGCTCCTTCATGATCGCCGCGTTGCCGACCTTGCCGGCGGCCAACACCAGGGCTTGCCCACCGCGCAGGCCTTCCAGCGCCTGCTTGCGGTCGTCGTCGCTCAGGCCCCAGGCCTGCAGCGCGCCGTCCAGACTATGGGCGGCCTTTCGCAGGGCCTGCATAATAGGCCCGGCTGCTACCACGGGGCCTGCTTCCGGCGTTGGGGTGAAGCCAAAGCCCATCACCTGTTCGAGGCGCTGCGCTTGCGGGCTGCCGCCGTGCGCCTGGACGAAGTCGCGGGCAACCTCGCGGCCAACCAGCAAGCTGGCGCCATGCGACGCGGCGCCGTGGGCATAGAGCGCTTCTACGCCCTGCACGGCGGCGGCCAGGTCATCGAATAAGGCACACACTGTTTTCATCTTGTCGCTCCTTGCGCGCGATGGCGCTCATTCTGCCTGTTGTGCTCTCTGACCCACGTGGCTTATTGGCGCGCCGCGGCCATCTTCAGGCGGCGCGGCCGCGCCATAGGGTAGCGGTTCGCCATCTGGTGGGTCGCCATAGATGATCTGGCGCGAGACCGCGCCCCACAACACGCGCTCCTCGGCCACTGTCTGGGGTCTGTGCGTATAGCCCAGCCTGGCCAGTAGCGCCCAACGGTACAAGTCGAAGGCGCCTTTCACCAGCTCGCCCCAGGCAAAGGCCTGGCCTACGGCGCTGCGGTAGAACAGCGCGGAAAGCAGCGCCAGCACGGCAATGAACAGGACGCATGTGAGGTAAAAGGCGTTGGCCATGCCGTCGGCCTGCAGCAGGCGCCTGGTCCCCTCGGGAAAAAGGGCGACGAGGGTGAATATCACAGCCAGCAAGCCGTTTAACAGCGCGCTGTTGAGCATGAAGTCGAAGGCGATTTTGGCGTCGCTGATCATGGCCGCGTAGCTGTTGTCGACAACGCCCATCAATCTGGGCCACAGGGTGATGGAGGACATACCATATTGCCGCCGTGGGTAATGCTCGTAACTGCGGATGACATTGCCCAGCCGTGTGGGCAGGATAGCGGCGCCGGTCAGCGGATATTCGCGCCTCAGCCGCTGCGCCACGCGGCCCAGCTCGGCGTGCAGGGCCGGCAGGTCATCGAGCGCGCTGCCCGCCGCCATCTGCTGGCGAATCTCGGCCAGCCTCTGCTCCAGGCCTTCTAATTGGCGCCGGTAATGGGCTGTGCGCCGTTTGCCCCAGAAGGTATTGCGCCAGGGATAGCCTTCAAAGAAGCGAATGATGGGGCCGTTGAGGTTATGCAGCAGGCCGGCGAGGCCAATGGTCAACACCACCAGCAGCAGCCAGCGGTCGAGGGCGATGCCGGCGACGGCTGCCAGCAAGCCAGCTTGCGGCGGAAACAAAAGGCCGAGGGCCAGGGCCGCGAGCGCCAGGAACACGGACATTGGCAGCAGCGCGCCCAAAACGAGCGACCGGCCAAACTGTTGTGAGATAGAAGTGATGACGTCAATCATTTCGCCTCTTTGTCCTGGCGCCGTGGCAGCGCAGCGGGCTGCGGCCTAGCGCCCGCCTCGTTTCAGAGCGATGGGGAAATCTCCCTGATCGCCCCATAGTCTTGGCTGCTGGCTGGCGTCGGCCGGAACCTGTTCACGGATATAGCGCCACATATCGAGCCAACGGATGTAGCCGTCATCATACAGCGTCCTGACCTCGCCCTTGAGGGCGCGCAGCAGATGTTCGGTGAAAAGGCTATGCTGCATGTCAGGGAGGATGAGCGAGGATTCATCGGCGCTGGAGGAAGCCAGGATCACGCGGCCGTTGCCCTGGCCCAGATGGCGGTAAAACGTGGCGCTCAGGCCCGACGATGGGCGGCCTTCGCCCAGGCCAACGCTTTGCTGGCCCATGCCGCCCGCATAGCAGCAGTCGAATATCAGCAAGACGTTCTGCGCCTTAAGCCGCGCCACCCACTGCATCAGCTCGCTTTCGGAAATCGCCGTTTCTGGGGCACGGAAGGGATCGAAATCGTAGGGGCACAACACGCTGCCCTGGTTGGCCGCCGTCTCGATGCGGTGCCCATGCCCTGAAAAATAGAAGAGGACCGTGTGTCGCTCCTGGACATTTTCCAGCAGCCAATTCATGCGCCGCCGGATGGCCTGCAGGTTGGCCGCGGCGTCGCCGAGCAGGTGCACGCGCTCATTGAGATAGCCGCCCTGGCTCGACTCACAGAGCACTGCCTGCAGGCTGCGCACATCCCGACCAACTTGCACGGGCAGGTCGGAGACCTTGGCATACTGCGAGATGCCTATGATCAGCGCATAGCCCGCGGCAAACTTCTGCGGTGGGCGCCGCGGGCCTGTATCCTCCAGCCGAGTCTTTTTTTCCGGGACAATTTGCAGGTCTTCAATGCGCGGCCGGTCTTCATAGCGCTGCCCCTGCTCGTCTTTGTATGTGACAGTAAGCTGCAGGGGCAGCGCGCCGTACTGTTCCTTAAAGGCCCGCACACTCAGCAGAGGCGTGGCCACTTGCTGTGGTCGCAGGCCATTGATGGTCAGGCGCTTGCCTTCAAAGAAGTCGGACTCGACTTCGACCCCAATCTCCAGGGCGGTGCCAGAGCCTTCATTTGCGATGGACAAGGGCACGACGGCCCAATGATATTCAGAAAAGGGCGACAAATCACCGGTGCGGATGACGATGTCTGGCAGGCGGCGGTAACGGCGCACCAGTTTGCTGCAGGCGCGCGCGTTTGCGCTGTCGAAAACCTTGGCATAGAGCTGGGCGGCACGCTCGTAGAGGCGCGCCACCTGTTGCTCGTCGGGCTCTTGCGCCGCCAGCAGCTTTGCCGCTGCCCGTTCGAAGGCGGCCGCGGCGCGGGCCGGCTGCCCCAGCCACTCGCGGGCGATGGCCTCTTCTTCGTGCGCCCCAATGCGCACGGCGAGCTCCACGGCGCGCTGCCAATGGCCCAGGTCCAGGCGCAAGGCCAGGGCCTCGGACCAGTTATCGGCTTGGTCATACAAATCCGCTGCGCGCTCCAGCTTGCCATGCCGCGCCAGAAGCTCGGCGGCCTCGGCCAGGCGACCGAACTCAATTAAGGTCTCGCTTTCACGCTCCCAGTCGCCCAAATCGCGATAGATAAGCCGGGCGCGTTCTGGGTCGCCTGCCAGATTATAGAGGGTTGCGGCCGAGGGCCGGTCTCCGGCACGCTCGTATTGCCGGGCTGCCTCCAGCCACATCTCAGCTTTCTCATAGGCCCGCGCCGCCTCGAGCAGCTCGCCCTTCAGACTGAGCACACGGCCGCGATCGCCATGTGCGTTGGCGGCCTCATACTGCGCCGCGGCGCGTTCCAGGTTGCCCAGCTCTTCCCAAAGGGCCCCTGCTTCTTTGCCGGCCCCGGCACGCTCAAAGAGGCGCGCGGCGCGGTGCGGCTCTTGCAGCCGATCGCGGGTAATCTGCGCGGCGCGCAGCAGGTCGCCGGCCAGGGCATAGGCGCGCGCCGCCTGGCGATGTTCGCCGCGCGCTTCATAGGTCGCGGGCGGCGCCTGCTGTGGCTCGCTCGCCGCCTGGCGGCGCAAGGCCAGCACGGTTCCATCTTTCAAGCCGCACATCACGGTATCTTCGGCGACACAAGGCTGGGTGGCCAGGGGCTGGCCGGTGCTGCGCAGCCAGGCGAGCGCGCCGTCGGCCATCGCCAGCGCATAAAAGGAGCCGTTCGCGGCGCCAAAGAGCAAGTGGTCGCCGGAGGCCAGCGGCGCGATGGCAGCAGGGCGCGGCGTGGGCACGCGCCAGACTTCGCTGCCATCGGCGGCGCGCAGGGCCAGCATGGCGTAGCCGGGCTTCTGACCGTCGAGCCACACGCGGCTACCGACAAAGAGCAGTTCGCCCAGCGCTGCCGGGGGTGTGAGGAAGCCTTTGCCCCGTTCGCCCCGCTGCTGCCACAAACAGCGGCCCGTTGCGCTGTCCAGGGCATAGAGGACGCGCCCAGCGCCCAAGGCAAAGACGCATTGGGGGCCAATGGCCGGGCGCAAGGTGAACCAGTCGTCCGTCTGAAAGTGCCATAGGGGCCGGCCCGAGGCCAGCTCGAAGGCGGCGAGCAGGCCGGCCTGGCCCGCGGCGCAAAGCAGCCCATTTGCGGTGGCCAGGCAGTCGCGGCCCCACGGGGCGTGGCGCTGAGACCAGAGGCGTGTGCCGCTGGCCGCGTCGAGGCCGTGCAACATGCCGCTGCTGCTGCACACAGCCAATAGCGCCTGGTCTACGACAGCATTGGAGAAGCTGTGCCCGTCTGATTCTATCTGCCAGACAGGCTCGCCTGTGGCGCCGTCTAAGGCCGCCAGCACACTGATTTCTTCGGGGAGGGGCCGCATGTCAATGGTGCCCACAAACAGCCGTTCCGCATCGCCGGCCACGGCATGGCCGAACCTGCGCCCGGGTAGGGCATGCTGCCACATGGCGGCGCCATCGGCGACGCGCAGGGCGCGCAGCTTGCCATCGCCGGCCACCAGACAGATGTGGCCGGCGGCCAGCGCTGCCTGGGGCGGCGGCCTGGGCTCAAACTGCGCGCCCAGCAGCACGCGCCACAAGGTATCGCCGCCGTGCGCCCCTTGCGCCGGCCGCAGCCAGCCGCAAGCTGCACAGCGCGCGTCGTCTAGAATCAGCTCGTCACACTTGGGACAGAAGATGCTCATCCTGATTGGCCTACCCGCCCACTCGCCACAGTCGCAGATTGCTGAAGGACGTGCGATTGTCGTCTATCTCGTAACCCGTGAAGAAGCCTGTGGCCACCGAGATGCGGCCGCGTTCCGTTTTCTGCGACAGATCCAGCGCCGTGACATACACATCATTGACGAGTACGTGCCCCACCGGCCCATCAACTGCCAGCAATAGGTGGTTTTCCCGGCCTCCAAGCTGGGCGAATTGCGCTGCCTCAGGGATAACAAAATCCTGTCTGCTTACCGAGCTCGGGCTGCCCTCATGCAATCTGAGCCGTAGCATTCCGTCTGAGCTTAGAATGAGCCGGTACTGCTCATTGAACTCGGTTCCTCGAAACACCACACCGTAAGCCCATGGACCAGTCGAGGGGGAATAGGGATTCTCAAAGGTCACACTGAGAACGAAGTCGCTTAGCGAGGAATCAAGCACATAGGTTTCTATCTGGTCATCGGCACTGTCATGTTCTAACTCCCCGGCGAGGGGACCTTCCAGCGGCGCGCGATTTTCGTAAGCGCGTAGCTCTGCTACCAGGGCCGCCACGGGGATACTGGTCGCCCGGGCCTGAGCTGTGGCGGTGGCTTGGGCCTGAGCTGTGGCGGTGGCTCCCACCTGGCCCATCGCAGTGGCGCGTGCATCCAGCGCTGCGCGCGTCTCGGCATAGCGCGTAGCCGTGCCTAAGGCGCCGGCCGTGCCCGTCGCCTGCAACTGGGCAACCACGGCCGCCTGCGTGCCATCCGTGGCAGGAGCCGGCGGCGTGGCCGTTTCTAGCGCTGTCGTTGCGTCGGCAGCCAACAACTTTTCGGGCGTGCGGGTCGCTCCGATCGGGTTATCCCTCGGCAGCACAAGCGCCCCTACCAGCAAGAATACAGCGGAAAGAATGCCGCCGACGACGACGATTGCGCCCAGCATCAGCCACGCCAGGATGCGAGGGCGATGTGGCTCCGTATTCTGCTCCGGCGTCCGATCCTGTACTAGCGTCTTAGAGCCATCCAGCCCTGCCAGCCGCTGCTGCAGGGCCAGCGCTTCGGCATCCTGGGGTGTTAGCTGCAGCCAGCGTTTGAGGGCGGTGCGCGCCACGGTGGCGTCGCCCGCCGTCTCGGCTTGCAGGGCCAGCGCGCGCCATTCCTGCGCCGCCTCCTGCGCCTGTTGCGCGCGCGCCTGGGCGATGAGCTGGGTGACGTCGCGATAGCCTTTGTGACGGGCGTTGATTTCTTCGGCCAGCTCGAGCGCCTGCGCCCAGGCCTGGGCGGCCAGCGCCTCTTGCAGCTGCGCGTACAGCCCGGACAGTGGGTCTTCTGGCGCCTTCAGGGCCTGGACAAAGGAGCCGGCGCTGGCAAAGCGCTGCGCCGGCTCCTGGGCCACGGCGCGCGCCAGCGCCGCCTGCATCTGCGGCGGCACGCCGGCGGGCCAGTGCTGGGGGAAGCGGCGCGGCCGAAGATGGGCGCTCATCACCGACGGCAGGGTGCTGCCCTGGAACAGGGCCTCGCCAATCAACATGTCATACAGCACACAGCCCAGGGCATACACGTCTGTGGCCGGCGTGACGTCGGCCTCTTCCCACAGCTCGGGGGCCATGTAGGCCGGCGTGCCCACAACGCCGCCCAGCGTCAGCGTGGCCACCATCGACCCTTCAGCGGACTTGACCATGCCAAAGTCGCCCAGCACGGCCTTGCCCGCGGCGTCGAAGAGGATGTTGGCCGGTTTGACGTCGCGGTGCACCAGGCCCTGAGCGTGGGCGTAGTCTAAAGCCGAGGCCACTTGCTCTAGGATGCGCAGGGCTTCGGCCGCGGGCAGGGGACCCTGGGCCTCGAGGCGCCCGTCCAGCGAGCCGCCAGGCATGTATTTCATGTCGATGAACAGGCGGCCCTGCAGCTGGCCCAGGTCGTGGATGGTGATGATGTGGGGATGGTCCAGGCGCGCCGCGGCGCGGGCGTCAATCTGGAAGCGGGCCACGAAGTCGTCGTCGGCCATCAGCGCAGGGCGCAGCACCTTCAGCGCCACCTGGCGGTGCAGCATGGTGTCGTGCGCTAGAAAGACGGTGGCAAAGGCGCCGCTGCCCAGCTCGCGCTCGATCTCGTATTTGCCTATACGTCCAAGTGTCTCGCTCATGCCACTGCCCTCGCCACACGGTAACGCGATTCTTACTGGAACCTATATGATTATAGACGCGAAAGGCGGCGGCGTAAACCTTTGTTGCGCCGGGCATGCAGAACACTGCTTGACAAATGCGACTTAAGTGGCAAAATGGACTTAGCGCAGATCTCCGCCACCATTTGTTTTCTCGACAGCTTGCGCGTCGCGGTCGAGGGGTGTGGCGTCCTGCACCGCGTGCGCGTCGCGCATGTTTGGGGATTACCGTTCGAGGAAATAGTTATCCGACAACCATGCAGTGTAATTCCGATCCAGTAAGGCAGTCACACAAAGAATTACTCCAGATACGCTGCAATACCCGCTTACCATCGCGCTATTTCGATGGGTTGCGCGGCTTCAGAGCTGTTTCCGTGCGCCAAAGGAGGTGACCCGCCCGATAATCGTCCCAACCATGTGACCATGGATGAACTGGGCGTTTGCATCGACGGAGGAACGCCCCATCCAGGAGCCAGAAAAGTTGATTGAGGAGAAACGCAACTATGAAGAACAAATCGCATCAGCGCCGCGCACTACTCGTGCTTACCGTCGTGCTGATCACGCTGCTAACGGTTTCCGCGCTGGCTACCGCAGCGCCATCGCAACTGCATGAGGTCACCGACGGCGAAGCGCAGGCGCAATCGGAGTATTCACACCGGCTCATCGTTCAGCTCGAATCCCCATCTTTGTCGGAGCTGAGCAATGTGCCTATGCTTGCCAGCGGGCACATTAACGTGAACGCGCCCGCAGCGCAAGCGCACATTTCGCAACTGCAGGCGGAGCAGGCAGCTTTTGCCAGCGCCATGAACCAGGCTTTGCCGCAGGCGGCAGTTGCCAGCTACATTAACGAGCTTGGCCTTGAAGTGCAGGCCAGCTACCAGATCGCTTTCAACGGCATGGCCGTGGATCCGGGCGATGTGCCGCTGGCGCAGGCGCGCCGCGCTCTGCAAGCGATGCCCGGCGTGAAGGCCGTGTTCCACGACTACCGCTATACGCCGGACCTGTATGCCAGCCTGGACCTGATCAACGCGCCGGCGTTGTGGAGCGAGCTGGGCGGCCGTGAAGACGCAGGCCGGGGTATCAAGCTGGCCTCGATGGACGGCGGCCTGCACCACGACGCGCCCATGTTCGACGGAACCGGCTGGGATTATCCGCCAGGTTACCCGAAGGGCGACACATCCAACACAAACGGTAAGATCATCGTTTCGCGCGCCTACTTCCGCACCTGGGATCCGCCGGCGCCGGGCGATGAGAACCCCTGGCCTGGCGAGAACGGCACGCCGCACGGCGTGCACACGGGCTCGATTGCCGCCGGTAACATCGTGGATGCGACCTACGCGGGCTACGACGTGGGCACCATCAGCGGCGTGGCGCCCGGCGCGTGGGTGATGAGCTACCGCATGTTCTACGCCAGCGTTAGCAACGACGGCAGCTTCTATACCACGGAAGGCCTGGCGGCGCTGGAAGACATCGTGGCCGACGGCGCCGACGTGCTGAACAACTCGTGGGGCGGCGGCCCCGGCAGCGCGGGCGGCGAGTTCGACCCGCTGGACCAGGCGCTGATTAATACCGTCAATGCCGGTGTGTTCGTGGCCATGTCTGCGGGCAACGCGGGCCCCGGCCTGGGCACGGGCGACCATCCGTCGCCCGACTACATCAACGTAGCGGCCACGACCACGGACGGCACGCTGGCCACCGGGCAGCTGTATGTTTCGGCGCCCGAGCCGACCCCCGACGATCTTGACGACATCCCGTTCACCCTGGCCGCCTTCGGTGGGGCGTTGGAGATAGGACAGCTGTACACCTTCGACTTCGTGGCCGCGGCCAATGTGGACCCGGCCAACGTCGAAGCCTGTAACGCATTTGCGCCAGGCACGTTCGACGGCGTGGCCGCGGTGGTGAGCCGCGGCACCTGCGAGTTTGGCCAGAAGGTGCTAAACGCCGAGGAGGCGGGCGCCGTGTTCGTGGTGGTGCACAACAACGCCGGCGGCGGCGAGGAGCTGATCTCCATGGGCGCCGGCGTCGTGGGCCATCTAGTGACCATTCCTTCCGTCTTCGTCGGCTACAGCGCCGGCGTGGGCCTCACGGATTGGCACGACACGCATGGTGACGACGCCGAGCTGACGTTGAGCACGCTGGGACGGCAGGTGGGTAACGAGCCGGACATCGTGGCCAACTTTAGCAGCCGCGGCCCCGGCGTGGGCGAGGTGTTCAAGCCAGACATCGCTGCGCCGGGCGTGAACATTCTGGCGCAGGGCTATGCCCCGGCGACCACGGGTGAAGATCGCCACCTGGGCTTCGGCCAGGTCTCCGGCACCTCTATGGCCGCGCCGCACGTTGCGGGCGCCGGCGCTCTGGTGCGCCAGGCGCACCCTGACTGGTCGCCGGCCTGGATTAAGTCGGCCCTGATGTCCACGTCGAAGTACATGGACATTTACAATCTAGACGGCTCGCCCGCGCAGCCGCTGGACATCGGCGCCGGCCGCCTGGACCTGACCAACGTCACGGATCCGGGCGTGATCCTGGATCCGCCGAGCCTGGGCTATGGCCTGGTGCCTACGCCCACGCAGCAAGTGCTGCAGTTCACCATTACCAGCGTGGCGGACACCAGCGAGACCTACGCGCTGAGCACGCTGTATGTGGGCGGCGGCTTCACGACCACCACCAGCCTGGACGGCTTCACGGTGAGCCCCACGTCGGTGACCCTTGCTCCGGGCCAGTCGGCGACGGTTAGCGTGACCTTCGACCCTGCAGCGAGCATGGGCGTTGGCGACAACCAGGGCTACATCATCATGGAGAGCGCATCGCATCATGCGCACATGCCCGTTTGGGCGCGCGTGACGCCGCCGGCCGCTGCCGACGTGTTGGTGATTGACAATGACGGCAGCAGCTCGCTAGGCCTGCCGAATTATGTCTCTTACTACACCGCGGCGCTTGACGAGCTGGGTGTGAGCTACGACGTGTGGAACGCCGACGCCAACTTCGGCAACCCGACGACGCTGCCCAGCGCGGCGGAGCTGATGGCCTACAAGGCCATCGTGTACTTCACCGGCAACAACTTCTACCCCGACGGCTCCTTCACCGTGTCGACGGCGCTCACGAACCTGGACCAGAACATCCTGACGGAGTACGCCAACAGTGGCGGCATCATCATCGCCATGGGCCAGGACCTGTCTTCGGTGCTGGGCAGCGCCTCGACCACCGCTGCCGGTACGTTCTTCTACGGCTCCGTACTGGGCGGCGACTGGCTGCAGGATAGCATCACCGGTTTCGAGCTACCTGACCGGCCGATCACGCCGTACGCCGCGGCTCCGCCAGCGTTCGACGACGTGGTGCTGGACTTGAGCGGCGCTGAAACGGAGACGGTGACGCTGACGGGGGCTAACGAAGTGCCGCCGGTGGCGACGACGATGAAGGGCGAGGCGGATTCGAGCTACAGCCCGGCGGACAACACGCTGTCGTACGCTCTGACGATCTACGCTGATAACCCCGTTACGGTGACCATGGCCCATATCCACACGGGCACGGTCGGCGTGAACGGCCCCGTCCTGCACACGATCATCGGCGCTCCCGTTTACGTGACCGACACGCACACGGTTGCGGGGTCGGTGACGCTGAGCGACGCGTCCGAAGCGGCCCTACTGAGCGGTGGGTTGTACTATAACGTGCACACGACTGATAACCCGCCGGGCGAGATTCGCGCGCAGGTTGTGGCCGCCATCAGCGGCGACGGCGCGGGCAACCAGTTCTACATCGACGAGATCTCGAGCCGTGAGGGACCGGGGCCTGATCCGGTCCCTGGACTTTCGGATCCGTATGTGCCCTTGCTGCAATATCCCACGGCCGACGCCATCGAGGACGGCATCGTGGCCATGGCGCACCGCGATCAGCCGACGCTGGAATACCCCGGCATTGACTACTTCGGGCGCTCCATCTACACGACGTTTGGCCTGGAAGGGGTTAACGACGGCCTGGGTACGACCAGCCGCGCCGAGCTGCTGGGCAGGATGCTGGACTGGGCCATGGATGAGCCGGAGGTGACGATCACGGACATCACCGGCGACTATGCCGAGACCGGACAGCAGGTGGTGCTGCAGGTTGAAGTGACCTCCAACATCACGGGCACTGAGGGCATCAGCTATCGCTGGGACTTCGGCGACGGCAGCGCCTACGCGGGCCCGTACAGCTCCGACACAGTGGGCCACGACTACGCGGTGTGCGGCAATTACACCGTGCGCGTGGAAGCGACCGACAGTTGGGGCAACGTGGTGATCGGCAGCCTGGACATCGAAGTGACGCAGACGTGCAGCTACGTGCAGTGGATGCCCGTCTTCTTCAACGATTACGCGGCGCCGCCGCAAGATTAACCTGACAGTGGGCGGCCGCGCCTGACGGGGCCGGCCTGCCCTGGGCAGTAAGAGAGCGGTGGACCTCTGAGTGGGGTCCACCGCTTTTGTTTGGGGGGGACGGGCAATGAATTGCCCACCTACGAGCCTTTGGTGTGTGGTCGGCGGTGGGTTGGGGTTCGTAGTGCCGTGATTTATCGCGGCGGGGACGGGCAATGAATTGCCCACCTACGAGCCTGTGGTGTGTGGTCGGCGGTGGGTTGGGGTTCGTAGTGCCGTGATTTATCGCGGCGGGGAGCCATACCCATGGTCTTAGCAACTTTGCTGCGGCCAGGTTCTAAGCCTGCGCGGCGAGCCGTTGGCGGGCGTGGGGGAGCCAGTCGGCCAGCTCGGAGCTGAGCAGGCCGGCGTCGCCTAGCTGTTCGCGGGCCAGCTCGCCGGCCACGCCGTGCAGGTAGGCGGCGAGGGCGGCGGCTTCGAAGGCGGGCAGGCCCTGGCCCAGCAGGGAGGCGGCCACGCCGGCGAGCACGTCGCCGCTGCCGGCGCTGCCTAAGAGAGGGTTGGCGAAGGGCAGGAGCAAGCAGCGGCCGCCGGGTTCGGCGACGACGGTGAAGGCGCCTTTGAGCAGCAGCACCTGCTGCCAGCGCGCGGCGCTCTCTTGGGCCAGCTTCAGGCGGTCGGGCCCGGCCACGCTGGCGCCCAGCAGGCGGGCCATCTCGCCAGGGTGCGGGGTGAGCAGTGAGCCGGGCGGCAGGCGCGCCGGGCCTTGCGCCATGCGCGCCAGGCCGTTGAGGCCGTCGGCGTCTACGACCAGCGGGGGCAGGCTTGCGCCGCTGGCTAAAAGCGCTTCCAAAAAGGGCTCGGCGGCGGGGCCCATGCCCGGGCCCAGCAGCAGGGCGTCGTAATCGGGCGCAATTTGGGCCACAAAACGCGCGCCCTGCTCGCTCCAGTTGTCTGTATCTGGCACGGGGGGGAAGATGGCTTCGGGCAACTGGCCGGCGGCCACGGCGCGGGCCTGCTGCGGCACGGCGAGGGCCACCAGGCCGGAGCCGGCGCGATAAGCGCCGCGGCCGCAGAGGATGGGCGCGCCCCAGTAGCTGGCGGAGCCGGCGACAAGCAGCACCTTGCCGAAGGTTCCCTTGTGGCCGTCTGGCGGCCGCGGCGGCAGGTGGGCGCGGGCCCACTGCGCGGTGGCCAGGACCACGGGCACGCGGCGCACGGCTTCTAGCTGGGGGTCGATGCCAATATCGACCACCTGCAGCTGGCCGACGGCGGCGGCGCCGGGAAAGATAAAGTGGCCGCGCTTGGGACCGGCAAAAGTGACGGTGAGCTCGGCGGCCGTGGCCAGCGGGTCCAGGTCTCCCGTGTCGCAATTGAGACCGCTGGGGCAATCGACGGCCACAATGAGCAGGGGCGCCGCGGGGCCTGCGGCGCGGCGCGTTTCTATCTCGGCCTGCACGGCGCGCATCAGGTGGGCCATGTCGCCGGAGATGGGCCGGCTCACGCCGGTGCCCAGCAGGGCGTCGACGATGATATCCGCCGCGCGCAGGCGCCGGCGCAGCAGGCGGTAGCCGGGGTCTTGCTGGGCGCCGGCCTGCTCCAGGCCCAGCGGCGCAAGGCGCGCGAAGTTGTGGTCTTGGGCCGCATCGCGCGGCCGGGAGAGGTAGAAGGAGAGCTGCGCGCCGGCCTCGGCCAGGTAGCGGCCGGCCACCAGGCCGTCGCCGCCGTTGTTGCCTGGGCCCACCAGGACCAGGATTTGCTTGCCGGCCACAGCGCTGCGGGCCATGATGGCCTGGGCCAGGCCGCGGCCGGCGTTTTCCATCATTTGCTCGTAACTGAGGCCGGCGGCGTCGGCTTCTTTTTCGGCGGCGACCATCTGGGCCACGGTAAATATCTTCACGGTCATGGTTTGGATGTCCTCTCGCTCACAACAGGCCCTGTTGACGATACCATTGTACGGTCTGCCGCGCGCCCTGTTCAAAGGGCGTGGCGCAAAAGCCGAGCTCGGCCTGCGCTTTGGCGGCGGAGACGCGCCAATCTTGAAAGACGTAGTGGGCCAGGTTGCGCGGGTAGAAGGGCTCGCGGCCGGTGTAGCGCGAGGCGGCGGTGAGGGCCTGGGCCAGCAGCAGGAGAGGCCAGGAGGGCGCGTTGAGCCGCCGGCGGCTGATGCCCGCGGCGTCGCTGACGGCGTCGTTCACCTGGCGATGCGTGAGCCAGGGCCCGCTGAGGTGGTAGATTTGGCCGGGGCGGCCGCGCTGCAGGGCCAGGTCGATGCCCGAGGCCACGTCGGGGGCGAAGGCGGGGAAGGTGATGCGCCGGCCGCCGCCGACCATGATGCGCCAGCCGCGCAGGGGATCTTCGAAGAAGAGGCGGTTGAAGGCGTAGCGGCCCCAGGGGCCGTACAGCGCGCCGGGGCGCACGACGACCACTTCTAAGGGGCCGCTGCGACCATAAGCCAGGGCCAGCTGCTCGGCCTCCCACTTGGTGCGCTGGTAGGCGTCTTGCGGGCGGCAGGGGTGTGTTTCGTCGACGATGCGCCCGGCGGCGGGGCGGCCCACGACGGCGGCGGAGGAGACGAGCAGCAGGCGGCGCACGCCGGCCTGGCGCGCGGCGCGCAAGAGGGCGTCTGTGCCGCCGACGTTGGTTTGCCAGAAGCGGCATAGGTTGCCCCACATGCGGAAGTGGCCGGCGGCGTGCACGACGGCATGGCAGCCGCGGCAGGCCTGGGCCAGGGCGGCGTGGTCGTTAATGTCGGGGGACAGGACGAGCTCCACGCCCAGCTGGCGCAAGAAGGCGGCGTCGCTTTGCGGGCGGACGAGGGCGCGCAGGCGGACGCCGGCGTTGGTGAAGTGCGCCGCGAGGTGCCGGCCTAAGAAGCCGGTGGCGCCGGTGAGCAGGAGCATAGAGGCCGTATTTCCTAGTTGGTGAACGGTATGGGGGTAGTATACTGTGAACCGCTGCCTGGGGGCGACCTGGTGTGCTAAGAAAGCACGGCTACATAGGGTGGCGCGAGATTTGTTGGGCTTTGTGTGACTTTGCGCTGGTGTTGGGGCTCACATATAATTTGGCGGAGATTATGGCTGTCGCTGAGGAGAGTAGGGTCGAACGGAATGAAGTGGTGCAGGCTGTGGCGGCGCGTGAGAAGCCACAGCAGCCGACTGGCGTCGTCGTCCGCGAGATCGTGGAGACGCTGCTGTTGACGCTTTTCATTTTTTGGATTGTGAATACGGCGACGGGTCGTTATCGGGTGCAGGGGCACAGCATGCTGCCGACGCTGCACGAGGGCGAGTATCTGATTATCAATAAGCTGAGCTATTATCTCGACGAGCCGCGGCGCGGCGATATTATCGTGCTGCATTTTCCGCGGGACCGCAGCCGGGAGTATATTAAGCGGGTGATTGGCCTGCCGGGGGATCATATCCAGATTGACGACGACGCGGTGCTGGTGAACGGCGCGCCGTTAAACGAGCCTTATATTAACGGCGCCGCGGCTTACCGCACGGGCGCCTGGACGGTGCCTGAAGGCCACTACTTTGTGATGGGCGACAATCGTAACAACTCCAGCGACTCAAGGAGCTGGTCATTCTTACCGCGCGAGGATATCGTGGGCAAGGCATGGCTGATTTATTGGCAGATTGAAGATTGGGGCCTGGTGCCTCACTATCGCCACCGGCTAAGCTAAGCCGCGGAAAAGCGGCGCGGACGTGCCAGTGGGGGGTAAAAGAAAATAACGTATGAGTGCGCTTGGACGTCATATCGTCAACCTTGAGCTGTTCACCGACGCTTACCGCGTGTCGGGCCGCACGCAGGTGGCCACGGCCGGCCTGCTGTCGGAGCTAAACAACACCAGCAGCGACTTTTTGGAGCTGGAGGAAGCTTACCTGTCGCGCATCCACGAGCCGGGCAAGATTATCGGCAGCTATTCGGAGGTGGCTTTTCGCAAGAGCAACATTAATTTTGTGGTGCTGCAAGACCGGCGCGACGGGGCCATTGTGGGCGCGGGGCAGAGTCGTTCGGTGTATGGCCGTGGCCGGCCGATCCAGGTGTTCCTGACCACGCCGGCCTTTGAGATTACGGGCACGGCGCTGCACGATGGGCAGACATCGCCGAATACCATCCTGGTGCACACACTGGGCCACTTCCAGCCGATTTTTGAAGCGGAGGCGCGCGCCGCGCTGTTTCCGGGGGTGGCCTACCGGGGCGACCTGTTCCTGGTGCAGAAGGAGCTGGTGGGCGCTTTTTGCCTGGCGCACCACCGAGAGTAAGGCGCGCCGTCAGAGAGGAGTAAACGCGTGGCAAAGATTCTGATTGTAGACGACGATCTGCATCTCCTGCGCATGGTGGGCATGATTTTGGAGCGCGGCAGCCACCTGCCGCTGCTGGAAAGCGACCCGCTGAAGGCGGTGGCGCGCATCCGTGATGAGCGGCCGGGCCTGGTGATCGTGGATGTGATGATGCCGGAGCTGAGCGGGCATGACCTGACGGCACAGATACGGGCGCAGGAAGACATCGCGGCCACGCCGATTCTGGTGGTCTCAGCGCGCACGCAGAGCGTGGACCGCGAGGCGGCGCTGGCCAGCGGGGCCGACGCTTATCTGGGCAAACCGCTGCTGCCGGGCGACCTGATGGAAGCCATCGACCGCCTGCTGGAGCAGCGCGACGTGGACGCTGCGGGCGGGCCGCCGGGCAGCATTGTCAGCTTCTTCAGCATGCGCGGCGGTGTGGGGCGCACCACGCTGGCCGTGAACCTGGCGGCCGCTTTGCGGCGGCTGGGCAAGCAGGAGGTGTGCCTGGTGGAGCTAAGCGGCTCTGGCGGCCAGGCGGTGCTGCACCTGCGGCTGAAAACGCGCGCTTCGTGGCACGATTTGCCGCCGCTGGCGGAGCTGGACTGGCCGGCGCTGAAGCAGGGTATGCTGATGCACCAGTCGGGCCTGCGGGTGCTGGCCGCGCCGCGCGAGCCGCAGCCGCTGCCGGCTTTTTCCGCCGGGCAGCTGCACGCGCTGTTGGCCATCTTGCGGCGCAAGGCGCGCTTCACGGTGCTCGATTTGCCGCCGTACCTCAGCGCGGCGGTGCAGGGGGCCCTGGCGCAGACGGATATCATGTTTCATGTGGTGGCGCCGGAGGTGGTGTCGGTGCAGACGGCGCGGCACGCCATGCAGCAGCTGGCGGCGCTGCCGTCGCAGCCGCGCGAGAAGGCTACGCTGCTGAACTGCACCACGCCGGAGGCGCAGCTTGCGCCGCAAGCCGTGGAGAACGCGCTGCGCGTGCAGCTTGCTTTTCAGATCGACTATGATCCCAACCAGTCTCGCGCCCTGCTGCAGGGGGCGCCGCTGGCCCTGCTGCCGGCGGCCTCGCCGATCCCCGAAGTGACGCGCCGGCTGGCCAACGCTTTGCTGCACCGGTCGGCGGCTTCGGCTTCGGCGGGCGGTGGGCGATGAATCATTAAACTCAGCGCAAAGGCGCAAAGGACGCAAAGAAGGGCTTTGCGCCTTTGCGGTAAAAACCTCTCCGGTTGGTTTTTTCTTGCCCGTTGGCGGTAAGAATGGTAGAATTGGCCTGTTAGCTTGCCCTCATCGTCTAGGGGACTAGGACGTAGGCCTTTCAAGCCTAAAACCGGGGTTCGAATCCCCGTGAGGGCATCATGGGCAAGAGCCATACCTGCCGCAAGAAGTCGCCGGTCTTCTTGTGGCAGTTTTGGTATATGGGCGAATGAGCATCGGATTATTTTGGAAGACATCATCATCGCGCCACTACGAGCCTGGCGCCATGAATCGCGCCACTATGAGCCTGGGCTTTGGGCGAGGCCGCTGCCGGCCATGAGTAGGCCGAGCTGCTCGCGGGTTGCTTGCTCGGCGGGCAGGGTGGCGACGATGCGGCCGTGGTAGATCACGGCGATGCGGTCGGCCAGCGAGAGGATCTCGTCCAGCTCCGCGGACACGAGCATCACGGCAATGCCCTCATCGCGCTGCTCTACAATGCGGCGGTGGATGAATTCAATGGAGCCCACATCGAGGCCGCGGGTGGGCTGGTTGGCAATCAGCAGGCTGAGGTGGCGGCTGAGCTCGCGGGCCACGATCACCTTTTGCTGGTTGCCGCCGGAGAGATGGCTGGCCGGCGTCAGGGCGCTGGGCGTGCGCACGTCGAACTCGGCAATAAGCGCCTCGGCCTGTTTCTTGATCGGCTGCTGCCGGCGCTGCACGCCGCGCGAGAAGGGCGGCTTGTAATAGCTGCATAGCACCAGGTTGTCGGCGACGGAATAGGGCAGCACCAGGCCGTGCTTCTGGCGGTCTTCGGGAATATGGGCGATGCCGTGCTCGATCAGGTAGCGCGGGTTGTGAAAGGGCACCGGCTGGCCATTCAGATGGATGCTGCCGGCCACGGCGCCGCGCAGGCCCGTCAGCACCTCTACGAGCTCGGTTTGCCCGTTGCCCTGCACGCCGGCAATGCCCAGGATTTCGCCCGCGCGCACGTCGAACGACACATCGCGCACGACGTCGACGCCGCGCTCGTCGCGCACGGTGAGCTCGCGCACCTGCAGCACCACCTGGCGCGGTTCCGCCGGCGGCTTATCAATGGCCAGCACCACGTCGCGGCCGACCATCATCGAGGCCAGGCCCTGCTCGTCGGTGGCGTGCGGCGTGGTGGCGCCCGCCACGCGGCCGCGGCGCATGACGGTAATGGAGTCGGCAATGGCCAGCACTTCTTTGAGCTTGTGCGTGATGAAGATGATGGACACGCCGCGCTCGGTTAGCTGCTTCATCACGCGGAACAGGTCTTCGGACTCTTGCGGTGTCAGTACCGCCGTGGGCTCGTCTAATACCAGGATGCGCGCATCGCGATAGAGCGCCTTGACGATTTCGGCGCGCTGCTGCAGACCGACAGGCATATCTTCGACGATGGCGCGCGGATCTACTTCCAGGCCGAACTCTTCTGAGAGGCGGCGAATATCCTTCTCGGCGCGGCGCATGTCGAGCGACGTGCCGCGCGTCACCTCGGCGCCGAGCACAATGTTTTCGGCCACGGTAAAGACCGGCACCAGCATGAAATGCTGGTGCACCATGCCGATGCCGTGGGCAATGGCGTCGTTGGGGTTATGAATCTCTACGGCCTGGCCGTTGATGAAGATCTGCCCTTCGTCCTGTGTGTAGAGGCCATAGATGATGTTCATCAAGGTGCTCTTGCCCGCGCCGTTCTCGCCGAGCAAGGCGTGAATCTCGCCGCGGCGCAGGGTGAGGTCTACCTGGTCGTTGGCCAGCACGCCGGGGAAACGCTTGGTGATGCCGCGCACCTCAAGGGCCGGAACGTCGCTCATCATTACTCCTTCTCGTAAGGCACGCCGTCGGCTGCCGGCGGGCGGGCGCGGCCGACAAAGCCGGCCAGCACGATGATCGTGAGCAGATAGGGCAGCATGCCGAAGAATTGCGGTGGAATGTTGATCGTGCCCATGAATTGGAGCTGGGTCTGGAAAGCGTAGGTAAAGCCAATGAGCAGCGAAGCGCCCCAGGCGCCCAGCGGGTTCCACTTGCCGAAGATCATCATTGCCAGGGCCAGAAAACCACGGCCGTTGGTCATCATGCGCTCAAAGGCGCCAACCTGCTCTAAGGTGAGGAAGGCGCCGGCCAGCCCGGCAAAAGCGCCGCCAATGATCACGTTGGCGTAGCGCATAAAGTAGACGTTGATGCCCAGGGTATCCGCAGCGCGGGGGTGTTCGCCCACGGCGCGCGTGCGCAGGCCCCAGCGCGTGAAGAACAGCACATAGTGCGAAAGGGCCACCAGCAGCAGGGCGAGGTAGGTGATGGGCGGGTTGTTAAAGAATACCGGACCAATGAGCGGAATATCGGCCAGGGGCCCCAGCGAAAAGGCCTGAAGCTTGGAGGAAATCGTCATGCCTTGCTGGTAAAAGTAGCCGGTGAGCCCAAAGGAGAGGATGTTAATGACCGTGCCGCCAATGATCTGGTCCATCTTCAGCGTCACGGACATAAAGGCCAGGAACAAGCCGAGCAAAGCGCCTGTTAGCAGGCCCACGGCTACGCCCAGCACGATGTTGTTGAAGGTGGCGTGGGTGACAAAGGCCAGAAAAGCGGCCATCAGCATCTGGCCCTCGATGCCGATATTGATCACGCCGGCCCGCTCGCCATAGAGGCCGCACAGCGCGCCGAGGATGAGCGGCGTGGAAGCGCGCAAGGTGGCAGCCAGCACGGCGGTGGTGGTGCGCGGCGAGATGATATACGAGACGATGCTGGCAATGACGACCAGCAAAAGGAGCGCCAGGATCAGGCCATGTCGCCGCAAAAAGGCGCCAACGTCGAAGCCTGCGTCGCTGCGTGGAACGGTTCCTTCCATGCTCTCTCCTACTGCTGTCCCCAGCCCGTGCTCAGGGTCACCTTCTCTTCACTCACAGCGCGCGTGCGCAAAATCCAGCGGATGATCACATCGGCGGCGACAAAAAAGAGAATGATGGCCAGGATGACGTCGATAATCTCGGTCGCAACGCCGGCGTTGAATTGCATTAAGTTGGAGCCTGCGCGCATGGCGCCCACCAGCAGGGCCGCCGGGATCACGCCCAGCGGGTGTGTCTTGCCCAGTAAGGCGATAGTGATGCCGTCAAAACCCAGGCCCACGTTAAAGCCCGGCTGGAAACGGCCCACGATGCCCAGGGTCTCGACCGCGCCGCCTAAGCCGGCCATCAAGCCGCTCAAGGCCATGGTAAAGACGATGGTCAGCGACACGCGCATGCCGGCGTAGCCCGCGGCCGAGGGGTTGAGGCCCACGGTGCGGATTTCGTAGCCGATGGTGGTATGCCACAGCAGCCACCAGGCGACGAGAGCCACGACCAGGGCGATTAAGAAGCCGATGGGAATGACGCCCAGGGAGGAAATGCGCGCGCTGGCCAGGACGGACGGCGTGCGCGCCACAATGTTGCCGGGCGCGGGGTCCTTCCACGGCCCATTGGCCAGGTAATCGGTGATGTTGATGGCCACATAGTTGAGCATGATGGTGGTGATGACCTCATGCGCGCCGGTATACGTTTTGAGCATGCCGGGGATGGCGCCAAAGGCCGCGCCTGCCAGCGCGCCGCCTAACAAGGCCAGGGGCACATGGATGATTGGCGGCAGGCCGCTGATCATGAAGCCGATGGCCGCGGCCGTGACCGCGCCAAAGAGTAGCTGGCCCTGCGCGCCGATATTGAATAGGCCGGCCTTAAAGGCGAAGGCCACGGCGAGGCCGCTGAAAACCAGCGGCGTTGCTTTTTCCAGCGTGCGCGTGAGGGCCCGTGCATCGCCAAACGAGCCCCGGAATAGGGCGCCATAGGCTTCTAGAGGGGAGGCGCCGGAGATGATCAGGATGATCGCGCCAAGCAGCAAGGCAAGGACCACTGAGCCCAGCGGAACGCTGATGCTGCGCCAGATCTGTCGTACGATGTGTGCGGCCGAAGGATTGCTAGCAGTCATAGGTCACCCGGCGAAAACAAAAACAGTGTGCGGCACAGCTCTTTGCGCCGCACACTGTTTTTCGATTCTTAATTTACGACAGCGTGATAGTTTTCAACACTAGCCGCCAGGATTGTAGCCGGTCTCGATTTCGCCCGACTCTAGGCCGGCGCGGATCTCGGCGAGACGATCTTTCACATCCTGGGGAACGTCGTCCTCGAAGTCATGGAACGGCGCCAGGCCCACTTCGCCGACGTAGATGCCCGCGGGGAACCTTCCGTCTTGCGAGGCGCTGACCAGGTCGAACACGCCGGGCGTGATCAGCTTCATGGCGCTGGTGATCAGGCAGGGATGCGCCGCGGGAACGGTCTCCCACTGGTCGCTGTCCACGCCGATGCAGTAGGCGCCTGCGTGGTTGGCCACTTCGCCCAGCGCGCCGTTGCCCGTGTTGCCGCCGGCGCCAAAGACGATGTCGGCGCCCTGATCCAGAGCCTGGCGCGCCGTGTCTGCGCCCCAACCGGGATCGGTGAAGGCCATATCCAGGCCGCCGGGATGATAGGTCGAAATAATCTCGATATCTTCGTTTACGTAGCGGGCGCCTGCTTCATAGCCTTCCTTGAAAGCGACCACAGGCGGTACCAGGTCGGTGCCCAGCACGGCGGCAATCGTGTTGCTCTGGGTCATCATGCCCGCCAGAGCGCCGGCCAGGAAGCCAGACTGATCCTCAGGGAAGATGAGACCTGCGAGGTTGGCCGGTGGCCAATCGCCTTCCCAGCCGTCGGGGGCTACGGGCGAGACGAACTGGTCGACGCCGATGAAGTCGATGTCGGGATATTGCGCCGCAGCCTGGATGGTGGCTTCGCCCAGGGCAAAACCGACGGTGACGATCACATCGTAATTGTCGGCGGCAAACAGGCCAATGTTGGATTCATAATCGGTGGCGTTTGCCGTTTCGACAAAGTCAACGCGCGCGCCGAGGTCTGCTTCAGCCTGCTGCACGCCTTCCCAGGCCGACTGGTTGAACGACTTATCGTCTATCTGGCCCACGTCGGTCACGAGGCCGACACAGAACACGTCGTCGCTGGCGCAACTGTCATCGGCGGTTTGCCCGCCGCAGGCTGCCAGTAGAAGTGTGAATAGAAGCAAGAGTGTTACCAGGGTAAATGTGTTCTTCATATTCTCCTCCTCATCGTCGATGAGTATTGTTGGAACGCGCCCCATGCAGCGCAATCCTCCCTTAGCTAACCGCCACAATCGGGGGTTTCACTTGACCGAGGCGAATTATACCGCAAGCGCACCTCTTGCCAAAGAGATACACGCCGCGGCTCTGGCCGGCGCCAGGTCAGGCGGTTGGCGCCGGCGCTGGCGCTTCTGGGCTGAGGGCAGCGGCGCGCTCTTGAATGAAGGTGTGAACCAGGGTCCACACGTCGCGGTGCACCGGCTCGAAGGGCCGCATCAGCTCGTGACCGGCGTGGGGAAAGATGCGCAAAGCCTTATCGCTGGCCGGCAACATGGCGAAAATGGCCTCGGTATTGCCGGGCTTCACGGCAATATCGCGGCCACCCTGGATCAGCAGCGCGGGGGTGTTGAGCTGCGGCCACAGGCGGCGGCCTTTGTCGGCCATCTTGCGCATCTCGTCGATGGCGCCGGTTGGGATGCGCGTGGCCTGCGGAATCCAGGCTCGTACCTGCGGATCCGTCAGGTCCAGATCGGGGTATAGGTCGAGCAGGCGCTCGCGCGTGAGGCGGCGCAGGCGTTTGATGGGCCAGGGATAAAACCAGGGCATCACAAAGCGGGCCGCGCGCAGCAGGGAGATGAGGCGGCTGGGCGGCTTGTACAGCGGCGCCAGCAGGATCAACCCTTTGACCTCTGGCTGCTGGCGCGCCAGGTGGGCGGCCAGCACGGTGCCCATGGAGTGGCTCATGATAAATGTCTCGTCGCAGCAGCCTGCCAGGGTGGCAAACGCTTCTTCCGCTTCGGCAATCCACTGCTGGTAACGCACGCCGCGCATGTTTTCCGGCAGCGCGCCATGCCCCGGCAGCAGCGGACAATGCACCGTGACGCCCTGCTGCGCCAGGAATTGGGCCATGGGCCGCGAGCTGATGGGGCTGCCCATGAAACCGTGGAGCATGAGGCAGCCCGTGGGCCCGCTGCGGAAGGTGTAGGCGCGGCGCTCGTCGCCGACTTCGTAAGAAGGAGTAAAAGGCATAGGCTTCGCGGCACAAAGTATAGTAGGCTAAAAAGGGTGAAGCAACTTCCGTTGTGCTAAAATGGGCCTATGTCTATTCAAATTTTGCCGGATCAGCTCGCTTCACAAATTGCTGCCGGTGAAGTGGTCGAAAGGCCGGCCTCGGTGGTGAAAGAGCTGGTGGAGAACGCTCTGGACGCCGGCGCGCGCACGGTGAAGGTAGATATCCGCGACGGCGGTCAGGCGCTGATTCAGGTGGCCGACGACGGCGGCGGCATCGCCGCGGCCGAGCTAGAAACGGCCTTTCTGCGCCATGCCACCTCGAAACTGGCCTCGGCCGACGATCTGGCGGCCATCCAGACGCTGGGCTTTCGCGGCGAAGCGCTGGCGGCGATCGCCGCCGTGAGCCGGCTGACGGCCGTCACGCGCACGGGGGGCGAGGAAGCCGGCTCGCGCCTGGTGATGGAAGGCGGAAAGAAGACGGCGCGCGACGCCGTGGGCGCGCCGCAAGGCACGGTCATTGCGGTCGAAAACCTTTTCTACAACCTGCCGGCGCGGCGCAAGTTCCTAAAGAGTGTGACCACGGAGCGGCGCCTGATCGACGAATATGTCACGCGCTACGCCCTGGCTTATCCCCAGGTGCGCTTCCGGCTGACGCACGACGGCCGTATCACTTTTCAGAGCAGCGGCAACGGCAGCCTGCGCGATGTACTGCTGGCGGTCTATGGCCCCGAAATGGCGCAAGAGCTGTTGGAGATTGAAGCGGCCCATAACGCCCGCGGCGATGAGGGCGGCGAGAGTTCCGCCGGCCTGCACAGCGCCATCACGGTTGCCGGCTTCGTAGGGCCGCCCAGCCTGCACCGCTCCAACCGCAACCAGATTGCGCTTTATGTCAATGGGCGCTGGATCAAGGACAACAGCCTGACCTATGCCATCATTCAGGCTTACCACACCATGCTGCCCACAGGACGTTATCCGCTGGCGGTGGTCTTTCTGAACGTACCCTACGAGCAGGTAGACGTGAACGTGCACCCGGCCAAGACCGAGGTCCGTTTTCGCAACGGCAACGCCGCCTTTAGTGCGGTGCAGCGCGCCGTGCGCCGCACGCTGATTGACGGCAGCCCCGTGCGCGGCCTGGGGCTGGGCGCAGGGCCGGCGGCCAATCGTTCGGCCTACCCCGGCTGGGGCGGCGCGCTGGACCAGGAAGCGTTTGCGCGCCACGAGCTGCCCGCGCCGCAGCAAAACTTGCAGTTCTCGTGGCCCGAACAGGCCGGGTCCGCGGTGATCGAGCGCGCGCCGCAGGCGACGCCGCTGGCAGCGGCCGATGAGCCGGCCAACCTGCCGATTATGCGCGTGGTGGGCCAGGTGGGTGCGGCTTATATCATCGCCGAGGGGCCCGACGGCATCTTCCTCATCGACCAGCATGCGGCCCACGAGCGCATACTATACGAACAGTTTATGGCCGCGCGGCAGCGCGAGGAGATCGCCGCGCAAGGATTGGTCACGGGCGCCAGCGTGCAGCTTCCGCCGGACCAGGCGGCGCTGCTGGAGGAGCACCTGGAGCTGCTGGCCAACGTGGGCTTTGGCATTGAGCCCTTTGGGCCCAACACGTTTATGATCCGCGCCGTGCCCGCGCTGTTAGCCAGGCTCGATCCGGCGGCCGCCGTGCGCGCCGTGGTGGAAGATCTGGAGAGCGGCGCCAGACCGATGGCCGATCAAGAAGAAGCGCGCATCATTTTGCGCGTGTGCAAGACGGCGGCGATCAAGGCCGGGCAATCGCTGGCTATGGCCGAGATGGAAGCGATGATCAAGCAGCTCGAACAGTGCCACAACCCGCACACCTGCCCCCACGGGCGGCCCACGCTCATTCACCTATCGGCTTCGACGCTGGCGAAACAGTTTGGGCGTTAGTAGAGGAACATGGGCTTACCCAGAACGTGGCGCACTTTGGGGCGGTATTGCGCGACGTCGTAGAGCTCGTCCACGTCCACGCGCTTCAGGCCGCTGGTGACCGTGCTCATGGGGATGTGCGTGTAGGTGCCGTCGCGCAAGGCCACCATGCGCCCGCTGACGCGGTTGCCGATCAGGTCCATGGCCATGTTGGCGAAGTTGACGGCCACCATCAGATCCAGGGCGTCGGGCGCGCCGGAGCGCATGAGGTAGGCCAGGCGCTGGATGATCAGCTTTTCGCCGGTGATCATCTTCAGCGCTTCGCCGGTAATCTCGCCGATGCCGCCCAGCTTGCGGTGCCCGTAGGCGTCGGCCTCGCCAAACTCTACCACCTTGCCGCCGATCATGTGCGCGCCTTCGCTGATGGTGACCATGGCATAGTTGCTGGGGTTGCTGCGTTTGTCGCGCATCACCAGCTCGCCCAGGCGCTCCGGATCGAAGGGCACTTCAGAGATAATGGCGCGGTCGACGCCGGCCAGGTAGGAGCTGATGAGGCTGGTCTCGCCGCTGTTGCGGCCAAAAAGCTCCACCACGGCGATGCGCTCGTGCGAGCCGGTGCTGGTGCGTAGCTGGTGGATAAATTGTACGCTGCGCGTCACCGCCGTGCTGAAACCAATGCAGTAGTCGGTGCCGTACACGTCGTTATCCATGGTCTTGGGGATGGCCACCACGGGAAAGCCTTCGCTGTGCAGCCGTTCGCCGTAGCTTAGCGTATCGTCGCCGCCGATGGGGATCAGCGTTCGGATGCCCAGGTGCTCCAGGTTCTTTAGCACGTGCGGCGTGAAGTCGCGCGGCCGCGGATCGCTGGCTTCGGCATCGGGATGGTCGGGGTCCTGTAGAAATTCTGGTATGTAGCCCGGACTCACCTTGCTGGGGTTGGTGCGGCTGGTGTGCAGGAAGGTGCCGCCCGTGCGGTCGATGGTGCGCACCACCTGGTGGTCCAGGGGAATCAGGTTCTTATGGAAGCTGTCGGGGTCGTCGCGGTTAAACGCCAGCAGGCCGTTCCAGCCGCGGCGGATGCCGATCACCTCATGGCCATCGGCTTCGGCGCGGTTTACGACCGCTTTAATACACGGATTCAGGCCCGGCACATCCCCGCCGCCGGTCAGAATTCCAATTTTCATCTACTTTAACTCCTTCTATAACCGTGTGGCGAGCGACACGATATTCTTAAAACTCAGGCGCCGCGGAAGGGCCGGCGCGTGCCCGAAATGGCCTCTCTGTCACATCAACTGCAATCAGCGGTGGGAAATTAGACGGCTGAAGTGGGATTCCAGGCGTTCTTACGGCAGAATGATAGCGTCATCGGGCGCGCTTTTCAAGCGGCTGGGCAGCTCGGCGTGGTTAACGACCGCTTCGCGCAGCTCGCTCAGGCCCGGCAGGTCTAACTGCGGGCGGGCCAGATCCGGCGGGCGTTCTTCGGTCTGAGGTATGGCCATTTATGCCGTTTCTCTATCTATAGTCCAGAACGCTCGCCTTCTTGCATGATTGAGCGGCCGGCGGCCGCCGGAGCAACGTCCGCGCTACCCTGGTGGCGTTTGCGGAACTCCGAGGCCAGGGGCAGCAGCACAATCATGCTCATGCTGGTAGTCGGAGAAGCCGAACGGCTCCAGGGCGTCTTCGCTGTGCGGCAGCCATGACCCATGCCACTTGCCTTTGAAGGCGGTGTAGTAGCTTTGCTGGCGCAGCATGTGGCCAATGGTTTGCACGTCGGGAGACAAGCCTTCAATCCAGCCGTAGTTCGTATTTTCAAAGGCGCCGGTGAGGTTGGCGTGCAGGCCGGTCCACATGGTGGCTCGCGATGGCGTACAGATGGGTATGGTGCAGTAATGATTGTCGAAGCTGACGCCCTGGGCCTCCAGCCGCTCCAGGGCCGGGAAGCGCACGTCGCCGGGCAGATCCATGTGGGTGTCCCACTGGTCGATGCAGAGGATCAGGATATTGGGCCGCTTCGCCTCGTTTGGCCCGTTCTGGTGTATGTCATTCACCACAAGCTTCCCTTTTGCCGGGCTCGCGGCGCGAAGCGCCTTTTCAAGCGCTGCTTATGGTCGCCGGCTAGTTATGCGTGTATTCCACGCGGTAGAAATCATGGGCGCCGCTTTCGGCGGCCGTGAGCATCTGGTTGAACCAGACTTCAAACTCGACTTGTTGGTACAGGCTGCGCCGCTGCCGTTCCCAGGTGGACATGCTTTCTGTTTCGGTCTCGATCACCACGCGGAACATGGGTCCGCTGGCATCGGTGAGCACGCGGGGGTGATGGCCCACGCCGTGGTCGACGAGCAGCGCGCCGTAGCGCTTTAGCAGCGCCACGGTGGTTTCTATCTGCCACTTAAATGTATGGTAGGTCTCGCGCACCACAATCATGCCTGCGGCCGACCAGGGGCGATAGTCGCCTTCGATGGTAAAGTATTCGCGCCGGCCGCCCTCGATGAACTGCTGGAATTGGCCAAACCATTCGTCGAACTGTGGCTGGGCGTAGGCCTCGTCGCGCGCTGCCTCAAATGCGCCCAGGCTGGGCGCGACAAACTCGTTGATCAGGGTGTACATGGGCCCCGAAATGTCGGTGAGCACGTTGAGCTGGTATTGCGGCGCCGTAAACGGAGCGGCGGGATGTGCGCCAGAAAAGAGCGCAACGGCCTGGTCGATTTTGCCGAATCTTACCTTCAAGGTATCACGTACCTGGATCATATACGGGCTCCAAGTCTTGCTGGCCCTGCAGGCCGCGAAGGCGCAAGGCGAGGATGATGAACAGGATACCGAAGACGATGGCATAAGCGCCGATCAGCCAGGTGAGGCCCAGCGCGCCGGCTCCGGGGAAAATCACCAGCAGGAGGCCAAAGGCAATCGAGGCCAGGCCGCTGAGCACCATCAGCCACTCGCCGCGGATTACCTTGCGCAACTGGATGGCGGCGATGATTTCAAAGATGCCAGTGACCACGGCCCAGGCGGCGATGAAATAAAGCAGCACCAGGCCGGTAGCGATGGGCCAGACTAAGGTGAGGATGCCGACGATGACGCCCAGAATGCCTTCAATCAACATCGCCCACCAGCGGTCGTAGCTGCCATAGGAGCGGATGCCGGAGATTAGGGCAAAGAAACCGTCGACCAGGACATAAGCGCCGAACAGATAAATGAGGGTCAGGAGGGTCAACTGCGGCCAGACGAATGCCAGGATACCGAAAATGATGGCCAGCACCCCGCGCAGCGCCAGGACCCACCAGTTGCGCGCGAGCAAGGTTAACATAGGTCATCTCCTGTTTGAGCCTGCGGGGGGAATGATGGGGATATGGGGCGGTGTGCAGGTGGAAGGTTTGGTTGGGATAGACGCAAAAACTGTAATAAGCGGCGGGGGAGCTGTCAACGAATTTTGCCGCTTTTGTATCCTATTTGTACCTGTTAGAGCGCTCCCGAGTTTCCATAACGGTGGCGCCAGCTGGTCTCACGTGCAGGTGGCTACAAACGCGGGAAATCTTGGTAACGACACCGGCTCATTCGACGTTGTTCCGCACGGTAGTGCGGGTAGTCACATCCTCTACAAAGCCGATGGTGGCAGCTTCGGGCGCATCTACCGAAGTAATGATGATGGTGATAGTTGGGCGTTGGTTAAGTCGTTTCCAAGCGGTAAGGATTACCAGGCGGCATCCTGTCTGCATTGCCCATATCACGAAAATTCGGACGGGTTGGTCCTGTATATCGGATTTGACAACGGTTCACACAAATCCACCGACGGCGGTGTGACCAGCTCGCCAATCAACGGCGATGCCGCAACTAGCGTGAAGCGCACCGGGATCGAGACCTATACGGTCGACGCCGACATCGTCGTGCACTGGAAGAACGATGACACGATGTGGGTGTCCACCGACGGCGCGGCAACCTTCACGCAACGCCCGGCTAGCGGATTAAGCGGAACCTTGCAGGGCACCGGGGTTTTCCGTCTGAGAGCGGCAGGTACTACGCGCTGACCAGCTCCGGTATCTTCATCTCGACAAATGGCGGGCAGACGTTCACCGACAAGACGGGCGATTGGGCTTTCGGTTTCAGTTTTCCCAGCGACCGCATGGGCGTCATCGTGCCGCTATGGGTGGCGGAATGAGCGAGCTGAAAGACGCCCTGTTGCAGATTCATAACTGGCAACGCGATCACAGCTGGAATTCCGCTCGTCTGGGGCGTGACAACGGCGACGGCACCTATACCATTCGCGTTGCCAAC
This sequence comes from uncultured Ardenticatenaceae bacterium, assembly GCA_964384155.1. Taxonomy (GTDB): domain Bacteria; phylum Chloroflexota; class Anaerolineae; order Promineifilales; family Promineifilaceae; genus JAAYYY01. Next base: position 80,062 of record CAYLJW010000012.1, read on the forward strand.
CGGCCGGGGTGGGTGCATGTGCGGCTGGGCGCCAACGGCAAGGGGGGGGCCGGCATTTGCCTATAATCGCGGCGTGCCTCGCCATCCAAACCTGCGCGTGCGCATGCTGTGGGAGAACGGCGCTTACGTCATCTATGGCGAGGACGCCTTTGGCGGCGCAGAGCAAACGGGCGGCGGCGTGGGAAGCGGCGGTGCTCCGCACGCCGCTACGCACGACCGCCTTGGTCCAGACCCGCTCTACATTCGCGGCCTGGCCTTCCTACCGCTGGCAGCGCGCCCAACCTCTCCGCCGTCGATGGCAGTCACGGTGGAACAGGCTTTCTACCGCTACGATGGCGAGATGAAAGTATGGCACACGGGCGACAGCGCCAGCCTTTCCGCTTTCATACCGGCCTCGCCTGGCATCCAGCACTTCATTGCTATCTCTCTGGACAGGGCCACGGAAGCCCTTGCCATCACAGACGGAGGCAGCGTTGCCAGCAATGCGGCTACTCCTCCATTCTCATCTGCGGTCGTCGGGGCGATTGTGGAAACGCTAGGAGACGCCCACCGGCCCATCGCCGCCATACGTTTCTACAACGGACAGACGCGCATCACGGCCGCAGATATTTTCATGGACCTGCGATTGTGGGGCGGCGACGATTCATTGACGCGCCCGCTTGCGGCAGATAGTCCCTCGACGCTAACCATCGGCTCAGGGGCGGTGACGGCGACGACCGACTATCACATCATCGCCGCCGAAAGTGGCACGAGTGACGACCTGGAAACCATCACGGCGGCAAGTGACCGGCAGATACTGCTTATTCAGGCCGACAGTGGCGACACGATTACCGTCAAGCACGGCGCGGACAATATCAATCTCAACGTCGCTGTAGATTTTGAGCTGAGTGGTGACAAGACGCTGCTCCTGTTCTACGACGGCACAAACTGGAGCGATACGGGAGCGGGCGGCGGTTCATCATCAGACGACGACGCCATACACGATAATGTAGCAGGAGAAATTAACGCCATCACGCAGAAGGTGACACCGGTCAGCGGAGACCTGCTACTCATCGAGGACAGCGAGGATACTTACAACAAGAAGAAAGTGACTTGGGGGAGCCTGCCATCTGGTAGCGGAAGCGGCGACAGCTCGTATACGGCCGCTTATGCCAGCAGGCCCGCCGCCGGCAGCGATGGCGACCTGTTCTTGCCATCAGACGGCTTTGTCGTAGAGCGAGACACGGGCGCGGCGTGGGCACCCTGGGGGCCAATCTTTCCGCTTACCGCGCCGAACGACTCTGGCTTTTCATGGGCTAATCAGGGTAGTGCAGCCATCAGTCAAACCAAGGGGGGCATCACGCTTACCGTTCCGGCCAGCGCCAGCATGAGCATCAGGGCGCGGGTAAAGACTGCGCCTTCCACACCGTACACAATCACGGCCCTCATGATTCCAACTTACAAGGGAGTAAATTTTGCATTTTTCCATCTGGGATTCAGGGATAGCAGTACCGGCCGACTGGAACATATGAGGATGGGCCATAACGGCAATAATAGCATTGCCGTCGCCACATCCAGCGGACCGACCGCCGACGTAGCCGAGGTAGTCAATAGAGCACCCTGGCCCTATACCGGCTATCTATGGATGTGTATCTCAGACAACGGCACGAACTTTGAGTATTTCCTTTCCAGCGACGGTCAAAACTGGCTTTCGCTGGGCACAAGAGGGCGCACAACATACACGGCGAGTCCCGATCAGGTCTGGTGGGGCGGTGATTCGCGCAACAGCTCACCTGTCTATGTCAATTTGCAAAGCTGGAAGGAGGAGTGATAGCCACATGAGATACGTTTCTTCTTTCCACACGCAGCGAGACAAAGTAGCTGGCAAGCCAGAGCGCAATGAGCACCCAGACAAAGTTCCAACCCTCGTAGTTGGCGGCGTAGTACATGGCAATCACGCCGAACGCAACGCCGGAAAATGCAGCGTGGAACCGGCCGGGGCGCAAGCTACCAAACAGCGCAGGGAAGATGAAATACTGCACGCCGATACCCGGACTGAGAGCAAGGAAGGCCAGAAAGGAAATGAGAACGCCGTCGGCAGGCGCTACCCGCAACCGCCTGAGCGCAAACGGCAGGCCCAGCATGACAAGCCAGAATACCAGCTTGACGAGCGGCACGGGGAACAACGCCGACAGCCCATAGGTGCCGTTGATGGCGTCATACAGCAGGACATTATCGACGATGCCCTGCGCCCCGGTGGCGACGTAGGGTGTAAACGAGAGCAGAAATGCGGCGGCGGCGATGCCCATCATGGCGACGGCGCGATAGTTGCCGGCCAGGAGCACGAAAAGCGCCCACACGGCGAACACGGTATTTTGCTTGACGAGGATGGCTGCCGCTCCCAGCAACAACAACTGGCGCATGTCGAGATTGCCACGTCTGTGCAGGTAGAGAATGAGCAACAGCGGCAGGGCGGCAAGGGTATCAAACTGCCCGTGGTAGCCGGTAATGAGAATGGCAACGGGAGACAGGAGATACAGGGCCACCGCCGTGCGAGAGCCGGAAATCTTGCCCACGAGCACGCCGTTAACCACGTCGATAGCCGAGAGGAAATAACGTACCGTTACTACAAGAGGCAGCGCGAAAACGGCAGACATGCCATCAAGAATGTGCAGCATGTGAAACCAAAACGGGGAGTAGTTGTAGCGGGCGGTTTCGGCATACACGTTCCCGCCGCGCTCGACTATGGCGGCGACGATGCCATAACTCACGCCGTCAAAGTTGCCTTCGGTGAATGTCGCCAGGGCGAGTCGGAGAATCAGGCCGGATGCAACCATGAACAAGAGGGAAAGGCGCGACCGTTTCATGGGTACAGTATAGCAAATGCGGAAGGGCTTATATATGGGAAGGACGTATGACCCTTAACTGGTGGATGACAATCGCCGTCGCAGCAACGGCGCTGGCGTACATGGGCACTCTGGCCTACGCGGCGTACAAAAGCGACATCAAGCGCGAGATTTACATCCTTAAAGCGCTTATCGTGGCCTACTTCGTCGTGCTGGCAGCGGCGGTGCTCACTGGCGGCCCGGTGCCACGCAGCCTGTGGTTGCTGTTAAGGCCGTCGCTGGCAACGCTATTTTTCCTGCTCTTTCTGAGCAAGATTATTGACATCAATTTGAAGTAGACTCAAACCTACTCGACAGGTACTACCTCGATCCAGCCGAGCATATAGGCGTCGTGCGCCTGGCGCTCGCCGTCGACGGTGAGCGCCAGGCGCTGCCCGCTTTGGGCATCGTAGAGGCCGACCGTGAGTGGGTAGCGGCCGGGCGCGAGGGCCGGCGTGGTGCGCAGCACATACTCGTCGGACAGGATGACCTCGCCGGCCTGCCAGCGCGACGTGGGGTAGTAGCCGCCGAGGGGTAGGCCGTCGGCCTGGCCCAGCGGCGGCTCGCCTGGCGGCCCCAGGTGCACAAAGGTGGTGAACGAAGCGGGCACATCCTGCCGCGCCTGCCAGCCGAGGGACACGGTGATCGCCTCTCCGGCGCGGATGCGCTGCGGCGCGGCCGTGGCCTGCAGCAGGTCGATGCCTGCAGCGAGCTGCGCCAGCGGCGCGCCCGGGGCTTGCGGCCATTGGGCAGGCTCTACTTCGACGGTGGCGATGGTCTCGCGCTGCGCCGAAGCGGCCAGGCCGGCCTGAATCCGCAGCTCGGTAGGCGCGCGCATGGTGCGCGCCAGGGGCACGAGCGCCTGCTCGACGACGATCGCATCGCGGGGCCACAGCGACGCGGGGTAGAGCCCGCGGCCGTGGTAGCCCTGGAACTTACCCACTAGCGCCTGCTCGCGGCCGAACAGCTCCAGCACGAGCTGCGGCGCTTCGTGGCGCGGCGTGGGCGCGCCCGTCGCCTGCCAGTAGAGGGTGGCCTGCAGCACGTGGCCCGGCTGCAGGTGCGGCGAGGCGATCTGGTAGCCGAGCAGCGTCAGGCCCTGGCCCAGCTCCACGCGGTGCTCTGTGGCGCCCGCCGGCAGCGCGCCGGCAGCGGCTGTTTGCGGCAGGGCGTAACGGCTGGGGATCACGAAGAAGAGCGAGACTATGGCGGCGGCGAGGGCCAGCAGGGGCCATAGCGCTCGCGCGCGCGGCCAGGCGTCGAGGCCATAGGCCAGGCCGAGGGCCAGCGGCGCCAAGGCCGGAAAGAGCAGACGGCCCTGCGCCGCGGGCGTGCGCAGCATGAAGGCCGCCAGCCCGGCATAGACCAGCACGAGCCACAGCGCCAGCCAGGCGGCAATTAGCAGGCGCTCGCGATCTGGCGGGCTGGCTGCCGGCGCGCGGCGCGCCGGCCACAGGCGGCGCGCCGCGCCGGCCAGGGCCAGCAACACCAGGCCGTTCCACAGGCAGTAGACCCAGCCCGGCGCGCGCACGTTGAACCAGCCAAACATGGCAAAAAAGGAGCTCCACAGGCCGCTGCTCTCGGCGAGCACCTGCGAAAGGCTGTAAGCGCGGTCGCCGCCGGCAAGGGCTACAAACTGGTTGGCGGCGGTGATGTCGCCGTAGAGCGCCCAGTTGCGCAGCAGCAGCCAGCCGCTGAACAGCAGGGCCGGCAGGGCGACGAAGGCGGCGAGCTGCAAGGCGGAGCGGAGCATCGGCGCGCGGCGCTGGCGAGCATGCAGCAGCAGCACGCCCAGGGCGAAGGCCAGCAGCAGCAGGCCGGCCGTTTTGCTGAGGATGGCCAGGCCAATGGTTGCGCCCAGCAGCAAGAGCGAGCGCTTTTGCCAGCCGCTGCGCCATAAGCTCAGGAGCTGCCAGATGGCCGCCGCGCTCAGAAAGGTGATCAGCGCATCGTTGCTGACGGCGCTATGAGTGAACACAAACTGGGGCAGGAAGGCGACCATGGCCATGGCCAGCACGGCGCGCTGCGGCCGGGCGGGCCACAGGCAGCGCGCAGCGCCGCTGATGCAGAGCAGCGTACCCAGGCCCAGCAGGCTGGAAAACAGCCGCAGCAGGTGCGCCGCCAAGGCGTAGCCGCGCCAGGGCCATGCCTCCCACGGGCCGTGTACGAAGGCGTTCAGGTTGGTCACGGCGCTGGCGTCGCCCATCAGCACATGGGGGTTGGGCCACACGGTCTCGCGCGCCGCAGCCGTATCCAGCGGGGCAATGAGCAGCGCGGCCAGCGCATAATACAGCGGCGGCTGCGCCGCCTCCTGCCCTAACCAGGGGTCCGGCGGCTGTTCGACGCGCGGCAGCCGGCCTGTCTGCGCAATGGCCTGCGCCGTGAAATAGTGCCAATGCTCGTCGGGCGCTTCAAACAGGGGGTTTAGCACACCAGCGCCAAGGGCGAGCAGCAGGTAGACGGCGGCGATGAGGCGGGGGGACCAGGCGGGCCACCTAGAGCAAGCTGGTTTGGGAAACCAGGCTGGTTTTGGAAACCTGTCTGGTCTTTGGGCCGCGGCGAGCTTCTGAAGTGCGCTGCCTTTCATCGCTGAATCGCCAGCCACTGCAAGAAGACAGTGTCCTGCGGCTGCTGTTCGCCGTCGACAAAGGCCGGCAGGCGCACAAAGCTGTCGGGATTATAGAAGCCAAGGGTCAGGGCATAGCGGCCCTCGGCGGCGTCTGGCGGAATGGTGAGCGTGCGCTGGTCTACAAACAGCTCGCCCTCGCGCCAGCTCGAGGTCGGCCGGAAGCCGTCCAGGGGCGGGCCATCGGCCTGCGCAAGGGGCGGCTGCCCCTCCTGGATCAGGTGCACAAAAACATAATAATTCTCGGCAGGAAAGGCCACCGCCGAAAGCCAGTAAAGCGTGAGCGATGTGCTCTCGCCGGGCGCCAGGCTGCCGGCGCCCAGCTCGTAGCCGTGCAGCTCGATGAGCGTCGGCTGGCCAAAATCGGCGCGCGCAGGCGTGGCAATCGGCGGGAAGGCGCTCTGCCTGGGCCACTCGTCCACGGTGATGTGGGCGATGGTGACGGCGCGCCCGCCCAGGCCCAGGTTGGCGGGCAAGGGCCGTTCGCCGCTCAGCACGGAGAGCTGCAAGGTGTAGGCGCCGGCCTGCAGCGACGAAGGCAGGGGCAACTGCGCCCGGCCCTGCAGCAGCTCGTTGGCTTGCCAGGCGGCGGCGGGGTATTCCTCGCGCGTGAGTGCGCCTTGCGCCTCGGCGACGATGGCGCCCTGGCTGTCGAGCAGGCGCGCCTGCAGGCGCACGTCTGCGGCCGGCGGGCGTAGCACGCACCACAGCAGGTCGATGGCCAGCAGGTGGCCCGGCAGATAACGTTCGGCGGCCTGGCCGTGGCCTTTCAGCAGCAGGCTGCCGCCGAACAGCGCGTCTACCTGCTGGTAGCCGGGCCAGGGCGCTGCCGCCGGCTCGCAGGGCGCCGCCGACACCTGCATGTCCGACAGCCGCAGGTCCAGGCCGCCGCCGGCCAGGGACAGGTTGCGGTTCTCTTCGCGGTTCACGAGGCGCAGCCACACCTGGTAGTCGCCCGGCGGCAGGCCCACGGGCAGGGCGGTGATATGGTCGTAGCGCAGCAGGGTGGCCGCGGGCCACTGGGCCAGGGGGTAAGCCGGCCAAAGGGGCTGGTCGATTTGGCGCCATAAGCGGCCCTGGCCATCGAGAAAACGCAGCGAGATCTCGACATTTTCGCCCGGCGCGGCCTCTTGCGCTCGCGAGAGGTAGAAGGTAGCGATAAAAGGGGCGCCGCTCTGCAGCGCCGCGGGCATCTGGTAGCCGTGCAGGGCCAGGCCATTCTCATAGGCCGCAGCCAGGGCAGTTGCCTGCAGCGGCAGGCTCTCGACGGCGGGCTGCGGGCTGTAGGTGCGCAGGCGCAGGGGCAGCCACATCCAGTCGAAGCTCACGGTGGCCAGCCGCGGCCAATGGGCCTCGGCCCACTGCGGCAGCAGGTCGCGGGCAAAGCCGGTGCGCGGCTGGGGGTGGGTGAGCAACCAGACGCGCTGGCTTGGCGCGCCGGCCTGTTGCAGGCGGGCGATGGCCTCTGCTTCGTCGTGGCGGCCGAACAGCGGCGCGGCCACTACCGGCGCAGCGCCTTGATAGTAGGCGTCGAAGGTGAACTGCAGCAGTGTGTCGTGCAGCACGATCGTATCTTGGGGCCGGGCCATCTGGCTCAGATAGTGCGCCGCGCCGCGCACGTCGTCGCGCACAAAGTCGGCGTGGTTAAATTGCCGCTGCAGCCAGATAACCTGGATGATGATCATGGCCAGGGCCAGCAGCAAGGCCAGGCGGGCGGCGATGGGCCGCGCCGGCGCGCTGGCCCACAACATGCCCGGCAGGATGGCGCAGAGCAGCAGGAAGGGCGGCAGGCCGATGAGCAGGTGCCGCGTGCCGTTGATCAGGGGATTGATGGTCGAAAGCGCCAGCAGCAGGCCCAGGGGGACAATCTGGTAAGCCAGGAGCAGCGCCAGGGCGCGCGGCTGTGTGCGCCAGCCGAGCACGATGCCGCCGGCAAAGAGCAGCAGGGCGGGGATAAGCCAGGGCCAGGGATGGCTGAGGACGGGGCTCATGCCTACGCTGAAAACGCTGGCCGCCTGCTGCACAATGCCCCAGGGATCACCTGCGGCGAAGTCGAACTGGCGCCCGGCGCGAAAGCGGTCGAAGGCGGCCCACAGCGCCGGCGACAGCAGGGCCAGCGCGAGCGCCAGGCCGACGAGGGCGCGGCGCGCTGGCCAGCGCCCGCGCCGCGCCCAGAGAAGGTCGAGGACAAAGGCGGCCAGCGTGAAGGCAAAGACGAAAAAGGCGAAATAATGGGTGTAGATGCCCAGCAAGCCCGCGGCCAGCCACAGGGCCAGCCATTTGCCGCGGCGCGACCCTTCTGGCGCAGTGAGCAGGCGCGCCAGTCCATAAAAAGATAACAGGTTGAGCGTAAGCAGCAGGCCGTAGTTGCGCAGGGTCTGTGTTTGCCACACGTGTAGGGGCGACACGGCCAGCAGCAGGCCAGCCAGCAGCCCAACGCGGCGCTCGAAAAGCGCGCGGCCCAGCACCACCATCAGCGGCGCGGCCAGCAGGCCGGCGGCCACGCCCATCAGCCGCAACTGGTAGACGCCGTGGCCGATCAGGGCGCGCCAGGCGTGTAGTAATAGGAAGTAGAAGGGCGGATTGGTATCGACGGTGCGCACGCCGTCGACGGTGATGGTGTTGGCCAGGATTTGCGCCGTCGAGAGCTGCGCGCGGTAATAGCTGAGGCCCTCGTCGCTCCACATGGATTGCCCGTCGAGGTCGTTGATGCGCAAGAGGAAAGCCAGCAGGCAAATGAGCACGGGCCAGATCAGGCGCCGGCCTGTCGCCGCCCTCTGCCGCATCTGGGCGCGCATCTGAGGCTGCGTCATGGGCGCACCTGGATGGCGCCGAGGTCGTATTCTGGCGTGATGCGGGCGCCGCCGGCCAGATCGTACAGGCCCACGTAGAGGTGATACGTTCCGGCCGGCGCATCGGCTGGCAGCGCGAATTGCCGCGCGTCGCGCACCACCTGGGCCACGGGCCACCAGGAGGTAGGGTACCAGCCGCCGGCCGGCGGGCCATCGGCCTGCGCCGCGACTGCGGCGGCTCCGGGCGCGCGCAGGTGCACGAAGACCTGGTAGTCGGTGGGCAGCGGCTGGAAGGTGGCCCACTGCAGGGTGATGGGGTAGCTGTGGCCGGCGCGCCATTGGCGCTGGGGCACCTCATGCGCCAGCAGGGCCGCGCCGGAGCCGGCAGCGGGCTGCGGCGCAGGCGTCACCCGTTCTGGCGAGTAGACGCGCAGGCGATCGACAAAGGCGACGGACAGCTCATTGCCCGCGGCGTCATACAGCGGCAGGCGGCGGTTGGCCTGAACGTCGAGCATGGCCAGCTCAAGCTGGTAGACAAGGGGCTCTATGGCAGCTTGCGCGCCGATTTCGATTTGCACGCGGTCACAAAAGGCGTCGCCGGGCTGCCATTGTGACGTAGGGTAGGAACCAAGGCCCGGATAGGTGCTGCGCCCGGCGATGCGCTGCTCTTGCGGGCCAATGATCTGCAGCAGCAATGAGTAGTCGGCGCTAGCTTGCCGCAGCGCGCGCCAGCAGACGCGCACGGGCGCCACGCTGCCCGCCGCCGCCGACGCTTGCAGCACATCCACGGCCAGCAGCTCGGCAAAGGCCTGCTCAAATGTGGGACCGAGGTGCAGGCCCAGGCCCGGCTGCAGGGCCTCGAGCTGTGCGGCCGTGAGCAGGGGGGGCCGGGCATAGGCCGGCTGCAAGATCAGGCGCGGCGCGGCCAGGGAGAAAGACAAGAGGAAGGCGACTACAAGCCAGGGCGCGTGGCGCTGAAGCTGCCGCCAGCCGGCCACCAGCAAGATCACGGCCGCCGCCAGCGCCGGATAGAGCAGGCGGCCAAAGGGGGCGATCACCTCGCGCATCCACAGCTCCAGCAGCAGGGCCATGGCCAGCAGGGCTACAGCCGCCAGCAGCAACATGGCCGTGCGCGCCGTCTGGCGCGCTGTGCGCCGCCTGGCGCGCCAGGCGGCGCGGGCCAGGCCCACGATTGCCGCCAGGGCCGCGCCAGCCATGGCCAGGTAGAACCAATCTGCGGCGCGCACCGTGCCCCAGCCAAACCAGAGCCAGAAAGAGCGGAACACTTCCCACCAGCGGCGCCAGGCCAGCTCCACGCCGGCCGGATCGACGATGGCCCAGGTTGTGGCTGCGTGCGTCTCCAGGCCAAGGGGTGAGCCAAACACCAGCCAGTTGCGCACAAACCACCAGCCGCTCAGCAGGAGCGCGGCACCGGCGACGAGCAGGCCCATCTGTGCCAGGCGGGGCCACGGCTGCGGCGTTCGCCGCCACAGCCAGCCGAGGCCCAGGGCAATGGGCGCGGCCAGCGCCAGGGCGCTGGCTTTGGTGAGAATGGCCAGGCCAAACAGCGCGCCGAGCAGCACGGCGCGCCGCGGACGGTAGCCGCGGCGCAGCAGGCGCGCCAGGGCCCACATTGTGCAGGCGCCCAGGGCGGCAGCGGGCGCATCGTTGGAGACCACGGCTCCCAGGAAAAGGAGCTGCGGCGTGGCCGCGGCCAGGGCCATGCTCTGGATGGCCGGCGTGATGCGTTGCGGCCAGATCTCGCGCGCCAGGCCATAGACGGCGGCCAGCAGCAGCGCGCCGAAAAGCAGGCTAACGCCGCGCGCCAGGTAAAAGGCCAGCCAGCCGCCGGCCAGGGGGCGGCCGTCGCCCTCATAATGGATGGCGCGGTTGTCGTTGTCGGGGTAGTTGCGCGCCAGGGGACCGATGAAGTGGGGATTGGGGCGATAGACGATGGGCGGGTTGTACAGGTCTGTGCCGCTCACCGCCAGGGCGGCCATGAGGTAGTAAAGCGGGTGCTGGCTGGCTTCGTGGTCAATGCCGGCCTCGTAGGCCGCGTCGCCGGCGGGCGGCAGGCGGTGCGTGCGTGCCAGCCAGGCCACGTAGGCGAAGTGCTGTGGCTCGTCGGGCCCCTCGAAGGGTGGAATGGCAGCCATGAAGCGCAGGCCCAGCGCCAGATAGACGCCGGTGATCAACAGTGGAAAGAGCAGCTTGCCTGTGGCTGGCCGGTGCGGCGCGGCCGGTGGGGTCATAGGCCATTATTGTAAAACAGGTGAGACGTTAATAAGCCCGGCGGCGCCGGGCGCGCAATGTTTGAAAGCCTAATTCTAATGTTGGCCTGGCCTCGTGCAAGGTTGCGGCTTTTAGACTAATCAGGTTTTGGAAACCTGACTGGTCTCGCTTGCGAAGCTGACTGGTCTCTAGCCAGCTTAGCGCCGTTTGTGAATTGTTGGACAAAAGACCCCCGGTAAGGTAATATGTTCCAGGCTACGCGGCGGTGTAGTTCGCTACGCCTGTGTGTCAGATATTGTGAAAAATTTCCCCAATAGGTCACAGTTTCGTGGATGATACGGTTCAGTTCTTAAAATCTTTGACGGAAGCGCATGGCGTGCCTGGTTATGAAACCGAAGTGCGCGCCCTACTGCGCGAATATATGGAGCCTCTTGGCGAGGTGACACAGGACAATTTAGGCAGCCTCATCTGCCGCAAAGCGGGCGAAGGGCCGCGCGTGATGCTGGTGGGCCACATGGACGAAATTGGCTTCATGGTGCGCCACATCACTAAGGACGGCTTTCTGAAGTTTTTGCAGCTCGGCGGCTGGTGGGACCAGGTGTTGTTGGGCCATCGCGTGGTGATTAAAACGCATAAGGGCGACGTGGTGGGCGTGATCGGCGCCAAGCCGCCGCACCTGTTAGAGGCGGATGAGCGCGACAAACTGGTTAAAAAGAAAGATATGTATATCGACATTGGGGCGCTGTCGCGCGACGATGTGGTGGCCGCCGGCGTGCGCGTGGGCGATCCGGTTGTGCCCTTGAGCGACTTTGTGGTGCTGGCCAACCCGCAGACGTATCTTTCCAAGGCCTTCGACAATCGTATTGGCTGCGCCGTGGTGATCGACGTGTTGCGGCAGCTAAACGAAGGTGCGGAGCAGGTCAACGACGTATATGGCGTGGCCACGGTGATGGAAGAGGTGGGCCTGCGCGGCGCCACCACCAGCGCACGCGCCGTGAATCCCGATGTGGCCATTATTTTGGAGTCGGATATTGCCGGCGATGTGCCAGGCATTAAAGACGAAATCAGCGATGTGAAGCTGGGCAGCGGCCCTTCGGTGCTGCTGTACGACGCGCGCATGATCCCCAACGTGAAGCTGCGCGATCTGGTGATCGACACCGCCGCCGAGCTGGGCATCTCGATGCAGTTCAACGCTATGCCGGGAGGCGGCACCGACGGCGGCGCCATTCACCTGCATGAGCTGGGCGTGCCCACGGTGGTGGTGGGCATCCCTGCACGCCACATCCACAGCCACGGCGCCATTATTCACCGCCAGGATTACGACGAGGCGGTGCGCCTGGTTAGCGCCGTGGTGGCGCGCCTCGACGCCGAGACTGTGGCCAGTCTCAGCCGATAACAAGCAGTCATTTCATGAGAGCATAGGTCTCTATCAGACAAGAGTACAAGGAGGTTGGTGTATGGCAACCCTTTCCCCAGAGTTTCAAAGCATCACCGATGCGCTGCTCAAGCAGATCGACGAGTTTCAGCCGCAGGTTGGCCGGCAGAGCGTGGGCACGGTGCAGGCGGTCTATGACGGCATCGTGATTGCCAGCGGCCTGGCCGACGTGAAGGCCAGCGAGATTGTAGAGTTTGCCAACGGCCAGGCCGGCGTGGCGCTTAACCTGGAGCCGGAGAGCGTCGGCATCGTGGTGATGGGCGACTATGCTGAAATCGAAACGGGCGACGAAGTGCGCACGACCGGGCGTATTGCCTCGGTGCCCGTGGGCGAGGCGCTGATTGGCCGTGTGGTAGACCCCCTGGGCCGCCCGCTGGACGGCAAGGGGCCGATCAACACGGCCCGGCGCCGGCCTGTGGAGCGCATCGCGCCCGGCGTTATCGAGCGCAAAGGCGTAGATACGCCGGTGCAGACGGGCATCATCGCCATCGACGCCATGTTCCCCATCGGTCGCGGCCAGCGCGAGCTGATCATCGGCGACCGCCAGACGGGTAAGACGGCCATCGCCCTGGACACGATCGTGAACCAGAAGGGCCTGGACATGATCTGCATCTACGTGGCCATTGGCCAGCGCGTAGGCCAGTTGGCGCAGGTGGTGGCGAACCTGGAAGAACAGGGCGCCATGGATTACACCATCGTGGTGGTCGCCGGCGCCTCTGACCCGGCGCCGCTGCAATATTTTGCGCCTTACGCCGGCACGGCGATGGGCGAAGAGTTCATGGAGCGGGGGCAAGACGTGCTGGTGATTTACGATGACCTTTCCAAGCACGCCTGGGCCTACCGCGAGATTTCGCTGGTGCTGCGCCGCCCACCGGGCCGCGAAGCTTACCCCGGGGACATTTTCTCGCTGCACAGCCGCCTGCTGGAGCGCGCCGTGCGCCTGCGCGACGAGCTGGTTGTCGTGGAGAAAGGCGCTGAAGTCACTGCCGACACCAAAGCCGGCGTGAACGGCGAAGTCTATTTTGGCAACGGCGATTGGGAGCGGGCCGAAGAAGCGCTGAAGGCCATGGATAACCCCGACAATTACGAAATCAGGAAGATCCCCGGCACCGGCGGCTCGCTGACGGCGCTGCCGATTATCGAGACTCTGCTGGGCGACCTTTCGGCTTACATTCCGACCAACGTGATTTCGATTACCGACGGCCAGATCTTCCTGGAGACCGACCTGTTCAACCAGGGGCAGCGGCCGGCGATCAACACCGGCAACTCGGTGTCGCGCGTGGGGAGCGACGCCCAGCGCCGGGCCATGAAGCGCGTCGCCGGCGGCCTGAAGGCCGACCTGGCGCAGTATCGCGAGCTGGCGGCCTTTGCGCAGTTTGGCTCGGACCTGGATCGCGCCACACAACGGCAGCTCGACCGCGGCGCGCGGCTGATGGAGATTCTGAAGCAGCCACAGTACCAGCCCTATCCCCTGGACCACCAGGTGATGGTGATTTACGCCGGTACGCGCGGCCATCTGGATAACATCCCCGTAGACCACGTGACGCGCTGGAAGCAAGAGTTTTTGCACTACATGGACACGGCGCGGCCAGAAGTTGGGCGCTCGATCATGGAAACGTTCGGCTTCGGCGAAGAGACCGAAGAAGGGCTGAAGCAGGCACTGGGCGACTTTAACGCCGGATTCGACACGAGCAGTTAGAGAAGGAGAGTCTGTTGGCTACCGAACGCGAACTTAACAAGCGCATCCGCAGTGTGCGCAACATATCGCAGGTCACCAGCGCGCTCTCGGCCGTTTCGGCGGCCAAAGCCAGCAAGGCGCAGAAGCAGGTGGAAGCCTCGCGCGATTATGCGGGCAAGGCGTATGAGATCCTGGTGAACCTGGCCTCGCAGCCAAGCGTGGGCGAGGCGCGGCACCCTTTGTTGACGGCGCGCGAGCAGATTAAGAACTCGGCCGTGGTGGTGATCACCGGCGATCGTGGCCTGGCGGGCGCTTACAACGCCAGCATCGTGGGCTACGCCGAGCGCTTCATACGCGCCCTGCCCCACCCGGCGCGTGTCATCTCTGTGGGGCGCAAGGGACACAGCCTCTTGGTGCGGCGCGGCTACAACGTGGTGGCCCTCTTCGATAATATTCCCGACGAGCCGACCATCTTCCACATCAAGCCCATCGTCGAAGTGCTGATGCACGATTACCTGACGGGCGTCGTGGACGACGTCTTTGTTGCTTACACGGATTTCGTCAGCCTGGTGATGCGCGAGATGACGGTGCAGCAGCTGTTGCCGCTGAAGCCTCTGGACCTGGAGGCGCTGGCCGTCTCGGAGTATGTCTCGCGCGTGGACGTGGCCGAAGCGGCGGCGCGGACCTACAACTACGAGCCGGACGCCGAAGCCATCCTCAACGAGGTGGTGCCGCGCTTTACAGAGCTGCAGGTGTACCAGGCCGTGCTGGAAGCAAAAGCCAGCGAGCACAGCGCGCGCATGGTGGCTATGAACAACGCCACCGAAAATGCCGGCGAGCTGATTGACTTTCTGGTTCTGGAACGAAACAAGGCGCGACAGGCCAGCATCACCAGCGAGATCCTGGATATCGTCGGCGGCGCCGAAGCGCTCTCACATGCATAGATTTCTATCTGGAGGAACTTATGGCTAATGGAATCGTTCGCGCCATCCGTGGCGTGGTTATTGACGTTGAATTCCCCGAAGGGGGTCTGCCCGAGATCTTCGACGCCTTAGAAATTGAGTCTGGAGACGGCGGACGCCTGGTGTTGGAGGTGCAGCAGCACCTTGGCGGCAACCTGGTGCGCACCGTGGCCATGGACAGCACCGACGGCCTGGCGCGCGGCGCTGTGGCGCGCAGCACGGGCGAGCCCATTCGCGTGCCTGTTGGCCCGGCCACGCTGGGGCGCGTTTTTAACGTGATTGGCGAGGCCATTGATGGCCGGCCCACGCCGCACTCCGATACCATGTACCCCATTCACCGCGATGCGCCCGACTTTGAGCAGCAGTCGACGACCATCGAAACGTTCGAGACGGGCCTGAAAGTGCTGGACCTCATTGCGCCGCTGATTCGCGGTGGCAAGACGGGGGTCTACGGCGGCGCGGGCGTGGGTAAGACGGTGATGATCTCCGAGCTGATCCGCTCGGTGGCCACGGCGCATGAAGGCGTGTCGGTGTTTGCCGGCGTGGGCGAGCGCACGCGGGAAGGCACCGATATGTATTACGAGCTGCAAGATTACGGCGTGCTGGACTCGGTGGCCATGGTCTTCGGGCAGATGAACGAGCCGCCTGGCGTGCGCTTGCGCGTGGCGCTGACGGGCCTGACAATGGCCGAATATTTCCGCGATGAAGGGCGCGACGTGCTGCTGTTCATCGACAACATCTTCCGCTACGTGCTTGCGGGCGCCGAGATGTCCGCGCTGCTGGGCCGTATGCCCAGCGCCGTGGGCTACCAGCCCACGCTGGCCGCGGAGATGGGCGACCTGCAGGAGCGCATCACCTCTACCAAGACGGGCTCGATCACCTCGATGCAGGCGGTTTATGTGCCGGCCGACGACTACTCGGACCCCGCGCCGGTGGTGACCTTCGCTCACCTGGACGCCAGCATTACCCTGGAGCGCAGCGTGTTCGCTAAGGGTATCTTCCCCGCCGTGGACCCGCTCTCTTCCAGCAGCCGCGCTTTGCAGCCGCACATCGTGGGTGAAGAGCATTACCGCACCGCGCGTGAAGTGAAGGAAGTGCTGCAGACCTACAAGGATCTGCAGGACATCATCGCCATTCTGGGCATCGACGAGCTGAGCGAGGACCAGAAGCTGCTGGTGGCGCGCGCGCGTAAGATCGAGCGCTTCCTGGGCCAGCCGATGTTTGTGGCCGAGAAGTTCCACGGGCTGAACGGCGAATATGTGACCATTCCGGAGACCGTGCGCGGCTTCCGCGAGATCCTCGACGGCAAACACGACGACCTACCGGAGCAGGCTTTCTTTATGGTCGGCAGCATTGACCAGGCGGTGGCCAAGGCGGAAAGGCTGCGCGAAGAGGCCTAAACTTTTGAGGAAGGCACGGCGGGCCCACGCGAGGCTGGCCGTGAGGTAGGAAATTATGCCAATACAATGTGAGATTGTGACGCAAGAGCGAACCGTCTTCAGCGCCGAGGTGGACGCGGTTAACTTGCCCACGCCAGAGGGGCGCATGGGCGTCCTGCCCAATCACATGGTGATGCTGACCACGCTTGGTTTTGGCGAGGTGATTGTGCGTCGTGGCGGCGAAGAAGAGTATTTCGCGATTGGCGGCGGCTTCGCCGAGATTCTGCCCAAGCGCATCACGCTTCTGGCCGACTCGGCTGAGGAGGCCGAAGAGATCGACCTGGAGCGCGCGCAGCGGGCGCGCGAGCGGGCCGAGCAGGCGATGCGCGAGGGCATTCCTGAAGATTCGGAGCGTTACGCGCAAATTGAGGCGTCGCTGCGCCGCGCGCAGGCGCGCATCGAGATTGGCCGGCGGCGCGGCGCGGGCCGGCGGCGGCGCGCCGTGGCGGGCGGCGGCGCCACAGCCGCGCCGTTCCCCGGCGAGCGCGAAGGCGAATAACAGTGGGCTTCTTAACCTCTCGTATCGCCATCGACCTGGGCACGGTGAATGTGCTGGTGTTTGACCAGGGCCGCGGCGTGGTAATGCAAGAACCGTCGGTGGTTGCTTTGCGCGAAGACGGCGAGAAGACGGTGATTGTGGAAGTGGGCCGCGCCGCGCGCGAGATGTTTGGCCGCACGCCGGAAGAGATTGAAGTGATGCGCCCGCTGCGCGACGGCGTGATCGCCGACTATTTCGTCACGGAAGCCATGCTGCGCTACTTCATCCAACGGGTCACCGGCCGCCTGAACGTGCGCAAGCCGATGGTCATGATTAGCGTGCCTTATGGCGTGACCAGCGTGGAGCGGCGCGCCGTGCGCGAAGCGGGCCTGGCGGCCGGCGCGCGCGACGTGTATCTGATCCACGAGCCGCTGGCTGCGGCCATCGGCGCCGGCCTGCCCGTGGGCACGCCCACAGGCAATATGGTGGTGGATATGGGCGGCGGCTCCACCGAGGCCGCCGTAGTCTCGATGAACGGCATTGTCTGCGCCGAATCGGTGCGCGTGGGCGGCGTGCACCTGGACGAAGCAATCGTCAGCTTTATTCGCAAGAAGTATAACCTGGTGGTGGGCGAGCCTACGGCCGAAGCGATCAAGATCAAGGTCGGCGCGGCCACGGAGCTAAAGGAGCGGCTGGAAATGACGATTCAGGGCCGCGACCAGATAGCCGGCCTGCCGCGCACGATTACGCTGACTTCGGATGACGTGGAGGAGGCGCTACAAGAGCCTCTCTCGGCCATCGTCAACGTGATTCGCGCCGTGCTGGCTAAGACGCCGCCGGAGCTGTCGGCAGACATCATCGACCGCGGCATGGCGCTCACCGGCGGCGGCGCTCTGCTGCGCGAAATCGACGCCATGATTACGCAAGAGACCGGCGTGCCGGCCTATATTGCGGATAATCCGATCGCCTGCACCGCCCTGGGCGCGGGTAAGGCGCTGACTGAGCTACCCCTGCTGCTGCGCAGCCTGAACCTGCAGTAGAACGCGCTGCGCGCTGGACGTAAAACGAAAAGCGGCGCCCATGTGGCGCCGCTTTTTTATTGCGCAGCCGGCTGATGGTTAGCTGATATCGAGATAGTAGGTCATTCGCTGTAGCTGCACCACCGGATCGCTGTACTGCACGTGTACGTGCGGCGGCACGCTGATGTTAATGGGTGCATAGGTGAGGATGGCGCCCGCGCCGGCCTCCACAAGGCGATCGGCCAGGGCCTGGGCGGCGTGGGCCGGCACGGCCAGCACCGCTATCTGCACCTTCTCGCGGCGGATGATGCGCTCCAGGGTGTCTACGTGGCGCACGGTGATGCCGTTTAGTTTCTGACCGACCGTGGCGGGATCGTTGTCGAATATCCAGGAGATGCGGAAGCCGCGGCGCATGAAGCCGCCGTAATGGGCCAGGGCGTGGCCCAGGTATCCGGCGCCCACCAGGGCCACCCGCCATTCGCGGTCGAGGTGCAAAATGCGCCGCAACTGCTCCACCAGGTAATTGACGTGGTAGCCGGTGCCCTGTTTGCCAAATTCGCCAAAGTGGGAGAGATCTTTGCGAATCTGCGCCGAGCTGATGCCCAGGCTCTCGCCGAGCTCCTGTGAGGAGGTCGTCGTCTTTTCGCCCTCCTCCAGCATGCGCGTCAGCGCCTGGAGGTAGATGGGCAATCGTCCGATCACGATATCAGGGATCTCGTCGGCCACGTCAGGCGATTCCTCCGCTGGATGATCTTCAAATTCCGCCATGATCGAGGAGTTTAGCTTTCTGCTAGAGGAACGACCGCCTTGGGCTGCGCCTCATTCTCTGTTTTACTGGATGACGCAAGCGACACGCGACGCATCGCTCGTGTAACATTTCACAATTGTAGCATAGGCTGACTTCTGCGGCAAACAGGAGCGCGGCCAGGATGGCCGCGAGTGGCGGGCAAGATGCCCGCGCTTTGTTTGCTGCCAGGCCGCTGCCTCGGCGGCAGGGAGGCAAGTCAGAATGGCGATTTGTGGCATAATTGGCGGGTATTTATCCGCCGGCGCAGCCAAGGAGGCCGTATGATGCAGCTAAACCCTGATCAGAAATATTTTGTGGAGGAGTTTTACGAGGATTACCGCGAGGGCCTGCTCTCGCGGCGCCAGTTTGTGCGCCGGCTGGCCTTTATTACCGGTAGCATGGCGGCGACGGCCACGACGATGGACGCTTTGGGCTGCGCGCTGGAAGAGCTACCCTCGCCCAGCGCGCCGATGCCCACGGCGCAGGCGCCGCGTGCAGGCCATGGCGCGGCGCCCGATGCCCGCAGCCCGCTCTCTGTGCCGGCCGGAGACAGCGCGCTGCTTGAATTTGAAGTAGACTTTCAGAGCCAGGGCGAGCTGGTAAATGGTTACCTGGTGCAGCCGGCGGCCGGCGGCGTTTTTCCGGGCGTGCTGATCTGCCATGAAAACCGCGGCCTGACGTCGCATATTCGTGACGTCGCGCGCCGCTATGCGCGCGCGGGCTACGTGGCCCTGGCCCCGGACCTACTGAAACGCGAGGGCGGCACGGAAGCCCTGGACTTTGATGAGATTCCGGGGCTGCTGAGCAACGCGCCGCCGCAGCGCCATGTGCAAGATTTTCGCGCCGCGTTCCAGGCGCTGCAAGCCCTGGAGAGCGTGGACGGCGAGCGCATTGTGATGACGGGGTACTGCTTTGGCGGGGGCGTGACGTGGGATACGGCCACGGCCATGCCCGAGCTGAAGGCTGCCGCGCCCTATTACGGCCGCGGCCCGGCGCTGGACAGCGTGCCCAACATTCGCGCCGCTGTGTTGGGCGTGTATGCCGAGCGCGACGCGCGCATCAACGCCGGCCTGCCGGAGCTGCAGAAAGCTCTGGACGAGGCGCAGGTGACGTATCAGATCAACATCTATCCCGGTGTCGACCACGCTTTTCACAACGATACTACCTCGCGCTATGACGAAGCGCAGGCGCTGCAGGCCTGGCGCGACACGCTGGCCTGGTTTGAAGCGCATCTTTAAGGGCGGGCCGCGCCATGCATCTCGCACTGAACGGTTATTTCTGGAACCGGCCGGACACGGGCAGCGGCCAATATACGCGCCAGCTTGTCTACTATGCGAACCGCTATATCAGCGACCTGGAGATTACGCTGGTTTACCCGCATGAGGCCGAGCCTGAGCAGACGCCGCCGAGTGTGCGCGTGCTGCGCACGCCGCCACGGAGCGGGCATCTGGGCAAAGTGCTTTTTGAGCAGGTCGATTTTGCACGCGCCTGCCGCCAGGCCGGGGCCGACGTGGCCCACGTGCCATACTGGGGGCCGCCGCTGCGTTCAGCCGTGCCGCTGGTGGTTACGATACATGATTTGATCACGCTGGCGGTGCGCGACTACCGGCGCGGCGCGCGGGCGCGCCTATATAATGCCCTGGTCAGCGCCGCAGCTCGCGGCGCGACACAGGTGATCACCGATTCGCAATTCAGCCGGGACGAGATCGTCAGGCGGCTGCAGATCTCCGCGGAGCAGGTGACGCCCATTTACCTGGCGGCCGCGGCGCAATACAGCGAGCAATCGAACCTGTTGCTGGACATGGCTGTCAGCCGCAAGTATGACCTGCCCGACTTCTATGTGCTGTACCTGGGGGGCTACGCGGCGCACAAGAATGTACTGACTCTGCTGCAGGCTTATACTTACGTGGCGCAGGCTATGGGTGAAGATTACCCGCTGGTGCTGGCGGGCAAGAAGCCGCAGCCGGGGCCGAACTTTCCAGACTACGACGAGGCCATTGGCAGCTTGCAGCTAGGCGACAGGGTGCGCTGGATTGGCTATGTGGCGGAAGAAGACAAACCGGCGCTTTATCGCAGCGCGAGCTGTTTTGCCTATCCCAGCCGTTATGAGGGCTTCGGCCTGCCGCCGCTAGAGGCGATGGCCTGCGGCGTGCCCGTGGTGACCACGCATGCCGCCTCGCTGCCCGAGGTGGTGGGCGACGGCGCTTTTGCCGTGGATCCAGATGATGGGCGGCAGATGGCCGGCGCGATCATCGCGCTGCTTATTCAGGACAGCTTCGCCGCCGAGATGAAGCAGAAGGGCCTGGCGCAGGCGGCGCGCTTTAGCTGGCAGCAGACGGCTACGGAGACGGTTCTGATCTACGACAAAGCCTTGAGCTGCGCGTGAGGCCTGGCAAAGGAGTGAACAGCTGATGCAAAAGAAAGTGGCCATTGTCAGCGGCGCCAACCGTGGCATTGGCCTGGAGATCGCACGCCATCTGGCGGCGCAGGGCGACATTCACGTGCTGTTGACGGCGCGCAACGCCGAGGCCGGGCAGCAAGCAGCCGCCGGGCTGCAAGTGCGGGGGGTCGATGTGGCCTTTGCGCCATTGGACGTGGCCGACCAGAACAGCATCCGCCGCCTGGTGAAATTGCTGGCCGACGACTATGGCCGCGCCGACATTCTGGTGAACAACGCCGCCGTCTACCTGGATCGCGGGCAGAACGCGCGCGAGGTGGATCCTGGCCTGGTGCGCCAGACGCTGGAGACGAATTTCTTGGGGCCGCTGCGCCTCTGCCAGTCGCTTGCGCCGCTGATGGCGCGGCATCACTATGGGCGCATTGTGAATGTTTCCAGCAGCATGGGCTCTTTGAACAGTATGGGCGGGCGAGCGTTGGGCTACCGCGCGTCGAAGGCGGCGCTTAATGTGCTGACGCGCGTGCTGGCCGCCGAGCTAAAAGAGAGCAACATTCTGGTTAACAGCGTCGATCCGGGCTGGGTGCGTAGCGACATGGGCGGGCCGAACGCCACGCGCTCGCTGGAAGAGGGGGCAGACACGGCCGTGTGGCTGGCGCTGCTGCCCGACGATGGCCCCACGGGCGGCTTTTTCCGCGATCGCCAGCCGCTGCCCTGGTAGTCACGAAGGCGGCGGCATGCTACAATGCCGCGCATTGCAGACCTGGCGCGGCGCTGCTGGCCGCGGTCATCAGGCGCGCTCAATCAAGCCTTTTGGAGGAAGAGTATGGGTGTAAAACCGGACTGGTGGATTCGTCAGATGGCGCAAGAACAGCGCATGATCGAGCCTTTTGTCGAAGAGCAGGTACGCGACGGCGTCATCTCTTACGGCTTATCGTCGTATGGCTACGATATTCGGGTCACCGACGAGTTTAAGATCTTCACCAACGTCCATTCGGCCATTGTGGACCCCAAAAATTTTAATTCGGACTCATTCGTCGACTATAAAGGCGACATCTGTGTCATTCCACCCAACTCATTTGTGCTGGCGCGCACCGTGGAATATTTTCGCATCCCACGCAGCGTGATGACCATCTGCCTGGGCAAGTCGACCTACGCCCGCTGCGGCCTAATCGTCAATGTGACGCCCTTTGAACCGGAATGGGAAGGCTACGTCACCCTGGAAATCTCTAACACCACGCCTCTGCCGGCGCGAATTTATGCCAACGAAGGCATTGCGCAGGTGGTCTTCCTGGAGGGCGACGGCGTTTGCGAAGTGTCTTATGCCGACCGCAAGGGTAAGTACCAGCGCCAGGAGGCCATCGTTTTGCCGCGCATCTAACCCGATGCAACCTTTGCCATCGCTTCCTATTTACGGCGACCCGCTTTACAGCGACCCACTGCAGGCCACGGCGGAGCGGCTGCACCTGGAGCTGCAGGGCCTGTTCGATGTGCAGGGCGTGCAGCTTCGCGCGCGGCGCGACGGTGAAATTGCCTTTACAGGCCACTATCCACACCAAAACGACGCGGCTTACGAAGAGATCCGCGCCCGTTTTCAGGCCCTGGGCTACACGCCCCTGCTGCGCCGCGAGCGAGGGCACGACGAGCTATTGGCCCTGCGCGGGGTCATTGGCCGGCCCAAAACGGGCAATCCCATGCTCAATGCGCTGCTGCTGCTGGCCACGATCCTGACCACGCTGGCGGCGGGCGCGACGCTGGCGGGCAACAATGGCTTCTTCGCCTTGCTCATTTCGGGGCAGGCCGAGCCACTGCTGGCGGCGGCGCGCCTGGGCGCGCCTTTTGCCATGACCATCCTGGGCATTCTGGGCGTGCACGAGCTGGGCCATTACATCGCCGCGCGCCTGCACGGCGTGGCGGTCACCCTGCCTTATTTCATCCCCATGCCCATTGGCGGCCTGGGCACATTGGGCGCGTTTATCGCCGTGCGTTCGCCGATGAAGAACCGCAGCGTGCTGTTCGACATCGGCCTGGCGGGACCGATCGCCGGCTTTGTGGTGGCCTTGCCGTTGCTGGTGCTGGGCCTGATGCTCTCCGAGCCGGCGCCGGAGTTCGCGCGCGGCCTCACCTTAGATAGGCTGGGCTCTTCCATTCTGGTCGATTTGGTGGCGGGCCTGGTGGTGGAGCTACAGCCGGGCCAGACGCTGCGCGTGCATCCTGTTTTGTTTGCGGCGTGGATAGGGATCCTGATCACGGGCATCAATCTGCTACCCGTGGGGCAACTGGACGGCGGGCACGTGGTTTATGGCCTGCTGGGGCGCAGCGCGCACAACGTGGCGCGCGGCACACTGATTTTGCTGTTCGCCGCGGGCTTTGCCCTCTCGCCGACCTGGCTATTCTGGGCCTTCTTGGTGCTGCTTGGCGGCCTGCACCACCCGCCGCCGCTGAACGACATCACCGGCCTGAACGCCCCGCGGCGGCTCGCCGGCCTGCTGGCGATCCTCCTCTTCGTGCTGGTCATCGTGCCCATTCCACTGCGCTAGCGCGCGGCTAAGCGGGGCGATTGCCAGCCGGCCCGCGGCCTTAGCCCAGTGGCGCCGTCATATAAAGCCCCTGCAGCCGAAAACCATGCCGCTCGTAGTATTGCCGCGTGCCGATGGCACTGATTACGGCGATGTGGCCGTAGCCTGCCGCGCGGCTCAGCGCTTTGGCTTCTTGCACCAGGCGCGCGCCCAGGCCCAGGTGCTGCGCCTCGCCTGTGCTATTCTCGCCGATGGGCACCGCCGGGCCGTAGACGTGTACTTCGCGGATCATGGCGTGGTCCTGCAGCTGGGCAAAGGGGTGCGCCGTGTCGCGGCGCGGGTGGCTCAGGCGTAAGAAGCCGGCGATGCGCTCATCCTCGCGCTCGAAGCTCAGGAACAGCTCCGTCGTGGCGTCTGTTTCATAGCGCTCAAGGCGCAAGTGCAGCTCGTCGGCGCGCACGGTCTGGCGGCGGATCTCGCGACAGCGGATGCAGCGACAGGCCAGGCCCTGCGCCGCCATGCGCTGCTGCGCGATCTGGCGCAAGTTGGCCTTGCTGATGCCGGCGACCACGTTGGTCGTGGGAATGTCGCGGATAATGCGGTTGATGCGCACATAGCGCGGCGTCTGCGCCTTGCAGGCCACCAGCACCTCCAGAATCTGCTCGTCGCTGTAGGGCCGGTATTCGCCGCGCTCGTAATACGCCAGCAGCTCCGCGTTGGGCAGCAGCATACAGGGATAGATTTTCAGCTCGTCGGGCCGCAGGGCGACGTCGCGCCACAGGCGGCCAAAATCCCGAATGTCGCTCTGCGGCGTGGCGCCCAGAAGGTTGGGCATCCAGTGTACGTGGATTTTGAAGCCCGCCAGCCGCAGCAGGCGCACCGCCTGGCGCACGTCGGCCACCGTCTCGCCGCGCTTATTCAGCGCCAGGATGCGGTCGTCCAGGCTCTGGATGCCAATCTGCACCTTGGTGACGCCGAGCGTGCGGAACCAGCGCAGCTCATCTTCGTCCACGTGGTCTGGCCGCGTTTCGACCACGAGGCCCACGTTGCGCCGCGCGGCGCGCGCGTTGCGCTGCTGTGCCGCCGCCAGCGTGTCGCTTTCTACGCCGTTGATGGCGTCCAGGCAGCGCTTCACGAACCATTCCTGGTAGTTGCGCGGGTAGCTCGACCAGGTGCCGCCGAGAATCAATAGCTCTATCTTGTCCGCGGGATGGCCGATATTCTCCAACGCCTCAATGCGCGCCGCGGTCTGGGCGTAGGGGTCGAAGGCGTGGCGCTCGGCGCGCATGGCGCCTGGCTCGTCGTGCAGGTAGCTCTTAGGCATGCGCACGTCGGTGGGGCAGAAGATACATTTGCCGGGGCAAGGGTATGGCTTGGTCAGCACCGTCACGACCGTGACGCCGGCCTGCGAGCGCGTCGGCTTTTTCTGCAAGATGGTGACCACTTCCGGGTCATAGCTCATCACGTCCAGGTCGCAAAGCTGCTCGTAGGCCGAAATCACCTGGCTCTTAGACAGCCAGGGCAGCCCCTGCAGCACGTGACGGCGCATAATGCGCTGGTAGGCGTCGCCCTTGAGCGGCGCGCTGGCTACCAGATCTTCCACCAGGCGGCGCAGGGCCAGCTCGCGCCCGGCAATGGCGATGGGCCGGCGCGTGCGCCGCCACTGCTTATCGTCCACCTGGTCGATCGGTTGAATGCTCATGCGATGAGTTGTACCACAGAGCCGCGGCGGCGGACAGCCGCCCCGGCCATATTTAATAGGTAATTGATGTTGCCGCCGGCCCGCTCAGCCCCCTCTCAGCGTGCGCACCAGGGCGCGATGTTCCGCCGAGCCTGGCTGCGGGCCGTGCAGCACGGCCTGCACAAACACATCCGGCGGCCGGTAGCCGTGCGCCGTGACGTAATGGTAAATCAGCGTGGGCGCGGCAAAGATGTCGTCGCGGCCCAGCACACGGATCTCGGCCACGCCGAGCTGCGCCACGCCGCCCAATGGGCCGTCGCCCGCTGCCTGCAGCGGCTGCGGCCGCTCACCGCACAGCGGGCAAGGCAGCGAGCCGGGCCGCGCGCACACCGTGTGCTGATCGAGGCAAAAACGCAGCAGGGCCGCGGGGAACTCTTGCGGCAGCGCGCCGCTGTTGAACGGCTGGCCCCGCCGCAGCCAGCCCACGGCCAGCGGCTCCAGCCCCAGGCTGGCGTCCGCCGGGCAGCCGAGATAAGGGTCCAGGTCTTGCAGCTCGTCGCGGCGATGGCGCCGGTCGCGGCCGTCGGCCGCTCTACGTTTCTTTCGGCTCATAGCGCTCCTGGGGCACTCAGCTCAGCAGCTCGGCCAGCGCGCGCAAGGCGGCCACGTCCTGCGTCATCAGGTTCAGCGTGCGCACGGGGCTGCTGCGCCAGATGGCCAGCCGCTCGCGCAGCCGCTCCCTGGGGCCCACCAGCGCCACTTCGTCGATCAGCGCCGCGGGCACGCGGCTTACGGCCTCGGCGCGCTGGCCGGAGAGGTATAGCTCCTGAATCTGACGCGCCGCGCCTTCAAAGCCATAGCGCGCGGCCAGCGTGGCGTAAAAGTTCTTGTCGCGGGCGCCCATGCCGCCAATATACAATGCCAGAAGTGGCCGCAGCGCGTCGTAGCACGCTTGCAGGTCGTCGCCGATGGCCACGGGAACCATGGGCGCAATGTCGAAGGGGCGCTCGCCGGGGAGGGCCGGCCGTCGTGCCAGCCCTTTTTGCACATGCGGCGCAAAAACCGCCTCGTACTGCGCCGGCGCAAAGAAGATAGGCAGCCAGCCGTCGGCGATTTCGGCGGCCAGGGCCACATTCTGCGGGCCGATAGCCGCCAGGTAGATTGGAATGGCGGCCGCTTGCAGCGTGCTTTTCAGCGCCTTGCCCAGGCCCGTTGCGCCGGGGCCGCGGTAGGGGATCTGGTACAGCTCGCCGTCGTAGCGCAGCGGGGCGCGGCGAGCGAACACAGCGCGCACAATGTCCACATATTCGCGCGTGCGCGCCAGCGGCCGCGTGCTGGGCGCCCCGTGCCAGCCCTCCACCACTTGCGGCCCAGAAAGGCCCAGGCCCAGCAAAAAGCGGCCGCCAGAGAGCTGATTCAGGGTCATGGCCGTCATGGCTGTGTTGGCCGGGCTGCGCGCCGCCATCTGCATGATGCCCGTGCCCAGGTGGATGCTCTGCGTCAGCGCGCCGAGCCACGCCAGCGGCGTCACGGCGTCGGAGCCATACGCTTCGGCCGTCCACACGGCGTGATAGCCAAGGTCCTCAGCCTCGCGCACCAGATCCAGCGGCGGCTCGATGCGGCCGGCGGCATAACCCAACATCAATCCCAGGCGCATAGCCGCAGAGTAACAGATCCGGTAGTCGGAGGCAAAGAGAGGTTCGTACGGTTTCGTAGTAGGGCAATTGGTTTGTCGTAAGGCAATTCATTGTCCGTTCCCCCGCGAAGGCGCGATGAATCGCGCAACTACGAACCTAAGAGGCCTGCGCCAAAAAAAACGAGGTGGCCGGTTACGCGGGCGCGTTCCGTACCACCTCTGGGCGGGGAGCTT
>CAYLJW010000013.1:0-91120 GCA_964384155.1 uncultured Ardenticatenaceae bacterium
CGCAATTGGGTTGAGTAAGGCCAGAGTCGTCGACTCTGGCCTTATTCGTTGCCATGGCCTTGGTCGTGCGCTTAGCTACTCTTGGTGGGCATATAGCGCAATAGGCTGGAGGCCAGATTGGCAAGAGGCAGGCTCTGTAACCAGACCTTTCCGGGCCCGGTTAACGTGGCCAGGAATAGGCCTTCGCCGCCGAAGAGAATATTGCGCGCGCCTTTGACGCGGCTGATGTCGTAGCTTACCTGCGGCTCGTACATGGCGATGTGTCCGGGATCGACACGCATGGTCTGCCCGGCCTTTAAGGTGTAAGAGCGGACTTCTCCGGAAATTTCTACCCAGGCCATGCCCGGCCCGCTGAGCTTCTGTAGGATGAAGCCTTCACCACCAAAGATGCCGGCGCCCAGCTTTCGGCGAAAATGAACCTCTAACTCTATGGAATCCTCGGCCACCATGAAAGCGTCCTTCTGACAGATGCGACTCTCGCCGGCCTGTAACTCAACCGGGATGATGGACCCTGGCGCTTCGGGCGTAAACGTGATGAGCGCGCCGTTGCCACGGCAGGTATAAGTTGTCAGGAACAGCGACTCGCCGGCAAAAGTGCGCGCAATGCCCTTCATGATTCCGCCACGCGTATTGGTTTGCATCTCGATGTCGCCGGTCATCCAGGCCATACCGCCTGATTCGGTAAATAGGGATTCTCCCTGGCTCAAATAAATGTCTAGCGTCTGCAACGTCGTTCCATGTATCTCGAATCTCATTGCGATCAACTCCTTGGTCGTTGCCGGTAGTCTATGTAGAAATCGAGCACTAGCTCAATTATAGCCAAGCAGGAGGCTTCGTCATGCTGCATCGCTTAACAGAAGCAGAAATGGTCCTACCAGAATATGGGGCTAATACCATAGCCAATATTCCGGCAACCGTTGCGCGCTTTTTTGGGGTGGAAAGTCCGGGCTTGCCGCCGCTGCGCGCCGATCTATGGCAGCCCATTCTGGCGCAGGGGCCCGTGGAGCGCGTCGTGCTCATCCTGGCCGACGGTATGGGCCGCAACATGATGCGCGCCTTCGCGAACGAAACGGCCTGGCTGGAGGCCGAGGCAACGGTGGCAGGCGCCATTACGTCTGTTTTTCCTTCGACCACGGTAAATGCCTTAAGTTGCCTCTGGACCGGTGCCGGCCCGGCGCAGCACGGGCTGGTGGGGCTCGAGCTTTTCTTCCCACAACTTGCGGTGATGGGCCAGATGTTGACCCTTACGCCCTCGTTTGCCTACTGGCCCGACGCCCTGACCAAGGGCGGCGTGGACCCTTATAACTTTCTCCCCGTTCCCGGCATTGCGCAGGCCCTGGCGCAGGCTGGCGTAGACACCTTCAACGTGAAGCATAGCAGCCTGGTAAATACCACGCTGAGTAAGATGCACGGGCGTGGCGTGGCAAAAGGATATGGCATCGTCACCGCGGCGGACATGATGTGGCGCATCCGGCAGATAATCGAAGAGCGAAAAGGCCAGCGAAGCTACATTGCAGCTTACTGGGCAGCCCTTGATACATTAAGCCATGAGTATGGCCACGATCATGAAGCTGTCGCTGCCGAGCTAAGTTCGTTCTTGCACCTGCTTAAAAAGGAGCTGCTGCACCGGCTAAGCCCGGCCGCTCGCCGCGGTACGCTGGTGATTCTAACGGCGGACCACGGCCAGATTACGACGCCCCGTAAGCAGTGTATCTTTATCGAAGACCATCCGCAGTTACAGCAGCTTCTGCTCATGCGCACAGCAGGCGAACCGCGCGCTCCGTATCTGTACGCGCGGCAGGGTGAGAAGCAGGCGGTGATGGACTACGTGGCGCAGCATCTGGGACATGCCATGGTGGCGCTCGACGCGCAGGATGCGTTACAGCATGGACTGTTTGGCCCTGCGCCGCACACGGTGGAAGTTGCGCAGCGCATTGGCGATGTCATTCTGATGCCGCGCGGCGGCCACGCGCTTGTTTCGCAACAGAGTGATCAGTTCATCACTGACTTTTCAAGCCGCCACGGCGGTCTGAGCCGGGACGAAATGGAAGTTCCGTTCTATGGCTTCTATCTTTCATGATGTCAGTTCCCCTAGGGACATGGACGTGGTATGATTGCTAGGAAAGAACAATGAACTCTCCCACTTCACCTTCGTCGGACACGGCGCCTGCCGAGAAAAAGACGCTGACCGACATTTTACGTGCGCGCACGTATTTTATTGTCGATCCCATCGTCACCTTTTTAGCACGCCGGCGCATCTCGCCAAATGCGCTGACCATTGCCGGCATGCTGGCGCATTTCCTCATCGCCTGGCTGATCGCGCAGGGCCAGATGCAGCTTGCGGCGCTAGCTATTTTCTTAATCGCGCCGCTCGATGCACTCGACGGGGCGCTGGCTCGCAAGGTAGGAGGCGACGCCAATCGCTTTGGGGCGTTCCTTGATTCGACGCTCGACCGCCTGGCCGAAATTGTGCTGTTCGGCGGCTTCCTATTCTACTACGGCCGTGGCGGCAATGAGCTACTCACGGTGACCGCCTATATTGGCATCAGCGGCTCGCTCATGGTTAGCTATGCGCGGGCGCGCGCCGAAGCGCTAGGATATTCGTGTAAGATCGGCATTCTCAGCCGCGTGGAAAGATACGCGGTGTTGACGCTGTTTCTCCTGCTAGGGCGTCCCGACATTGGGCTGATCGCCATCGCTATATTCGCTTATATCACCGTCGCACAGCGCATCTTTTATGTTTGGCAGCAAGCGTCTCGCGAGTAGATATGTCCCGCAGGCTCTCCAATAGAAAGCATAGGCCCTCAGCCCCTTATTGGGTTGTCATTGGCGCTCTTCTAGCAGGCGCTCTGGCTTTGTATGCGGTGCACCTGGGCACTGGCTATACCCCGGATCGCGTTGCCGTGTCGGTGTTGGACTTTAACATTTACTGGTACGGCATCATTATCACCCTGGGCATCGCGTTGGGCGCGGCTGTAGTGGCCCACCTGGTTAGCGAGCGCTCCAGAGAGCTCTTCCTGCAGGCGGCGCCGCTCGCCATCCGGCAACGCAAGATCGAGGCGCTGGGCCTGGACGAGCAGCTACAGACGAGGCTACAAGAAAATGGAATCAACACGTTCGGCGAGCTGCTCTATCGTTTGCCCTTTGGTCCGGCGCATGTGGGCCTGAACGAAGAGGGCTACAGCCTGCTTAAGGAGTCGCTGGCAGCCGAGCGTGGCGTGAACGCACGGTGGCTCGAAGATGCGCCGTGGCGCCAGTGGAATCCCGATCATGTGTGGAACGGTTTGCTTTGGTGCCTGGTGCTGGCAGTAATTGGCGCCCGCCTATACCATGTCCTTACGCCATCGCCCAGCATGGCCGAGGTAGGCATCGAATCGCCGGCCGATTACTTCCGCAATCCCATGCAGCTTATCAACCTGCGTCGCGGCGGGCTAGGAATCTACGGCGGCATCGCTGGCGGCGCGCTAGGCCTGCTGCTTTACAGCCGGCGGCATCGCATCTCGGCGCTGCGCTGGGCCGATGTGGCCGTGATTGGCGTTGCCCTGGGCCAATTTGTCGGGCGTTGGGGAAATTTCTTTAACCAGGAGCTTTATGGCAGGCCAACGGCTGTGCCCTGGGCCGTAACCATCGAGCCGCAATACCGACTTTCTGGCTATACGGCTTTCAGCACTTTCCATCCCGCCTTCCTCTATGAATCGCTCTGGAACCTGCTGGCCTTTCTGCTGTTGTGGTTTTTGTGGCGGCGCTATCGGGAGCAGCTGTTGGCAGGCGAAATCATGGGCGCGTACCTGATATTATACGGCATAGGGCGCGTTCTGATGGAGACGGTGCGGCTCGACAGCCGAAGATTTAGCCTTGGCGCCATTGATTTTGGCCTGCCGGTGGCCACAATGGTCTCGATCCTGGTGGCGCTGGCGGTTGTAGTCTGGATTTACCTGCGGCGACGCGGCGCAGCACTTAGGCCCTAGCACAGGACCGGGGCCGGTGTCGTAGACATCATGTGATCATCGCAATAGGAGTCGATACCAGATGATAGAAGCAGTAGGCTTGCGCAAAGAGTTTGATTCATTTTGCGCCGTGGACGGCGTTAGCCTGCAAGTGCAAGCCGGGGAGCTGCTGGCCTTGCTGGGGCCAAACGGAGCAGGTAAGACGACCACGGTGCGCATGCTGGGAGCCATCCTGCGGCCGACCTCCGGCGCCGCGCGCATAAATGGCTTCGACATCGTACGAGAAGCGGCGGACGTTCGGCGCTGCATCGGCATGCTCACCGAGCAGCCAGGCCTTTACCCAAGAATGACAGGCATAGAATATCTGCTCTTTTACGGCCGTCTCTATGGCATGAACGACGCGCATATCCGTAAACGCGCAGCAGAGCTATTTGAACGATTTGCGATGCCGAATGTGGCGAAGCGACGTCTTGGCGCTTACTCCAAGGGTATGCGCCAGAAGGTAGGCTTGATGCGAGCTATGCTCCATGACCCGGCCGTGCTACTGCTCGACGAACCAACTTCGGCGATGGATCCTTACAGCGCGCGCCTGGTGCGCAATGCCATTCAGCTTTTGCGCGAAGATCGCCGCAGCATCATTTTATGCACGCATAATCTTGCGGAGGCGGAAGAGATAGCAGACCGCATCGCCATCATTGCCGATGGCCACATCTTAGCTTCCGGTAGCCCGCATGAGCTGAAAAGCGAGATCCTGGGTCCACCACAATTCGAGTTGACCACGGATCGTGAGTTAAACGGGCAAGCGCATAAACTGGCCGGCCTGGCAGACGCGCTGGAAGTGAATGGCGCCGTTATTCGTTACCGCACGGCAGACCCAACCACAACCAACCCGCGCATGGTAAGAGCCCTGGGGGAGCTGGATATTGGCGTCGTTTCCTTGCAAGAGGCGCCGCGAAGACTGGAAGATGTCTATCTAGCCATGTTGGGCGATCAAGCGCGCGAGGCCCGTGCGGAGGTGAACCCGTGAACGCCACAGGCAATACAGAAACCCTCGACCGACCTGCTTTGCGCAAGCTATTTAAGCCGCTTGAGAACTTGCAGATGGCCCTGGTGTTGACGCGGCGCGAATTGCGAGATTCGTTCCGCGATTGGCGTATCATGCTTCCAATTATCGGCCTGACGCTCCTGTTTCCCCTGCTGATGAACGTCACGGCCTCGCGCATGCTCGGTTTCGTTACGGACTACGGCGCGGAGATCATCGGCACCAGCCTGATACCGTTCTTGCTGCTCATCGTCGGCTTCTTTCCGACGTCGTTCTCCCTAGTCATGGCTCTGGAAACGTTCGTTGGTGAGAAAGAACGGAATAGCCTGGAACCCTTGCTGGCTACCCCTTTGAGTAATGCTCAGATCTACTTGGGTAAAGTCATGGCGTCGATGATTCCGCCCTTGTGCGCCAGCTACCTGGGCATCGGCATTTATCTTTTGGGACTATGGTTGAGCATTGGCTGGACGCCCACGGCCCAGCTACTGGCGCAGACGGTGATTCTGACGACGGTGCAGGGCGTGGTGATGGTAGCGGCAGCAGTGATTGTTTCCAGCCAGACTACAAGCACCAGGGCGGCCAACTTGTTTGCCAGCTTTATTATTGTGCCAATGGCCTTGCTCGTGCAGCTCGAGGCGGTCGTGATGTTTTGGGGCAATCATGACGGCCTTTGGTGGCTCATTGGCGGCTTGCTGGTTGTGGCGTCCATTCTCGTACGTATGGGCATCCATTTATTCGATCGCGAAGAAATCCTCGGCCGGGATCTGGACCATATTCGCGTGCGCTGGGCCCTGCGCACATTCTGGGCCCGGCTCACCGGACGCGACGAAGCCGGAGCATATCCTAACCTGTGGCAATGGTATCGCCAGACATTGTGTACCGTGTTCAGATTGCGCGCGGCGCTGGCGTCGGCGGCCCTCGCCCTAATTGGTGCCGCCGCTATCGGCCATTACCTGGCCGATGTCTACGTCTTTCCGGTGGAAGCACAGGGCCTGCTGCGCGAGGCCGACTTTGCCGGCAATATCGCCGAGCTGGAAGGTGTGATTAGCCGCCTACCATTCATGATCTTGCTGCACAATGCGCGGGTCGTGTTAATCGCCGTCGTTCTTGGCCTGCTGACTTTTGGCGCCATGGGCCTTCTAGTCTTTATGCTACCCTGGATCCTGCTCAGTTTTGTGGCATCGCAGCTACAGCTTGCCGGAGAAAGCGCCGCGACCTTCCTGCTGGCGACCGTGGCGCCCCATGGGTTGCTGGAGCTTCCGGCCCTGCTGCTGGTGGCGGCCGCGGCGCTGAGCTGGCAATCGGCGATTATCGCCCCCGGGCATGGTAAGTCACTTAGCGAAGTCTGGATCACGGGCGCCGCAAACTTCATGCGCATCTCTGTGGGCATCGCCTTGCCTCTGCTCATTGCCGCCGCGCTGGTGGAGGCGAATCTGACGCCGGCGATTGTGCAACTGGTATACCGCTAAGCTAGGGCAGCATGACAGGCCGGTGGCTGTGCTTAACGCCAGGGGCGCACGCCTGCCAACACTTGGGCGCGGGTGCGGACCTGATGTAAGGCCGCCTGCACCTGCAGCAGCAGACGCTCCTGGTCGTCGCTGCGCTCCACGGCAATTGGTGCGCCAATGGCGATATGGAAGCGAGAAAAGGGTAGTGGCAACAGGTATCTATCCCAGCGCTTTAGCTGAATAGCGCTTCTGGTCCAGGCGCCGATTGGAAGCAAATTGGCGCGCGCTTTGCGGGCCAGAAAAGCGACGCCCGCTTTGGGAACGAAGGCCGGCCCATCGGGCCCATCTGGGGCAATGATAGACTGCTTGCCCGATTGCATGGCCTGGATCACGCGCAACACGGCGCGGCCGGCCGCCACCGGATTGCCTGCCATATCTACGCGGAAAGTCGTGCCGCCGAGCCGTTTGGCCAACATGCCTAATGTGTCGCCGCGCTCGTCGCCAACCATTACGGCCACGAACTGCCGGGGATCGAGGTGACGATCGCCAAAGGCAACAAAGCCCATCAACTGGCCGTGCCACATGGACCAAAGCAGCGGTCTGCCGGCTTGCCTGGCTTGTTCCACATGCTCCCATCCTTCAATATGGAAGCGCGCCGTCAGGCTTACCGCACGCGCATAGAGGAACAGGCCGTTGCCCTGCAGCGTCCGCCAGGCCGACGGCAGGTCAGCCATCAGTTCCACTCGTAATAATTGGCTGCCGCCTGGGCTGAGACCCGATGCAGCTTATCGGTTAGCTGTGATGCGATGTCTTGCAGACTCTGCCCCACCTCTGGCGCGTAGGGCCGGCCTATGACAACAGTGATGCGGCTAAATGGTCGGGGCACCACATATTGATCCCAGCGGTTTAGGCGATAACCGCTGCGCGTATACGCGCCGACGGGCAGGATGGCCGCGTTTGCTTTCTGAGCCATATAGGCCACGCCAGGTTTGATGTGGTAAGCCGGTCCATCGGGTCCGTCTGGCGTGATGTAGGCATCATGACCGCGGCGCAGGAGGCGCACCATTTCGGCGAGTTTACGGGCCGCGCCCATTGTGGCGTCGCCCTTTAGGTTCATCTGCATGGGCCTGGCGCCGATCCTGGTTGCCCACTGGCCCAACGCTTCACCGCGCCAATCGTCGGGCAGCATGATCACGAGCGAGGCCGGTGAATAGTGGCGCAGTACATAACCGGCGAGCATCATGGTCATTCCGTGCCACGCGGCCCAAATCACGGGGCCTTCCTGCCTGACACTCTCCTCAAAATGCTCGGTGCCCTGAACCTGGTAAGACGCGGTTCGTCGAGTTATTTGCGCGAGCAGGTAAAGCCCGTTGCCCAGGAGGCGGTTGCGAAGTGATGGCATAGAGATATCTGCCCTTTGCGACTCTTCCTGGAGCCAGCTCTCCTACTACTCCCCTATCGCACGGTAGCCGGCGCGCACCATGGTGATGCCCAGATAGCCGCTATTAAAGAGGAACCATACGTGATAAAAGGAGAGCTGTAACACGATAAGCGTCACAAAAAAGTAGACGATATAGAGCGCGTTGGCCCACCAACGAGAAAAGAGCCACAAAATCGACGGGAACGCAATTCGGCTGATCATACACAGGGTCAGCAGGACCAGCAGCGGCAGAAAGTAGCTGTTGGGCAAGAGCTCCTGAGAATTGACAACGTCGGTGAGCACGGCAAGTGTTAGCGTGGCCCCCGCCGTCGAAATGGTCAACCCCAATGAGTCGATCTGACCACTCTTTACGGGCAGCAAGTTGAAACGTGCCAGGCGGAAGGCCCCGGCACTGACGTAGATGACCGTCGCAGGAATCAGCAACTGCGGCGCCACGCCGCCCTCGTGTTGTAAATGAAAGAAGGCGAGCATAGCCGGCGCGACGCCAAGGCTGACCAGATCGACAAGGGAATCGAGCTGTATGCCGAAGGCGGTGCCTGCGCTCAAGCGGCGCGCAGCCTCCCCGTCAAACAGATCCAGCACATAGCTGGCCAAAACGAACAGCCCGGCATTGACAAATTCACCACTTCCCGCCAGCATGATAGCCAGCAAGCCACAGATCAGCGAAAGAAAGGTGATCAGGTTGGGGATGATAAAGCGTGCCCGGCTCGTCTTCAGTCGCTTCATTTGCCTGTGTCTAAGCGCGCTACCGGCGTCACTGCTCCCTTTACTTTGTCGCCGACGGCGACCAGGACTTCAGCGCTGGGCGGCAGAAATAAGTCGACGCGCGAGCCAAATCGAATGAGCCCAAAGCGTTGCCCTGCTCGAACCGTGGTCCCCGGCGTGGCGTAATTCACACACCGACGTGCCAGAATGCCCGCGATCTGCTTCACCAATATAGGGCCGTCATCCGTTTCAATGAGCATCGCCATGTGCTCATTGGCCGTGGAGGCCTCTGGGCGGAACGCCTGCAGAAACTTGCCCGACTTGTGTTCAACCGAACGAACCGTGCCCGATACGGGCACGCGTTGCACATGCACGTCCAGAATCGAGAGAAAGACGCTGATGCGGATCGCGCCACGCCGCAGATATGTGTCCTCATATTCGCGGGCAATTTCCACGACCTGGCCATCTGCTGCGCTGACGACCAGGCCCGGCGCCTCGATGGCTTCACGATTGGGATCGCGGAAGAAATAGAGAATCAATGAGCCCAGCGCCGAGGCAAGGATCAGGAGCAGACGGCTGGCCGTAGAGGGGCGCCAATTGTGCATGGCGAACAGGGCGGCCAGGGCCAGGCCCAGCAAGCCGAGCGTCTGCTCGCTGCCTCGCGCAAAGGGCCACGGTCTGTCTTCATGGAGATGGTTCATGCGGGGCGTTCTTCCTCGATTGGCGACGCGGCATTTTAGCATTTGCGTCAGGTGATGGCAACCAGAGGCCAGATGAGTAAATGACTAGCTCACTGCTCTCGGAGCACTGATCTGCACTATCAACTCGCATGTCAAAATTGCCTCTGGTAAACTACGGAACATGGTCAACCGCAATCGCTTCAACACCGTAGTCGCCTTATTCGCCCTGTCCATTGTTGCGGCCGCGGTGCTTCTGGGATGGCGTCTGGCCAGGGGGGATGGCAGCCTGATCCGCGACGCGTCTGTCTTGCACAGCGCCATCTCACCGAATGCTGACGGCGAACAAGATATTACGGAGATCAGTTATAGGTTATCACGCAATGCAACCGTCTCCATCTATTTTATGGATAGCCAGGGAAACCGTTACTATTTTCGGCGCAACCAGCCGCGCGGGGCGGGTCCTTACAGCGTCAACTTTAGCGGCGTGGTGGATGGATATTTGCTAGAGGGCGAAAGGTACGAAGCCTCGATCATCCAGCGGCTGCTGCAAAATGGACAGTACACGTGGCACATCACGGCGAGCGATAGCTCGGGCAATTCGGAGGAACGCAGCGGCGCGCTAGAGATTGTGGGCGCCGACGAGGCGCTGCCGGAAATTAGGAGTTTTGCGCTGGATAGCAAGGTGTTTACGCCCAATCAAGACGGCATTGGCGACCGCCTGACGATTGACCTGTTCCTGCCAAAGGAAGCCAGAGTGCAGGTCTTCTTAGAATTAGATGATGGCGCGCGGATACCTATTTCAGAAAGGCCAACGGACCGGCCGCCCGGCGAGCCGGGGAGGCATGTCTTTGATTACGATGGCGGCATCGACCGTGGCTCCGGCCCACCGCCAGACGGCGTCTACCGCGTGGTGGCCATGAGCGAGGACCTGGAAGGGCAGAAGATGCGCGTCGAGAGTGAGGTACAAATCGCGTTGGGCGGCGTGCCGTATGCTCACATCCTGTCCCCCGTTACGGGCAACACGGTTGCCTACAGCGCAACGGCCGTGCAGCTTTGCGAAACGGTGACCTTCACGTTGACCGTCGAGAATTATGGCACGACGCCCATTCGTACAACGGGTCCGCCCCCAGGAACGGTCTACGATTCAGACTGGAACTACAACACGGTGGGGGCGCCAACCGAATCGGGCGCGTGGCGTGTGGGCATTGGTTTCGAAAATGCGCTCGGCGACTATCCATTCCGCTGGGCCCTGGGCAGTGACGATGAGCTGACAGAGATCGATGGACACCACTATTTGATGCCCGGCCAGCGCTCGGTGATAACTGGCGGTATCCGTGTAGTGGACCGCTTTGGCGTGCGCAACCCCCAACCTTTGTGGGCGGGCCTGATCCACGAGGACGTCGCCATCTCGCTGTTTAATAATCGCGTGGATCCCAGAGAGATCCTTGTCGAAATCCCAGCCGGCGTTGCCAGGCCCACTTGCGAGGAACGGCGGGCGCCGGTGGCGGCCTGGCAAGAGCCGTAAGGAGTGTGCTGATTGAATTGTTCACGTCCTTCTAATGCCTGCCTAAACTTCCACTATCCTGAGGGCGTTACACTCGGTCAATGGTTGGGTGGGATCCGTCATTTCGTAGGGAGTCGCTCTCAACCGTGTTGAACGCTTAATGGTACAGGTCTTCTGGCTCTTGTCCTCTGTCTATGCTTGATCTAGCAATCATAATCGTAAGTTGGAATGTGCGGGATTATCTGTCTGAGTGCCTGGCGTCGATCTATGCCGACCTTAGCCGCTCGCGGCTGCAAGGAGTGGTGTGGGTGGTCGATAATGGCTCCACGGATGGCACGCTGTCGCTGCTGGAAAACATCTTCCCGCACACAAATGTGATTGCCAACCAGCACAATGCCGGTTTTGGCGTGGCCAACAACCAGGGCATTGCAGCCGCGGCCGGGTTGGAGCCGCGCTATCTCTTGCTCTTAAACCCTGATACCCTCGTGCGCGCCGGGGCGCTGCTCCATCTCGTGCGCTTCCTCGACGATAACCCTGGGGCCGGCATGGCGGGCGCGCGCCTGGTGTATCGTAACGGGCGCTTTCAACATAGCGCCTTTGCCTTTCCAGGCGTCACTCAGCTCGTATTTGACTTGTGGCCCGTCTCCAGCCGCCTCTACGAAAGTCGCCTGAATGGGCGCTATCCACGCCATTTCTACCGTCCTGATGGCCCTCCCTTCCGCGTTGATCATCCCCTGGGCGCAGCCATGATGATTCGCCGTGATGTCGCCGAAAAGACCGGCGGGTTCGACGAGTCGTTTCACATGTATTGCGAAGAGATAGACTGGAGCTGGCGCATTCAGAATGCTGGATGGTCTGTGTATACTGTGCCGGCCGCGGAGATTGTGCATTATGGCGGTGAGAGCACCAAGCAGGCGCCGGCGCGGTCGATTGTCAATTTATGGCAAAGCCGGGCCAAGCTATATCAAAAGCACCACAACCGCGTCACCCTGACCGTTGCACGGCGATTGGCGCGCATGGGCTTGCGCCGCAAAGCAGCCAGGGCCAAAAACACGGAGCTGCGCAAAGCTTATGAGCGCGCAGCAGAGCTCTGGAAGCCGGAAGCGATGTTGCAGCCGCAGGGCGAAATCGTTACGAATTGATGGCGACAGCAGGAGGGGTGGGGGACAGCGGTGCGCAGAACCCTGCGCAACTAACGGCGGTAATTCTGACGCTAAATGAGGCGCGGCACATCGCTTCGTGCCTCGAAAGCCTGGCATGGGCCGACCAACGGCTGGTTTTTGACGCCTATAGCCAGGATGAAACGGCGACGCTGGCGGCAGATGCGGGCGCCAGCGTTCTGCGCAACGAATTCCACAACTTTGCACAGCAGCGAAACGCTGCATTACGCGCTATTCAAACGGACTGGGTACTTTTTGTCGATGCGGACGAGCGCGGTACGCCGGCACTGGGCGCGGAGATACGCCGTGTGATTGCGCAGCAGAGCAACGCAGCCTGGTATGTGCCGCGACACAACTACATCTTTGGTAAATTGACCACCGGCGCGGGCTGGTATCCTGATTACCAGCTACGGTTATTTCGCCACGGCAAGGTGCGCTACGAACGGGCCGTTCATGAGGTGGCGCAGGTCGATGGCGAGACCGGTTACCTAGAGAATGTGCTCGTTCATTACAATTACGAATCGGTCGATCAATTTCACCGCAAACAGCGCCAATACAGCGACTTAGAAGCAGGCCTCTTGCTCCAAGAGGGTGCGCGGCCCAAAGGTTACACGCCCGTCACACAAGCACTGCGCCAATTTTGGTGGCGGTTTGTGACGCTGAAGGGCTTTAGAGATGGAATACACGGCCTGCATCTCAGCCTGCTGATGGCTTACTACGAGTGGCTGAAGTATCGTAAGCTGGCGGGGCTGGCGGCTCAGACTGGCGTCTTGTCCGAGCCGTGAGCCGGAGCTAATTGCCACAGCAGCGTTTGCTGCTGCAGCAGAAGCTCGCGCACACGACCATCGGAGAACATGATCAGCGTGTGACGCCCGTTTTCATCGGACCATTGCCGGCCCTGTTGCACCGGCAGCCATTTTCCCGCCAGGCGCACTCTGCGCACGCGCACTGCGCCATCTTCTCTGAATACACACTCTACGCCAACCTCGTTGGTCACGAGCAACCTCCTCTTCAGGACAACGTTAGGGCAGGCTAAGCTGGGGCACGATATACCGGTACAAGGCCAGCAGATCGAGCGCCATTAGAGCTGCGGCAAACAGCAGCGGCGCCAGCGCACGAGGGTGAGGCATGATGCGCGCCAAAACATTGGCCCACGGTTCAGTGCCTGCAGCAACGCCGATGGCGATGGGAACGAGCGAAGCGAAGAGATAACGACCCTGGTGTTGTACATAGCTGAGGTTATAGCCAAGGTAGAGCAGAACATTGAGCATGACCGCGGCAAGAAACAGCCACGGCAGAAAATCTCTGTCCTTAAGGCTGTGTCTCTCGCTCGTCGGATGTGGCGGTCTGGCATAGCGCCAGACGAGGCCCAGGGCGACGGCAACTGTGAAAAGCAGCAGCAGCCAGTAAATGCGCTGGTCCATGAGCACACCCATCCAGCCGAACTGGCCCCAAAAGCTGCGAAACGTGGTCGTAATGAACCGTTGCAGGGTTTCTATAGGGCCATACAGGCCTAGCCACTCTGCAGTACGAGGCTGGCCGAGCACCACGGCATCGTGCGCGCCGATGGCCAGTGGGTCGAGCATGCCGTACACGACCATGTTGCGCGCCCACCAGGGCAGCGCAAGCAGGGCAGCGGGCAGCGCTACCAGGAGTAGGGCGCGGCGGAAGGCCGGCCACTGGCGCCAATAGACGGCGCAAATCGCAATGAAAATCAACGGCGCCATAATATACACGGTTAGTTTTGTGATCAGGCCCAGACCGAGAAGCAAGCCGATGCCAAGCCACCATCGCCAGCGTAATGGTCGCCGGTGTCGATAGCTGAGGCCAACCCTGGCCAGTGTCCAAAGAATGAGGGCAATGATCAACCATGCCAGGCTATCATTGTTCACGCTGGCCAGAATCGCGATATGTTGCGGCAGGAATGCCACAAAGGCCGCGGCCGTCGCTGTTAACCACGGCTTGCCGGGCCACACTACAGCCGCAACGCCATGCGCGGCGAGGATAATACCTACCCCCAGCGCCAGGGAAGTCAGCCTGAGGGGCAGCAATGCGCCACCAAACAGCGCGAATAGCGGCGTGAGCAGCAGGTAATAGAGCGGCGGCTGCCAGTCTTCGTAGGTAAGTGGTTCGATAGGGAAAGCCGCAGCGAAGCGACTGCTTACAGCTTCGCTGCGGTACCGCTCGTCATAATCGCCCGGCTCGATAACTGGCAAGACGCCGCCGGCAAGCTGGCGAATGTAGTTGTAATGCGCCGGTTCGTCGGGGGCCTGCCACGGCGGGGTCTCTATGGCATATAACGCGCCAACGATGAGATACGCCAGGAGGATGGCGGCTAGCAGAAAGCTCCAACCTGCGCCCGCTTGTTCGCCGGAGGCGGCGGCGCCGTGGGCCATATCTACAGACGGTAAGCTAAGAGCAGCCCGTCGCGAATAGGGGCAATCGACGTCAGCCAGTTGGGGCTCTCAGCCAGGCGGCCATTAACCTCACGAATGGCCTGAGTAGAGTCTTCCTGGTTGTTGCCGTCGTAAACGCGGCCGCTCCAGATGGCATTATCAATGAGCAGCACGCCGCCTTTACGCAGCTTCCGTTCAATCACATCGATGGACTGCGGATAGCCTACTTTGTCGATGTCGTTAAAAATCAGGTCGAACTCGCCGCTTGCTTCATCTAGGGCCGTCACGGCCTCGCTGACACGATAGCGCACGATATCGTCAAAGCCCAGCCGGGCAAGATGCTGCCGCGCGCGCTGCGAGAGCTCCATATTCCACACGTTGTGATACACTTCGCCGCCGCCGTTTTCCGCTACGGCGCGGGCAAACCAGGCCGTAGAATAGCCATAGCCCGAACCTAACTCGAATACCCTTCTGGCGCCGCTTAGGCGCGCAACAAGATAACAGAAATAGCCGGCGGCGGGTCCGACGATAGGAAAATTATGCTCCCTGGCGTAGGCCTCCATTTCCTGCAGTTCGGGATGGCGTTCGGGCACCAGGTCGTCCAAATAGGTGAAAAGCTGTTCGTCGGCCCAGGTCATGCATATTCCTCCGGTTGGCCCAGCCGGCGAAGCTCGTCGGCCGCAACCTGCTCGTCAAGTTTGGTGAAAAGCGGCTCCGGCTTGGGCAATTTTCTGCCCGGCGGAATAGGGTTGCGCTGCCAGCGACCCACAGCGGCGGAACCGTCGTATGTAATGGCCTCGTGACTGCGCTCCGTTTCGCTGAACTCCTTTATCTCCTGTTGCCCGAAGAGCGTTCCCTCCTCGCCAAGCAAGTCATGCAGCTGCTGGCTGGTGAGCGGCAGAAGGGGCGAGAACAATACCTTTAAGCCATTAATCGCCTGGATGGCCGTATAAAGCGTCTTGGCAGTGGCCTCGCGATCACTATTTGCTGTCTTCCAGGGGGCTTGTGCTTCGAGATATTGGTTCACGCGCGTCGACACGGCCATGATCTCAGCGGCCGCTGCGCGAAACTTGCAGCCATCGAGCAAAGCTCCCACGCTGTCGAAGGCGGCGTCTACTGCGCCTAAAAGGGCGCGGTCGGCTTCACGCAGCGCTCCACTTTCAGGCACAACGCCGCCGAAGTAACGCTGGGTCATATTCAGCACACGGTTTACAAGATTGCCCCAATTGGCCACCAGCTCGTTGTTGTTGCGCTCCACATAGCCGTGCCAGCTCCAGTCGCTATCGCGTGTCTCAGGCATGGCGACCGTGAGATAGTAGCGGAACGGATCGGGGTCGTGGCGCTCCAGGGCGTCGAGCATCCACACGCCCCAATTCATACTGCCGCTAATCTTTCGGCCTTCCATGTTCATGAACTCGTTGGCCGGAACATCGTAGGGCAGGTTGAGCTGTTGCTCTTCTCTGCTCTCGTACAGACGGCGAATACCAATTAACTGCGCGGGCCATATGACGGCATGGAAAGGGATGTTATCCTTGCCGATGAAATAAATGGTGCGCGCCTGCTGGCCATACCACCACTGCTTCCACGCTTCCGGCTGCCCACTGTTTCGAGCCCACTCGATGGTCGCCGACAGGTAGCCAATGACGGCTTCAAACCAGACATAGAGGACTTTGTGCTGAAACTCTTCGACGGGCACGGCAATGCCCCAGTCCATATCTCGCGTGATGGCGCGGCCTACGAGGCCCTCGTCTAGAACCAGATTGCGCGCGAAGTTGATGACCTGAGGACGCCAATGCTCCTTGTCTACCTGGAGCCATTGAGCCAGACCGTCGGTGGCGAGTTTCGGCAGGTCGAGGAAGTAATGCTCTGTCTCGCGTAGCTCAAGCCTTGTGCTGTCTTGCTTGCTGCGCGGGTCCACCAGCTCGCTTGCACTTTCGAACAACGTGTTGCAGTTGTCGCACTGGTCGCCCCGCGCCCGCGTAAAGCCGCAATTGGGGCAGGTACCCTCGATATAGCGGTCTGGTAGAAAGCGCCCGGCCACAGGGGAGTACATTTGCTCGGTGACGCGCCGGAAAAGATAGCCGTTCTCCAAGAGCTTCAGGAAAATGTCTTGCGAAACTCGATGATGGTTCTCGGTGTCCGTGTGGGTGAACAGGTCGTAACTTAACCCAAAGCGCTTGAAAAATTCAAGGAAGCGCCGGTGGTAATAGGTGAACACCTCCAGCGGCGTTTTGCCTTCGCTGTCGGCCTTCACGGTAACCGGGGTTCCATGGCTATCCGAGCCAGACACCATCAACACATGATTGCCCTTGAGGCGATGGAAGCGCGCGTAAATATCCGCGGGTAAGTAAGAACCGGTAACATTACCCTGGTGGATGTCGGCGCTGGCATACGGCCAGGCGACGCAGACGAGAATATACTCTGGCGCGGTGTCGTTGCTATTCGTCAAAATCTTCTTCTTCTTCCTCTTCGTCTTCGAAGTCTTCTTCTTCCTCCTCGGTTATTTCCGTGAGCAGCTCGGCCACCAGCTCGAAATCGTCCTCGTTGATTTGCAGGAAAATGTTCGCTTTTTGTAGCTGTCGCTTGTAGCTGGGCACGCTTTCTAGCTCTACGGAATCGAGGTCAACGGCTTTCTCCAGGTTATATGTGTGCTCGTCGAGGTCGATGGGATAGAAGCGCAGATTTTCTGTTTCGTCCTCAGAGAAGAAGAACCCTTTGGGAATCGTATCAGATGCAGGGCCCGTCACCGTAGCGACGGCAAAGAAGACCTGATCTTCGACGGCAAAAAAGAGAACGCGATCCCCAGGGCGCAGGTCTGGCCCGTTATCGTCGACGACGATCGTTCGTTCCCGCCAGCCGGGCACTGAGAGATCTTCTTCCATAACCATGCTGAGCGACTTGATGATGAATTTGGTGTCCTGGTTGACACGACGTTGGCGGGCAATGCGAGTGGCGGCGCGCGCCTCTTCCTCGCTCAAGATATTCTCCCAGATTCGCTTCTGGATACCGATATTCAGTTCGGCCGTGGACCCATCTTCAAAG
The DNA here is from genome assembly GCA_964384155.1 of uncultured Ardenticatenaceae bacterium. Lineage (GTDB taxonomy): Bacteria > Chloroflexota > Anaerolineae > Promineifilales > Promineifilaceae > JAAYYY01. The sequence goes on from CAYLJW010000013.1 coordinate 17,366, forward strand.
CGTACAGTCATTTGAGGTGGATCTAATGACAGCACCGTGTACTTTCCCTTGCGGTTGGCATAGGTTCCGTTGACTTCGAACATAGAACGTCTAACCCTCCCTGGTATTATTGGGCCTGCATACTACCCGTTTCACCCAGCGTTGGCAAGCCTAACGGAGCAGTCGCGCCAGGCTGATACAGACGCGTTTTCGTGCGATTAGTAGGCCGATTAGCGGCGATGACGTCAGTCTGTGCGGGCCTCATCGCCCGGCTCAATTGCCGGCGTTCGCAGCATCAGCAAGGTCATGGCTAGGATCAAGACGGCCAAGGCGCCAATTTGAAGGATGTGGTAGCCGTCTGCGGTCAGCAGGGCATCGGCGCGGTAAGCATCGACCACGAGACGGCCGGCGCTGAATACAATGGCAGCCAGTAAAAATAACTGCCCGCTAAACGAGCGTTGCGGCTGCGCCAGAAGCCATAGGGCAATGGCTGCAAGGGCGACCCCCAGCTCGTAAATCTGCACCGGGTGGCGCGAGATACCAAACAAGACGATGCTCCAGGGAAGATCGGCTTCTTTGCCGTAGCCGGGGCCCGCCAGAAAATCGGCGACGCTGAGCGTGGCGGCGCCCATGAGAAGGCCGGGTGCCAGCGCATCAAGCGTATCGCCGGCCGGCAGACGGTGGGCGCGCCCGTAGAAAAAGGCGGCCCAGAAAGCAACGAAGAGCCCGACCCACACCGTGTATCCGCCGGTCAACGGCCAGATAATGCCCAGCAGATTCTGTCGATATGCCGTCCAGTGGGCGGCGACGAAGGCAGCGCGGGCGACGACAAAGCCGCATAACAGGGCCAACGCCGCCAGGTTGTATGTCCGGGACGCATTTAGCCCTAGACGCTCTGCGGCCTTCTCTACGGCAAGTAGGGCCAGCCAGATACCGGCTATCGTGACCAGTGGGCTCGTGGGCAATACAATTGGGCCTAAGCTAATCGTGGGCAACATGGCAACTACGGGGTCAGCAACTGCATGATACGTTCTTCTAGCACCGCCTGGCTTATAATGCCGATGTGAATGCTGTGTATGACGCCGCTGCTATCGACAAAGAACGTTGTGGGCAGGGAGTTGACGCGATAGGCGCGGCTAACGGCGCCATCTTGATCAAGAGGTACGGGGTACCTCATGCCCATTTCGTTGGCGAAGGTTGCGACGAGCGGCGCTGGCTCACCATCGTCGATGCCGGCAATCGTGACCTGACCATGAAACTTGCGCGCTGCGGCCTGGAAGAAGGGAATTTCTGCGCGACAGGGCGGGCACCAGGTGGCCCAGAAATTCAAGACGAGGGGCCGGCCCAGTTGATCACTCAGGGCGAACGATTCACCGTTTAGAGTTGGTAGAGTGAAGTCGGGCGCCATGTAGCCCACAGCGGGCGCGGAAACAGCGCTTGAGGCGCTCATCAGGGCGTCTACAGGCTCGCGAGAATGCAGAATCCAGGCTGAACCCAGCAGCAGCGTGGCGATGATGTAGAGGGACCAACTGAAGCGCGATCGGGGCAACATAGGAGTATCTGCCGCCAGGCCGGTTTCTAAAAGGTCGTTACGTTTGAGCTTTAATGCTTCGCAGGCTGATCGGCTGCGCCATCGCCCCGCCGGTCGCATCTGGTGCATAGCCTGCCGGGGTTCCGGACAGGTCATAAACCATGGCGCCGTCAATGTGTATGGGCACGATTTCGCCCACTGGCAGCTCGCCAGGCACAAACACCATGCCGTCAATTTCGGGCGCGTCGCGATAGCTGCGGCCAACAGAGACGCCGTCCCCATACCCTTCGATCAGGACCGGAAGCGTACGCCCAACCTGCTCCTGGTTCTTTTCCAGGGAGATTTGCTGCTGCAGGGCCATGAGCGCGTCGAGGCGCGCCTCCTTTACGTCGTCGGGCACTTGCCACGAAACGGTGGCCGAAGGCGTCGAAGCCTCGTAGGAGTACATAAAGGCGCCAACCCTATCGAAACGTAGTTCGCGCACGAACCCTAGCAGCTCTTCAAACTCGTCTTCGGTTTCGCCAGGATAACCGACGATGAACGTGGTGCGGATGGCAATATCGGGCATGGCGCGCCGCAGCTTTTTCACGGTGCGGTAAACCCAGTCGATGTTGGCCGGGCGTCGCATGCGCTTTAGCGTTTCGCGGCTGCCATGCTGTAGTGGAATATCGAGGTACGGCAAGATCTGTGGGTAGCGCGCCATGGTTTCGATCACCTCGTCGGTCACGTAGCCGGGAAAGGCGTACATGATACGCAGCCAATCCAGGCCGGGCGCGTTGTGCACGATCTCCGTCAGGAGTGTGCTCAGGCCATCCTTGAGACCCAGGTCTCGGCCGTAATCGGTTGTATCCTGGGCGATGAGTATGGCCTCGCGAACACCGGCATTCTGTAGGGCGACGGCTTCGGCCACGATTGCGCCCATCGGCCGGCTGACAAGGGTGCCTTTAATTTCGGGGATGGTGCAAAAGGCGCACGGCCGCCGGCAGCCGTCTGAGATCTTGACGTAAGCGGAAGCGCCCTGGCGCGCGATACGCAATACATTTCGTTCGTCCACGCCCACCGTCGTCGCTTGGTCGGGGAGGTGATACAGGGGCTTGGGATGACGACGCTTTCGCAGCTTCCTCACGAAGGCGACGATGTCCATCCAGCGCCGGGTGCCAATCACGCCGTCAATAAGCGGCATTTCCTGGACCAACATTTGTCCATAGCGCTGGGCCAGGCAACCGGCGGCAATCAACAACTGATCTGGCTGTTTTGCCGCCGCGAGCTCGCGCAGCGTCTCGATCGATTCTTCCTTGGCCGCCTGGATGAAGCCACAGGTGTTCACAATAAGCACGCCAGCATCGTGCGGGTCGCCAACTCCGCGGTAACCGGCACGCGCAAGCAGGGTCGCCATGCTTTCGGAGTCAACCGTATTCTTGCTGCAGCCCAGGCTAACGAGGAAGAAGTGTGACTTGTGTGCGGGTGAGCTCATCCGTTCGCTTAGTTACCCGCGGCCGTCGTAGTCCAGCGCTCCTCGGCAACAGCTCCGCGATCCCCAAGCCGCCCAATCTGGGTGTCGTTAATAGAGACGACGACGCCGGCCGCATTACCAGTCAGGACATGCGCTTCCTGGAACGCCTGCCATTCAAAGGGTCCATCGTCGCGTGTCACCTGATCTTCCAGGATAACTTCGCCATCGATGGTAACGCGCACCCAGGTACGCTCGGTGATGTCCAGGCGCAGGTTGATCTCATCCATTGTCGCTGGGAGCGCCGGGCGCGTCGGCGGCGCACTCGCCGCGTCGGTAGCGACGCCCGCCGGATTGTTTCGTTCGCTGGGAATGATCGGCTGTGATGTCGCTTCCATGACGTTGAGCTCATCGCCGCCAGCCTCTCCGTCGCCATCCTCTCCTGCACCGCTGCCGGCCATTAAGCTTTCGATGAGCTGTGGCAGGTTGTCGCGGCCGTCGCCGCCGTTGAGGAGTGGAATAAAGCGGCTGGCGGCCAAACCGATGGTGATTAGCAGGGCCAGGATAATGACCAGACGCACCTTCGATTCAGGGCCGTTAACGCCGCCTTCGAGGTCCATATTAACTGGTTCGAAGAAAGGCTGATCGCTGCGCGGCGCGACCAACGTTTCAGCCATGCGCTCAGCGCTTCCGTTCGCAGCGTTGCGCGCCACGCTGGCTAAGTAGTTGGCGTCGCACCGTTCCAGCAGCGGCGCCGGGTCTAGATCCAGGAAACGCGCGTAATTGCGTAAAAAGCCACGCACATGAACCTGTGTCGGAAGCAAGTGGTAGTCGCCTTCTTCCAGGGCGTCCAGGTATTGGGCGTTGATGCGTATCTGTTCCTGCACTTCGGCCAGAGTAAGGCCTTTCATCTCTCGCGCGTCGCGCAGGATAGTTCCCAGTTCATCCATACAGAACGATCTTTAACCAAGGAGCGCAGATCATGACGATTTTCATCTGCTGCCGGTTCGAATCACCTCTGGTGTTCGGTTGACGCGAAAAACGATTAACTCTCGAAATCTTCTTCGTATTCGTCGTATTCGTCAAACTCATCGTCTTCTTCAAGACGTGAATAGTCGATACCTGGAGCTTCTTCGACGACCTCGGCGGTTGTGGCCACTTCGCCGTTGTCTCCGGCGGCTTCCTCGTCGTCGCCGCCTTCTTCAGGATGCACATGCACGGTGATCTGTGGATGGAAGTCGCGGTCGAGGTGAATGGTGATGCGGTGTTCGCCCAAATCGCGTAGGGGCGGGCTGTCGAACTTGCGACGATCGATGCTGGTGCCTAATTCCTCATTGAGGCGCTCGGCGACGTCGATCATGGTCACTGAACCATACAGACGTCCAGTATCCCCGGCGCGGGCCGTGAAGACCAGATGCGTGCTGGAAATCTTTTCAGTCAACGCTTCATTTTCGGCGCGCAATTCAGCGCGGCGAGCTTCGGCGCGGGCGCGCCAGGCAGAAGCCTGCTTCAGGACGCTATCGGTTGCCAGCACGGCCAGGCCGCGAGGCAACAGGTAGTTGCGGCCATATCCGTCTGCGACGTTATGCACTTCGCCTGCATAACCGATATTAGCGACATCTTCTTTCAACAAAACCTTCATTCGTAACTATTCTCCGATTGACGCACGTCGTGCAAAATTTGATTGCAGTAAGGCAGTGACTTCAGTTCAACTGCAATCGAAAATGGTATCAGAGGCCACATGAATTGGCAAACCTGGCACTTCCGCGCCGTCCTAACCACAACCTATTTTAGCGGAAGCCTGTGCGTATGTGTGGATATTGGCTCCGCCGTTAAGCAGGTGCAAATAATGTGTCACCGCAGGCGGGCGTCGGCCGCATACACTTCGTCCATTGCCGTGAGCACATCTCCTAGTTCGTCGACTTCGTCGCTAATCTCCTGGCGCAGGCGTCGTGCGCGGCCGCTGTCGATATCCTTTGCCCCGACAAGCATCGTCTGCGTATAGATCGTGCCCATAGAGGTAATCGTATTCTCCAGTCGCAGCCTGGCGCGCTCCATGGCGCCCTCTAACTGATCGATAGCTTCCAACTGGCGGCGCAGGCTTTCCAGGTTGAATTCAATTTCGCGCTGCACGGCCGGCGCCGATTCCTCGTTTCGCTGCTTTTCGAGCTGCCGGATGCGCTCCTGTGCGCGCTGGCGATTGCGTGTGTGCAGCTCGCGTTCGCGCACATAACGGTCGAGCCGCTGCGCCAGGCCATAAACTTCCTCTAACCATTCGTCTAATTGGCGGGCGGTATCTTCGAGATGATCCTTGAGAACCGTATCGCGCCTTTCGCGAATCGCGGCTGTGATTCTTGAACGGTAGTCAAAGGCTTCCTGAACCTGTTTTTGCAGCCAGGCGTCGTTGAGGCGCTCGGGGTGAAATTCGTCTTGCAGCATGCGGGCCACGATGAGACGGTGCGCTTCGGTATCCGTGAGGCTGCTATAAACCACGGCCGCTTCGCCGGCCAACCCGCCCAGCAACCAGGTCCACCAGGGCAATACCCCGATGACATTGGGTGCAAAGTAGGCGAGTAGGATGGTTAGGGCAATGACCGCAGCGCTCTCCGGTCGGAAAAAGGCATATTGCAGGATTGCCCGTTGTGCTCGCTTCTCTAAAGTATCGCGGATAGGCTTGGTCATAGATCCGGCGTGGCGCGAAAGTGTCAGTTAGCAGTTGACTCCTCTTGCGACTGGTCTGCCTCTTCTTCAAAGGTAGTCGGTTCGCCCAGGCCCAGGCGCCGTTTGCGCTCCTCCAACTGCAGATCAATCTCTGCGCCGCCCAGGGCTTCTTCCAACTGGTTGTCCAGGCGGCTGGCGTACAATTCGCTATGGGCGCTGGCCCGATCCAGGCGTCCGCGTATCGATTCGCCCAGCCGCGCAACGTCACTGTCGCCTACGCCAATCAAGTCGTCAAGGCTCTTAATTGCACGAACCGTGACTTCTTTCGACTTTGCCAACTGCATCAGCGCCTCTAACTCGCGCTGCTCCTGTCGAATGGTCGTTAGTTTAGCCTGTAACTTCAGTCGCGCGCTGGCAAGAGCATCATACTCGCGTTGCTGGCGCACCCACTGGGAGTGGTACTGTTCCTGAAGACGACGGGTCGAGTTCAGTTCGTCCTGCGCAGCACGGGCCAGATCGGTCTTGCCCTGCATCAGCAACATATCAATATTACGATCAAGCTGGTCGCCCTTCTTCTTATATTCGTTGTAACGGCGCTCCAGGGTCTTCACTTCGCCGCCGACTGTCGCGGTGGCCTCCTCTAACGCGCTCAGGTTCGCTTCGGCATCGCGGATATATTGCTTCATCACCGCCACTGAATTTGACTCGAGCGCGCGATCAACCAATGCATGCAAATTTGCGGAAATGAGCGTCTGAGCTTTCTCTAATATGGTTGCCATACTGTTTTCTCCTTATACGTTGTACGTTTAACGAAAGATTGTTGTTTAGCTCGATATCTGCGAGCGATTCCTGCTATTTCTCAGCGCTTCGGGATCAGAGTAAGCGGGGAACTGTAGATTGATTATAACTTGTTTCTCCTCCAGGCTCTGGGTGGACAAAACACCTTCGTGTAAAAGAATAATACTCTGGATCACCATCCAGGCGGGATCCATCCCATTAGCGCCGCCGCCGTCTGCTTGATCTACGTCATCAAGCTTCTGCAGCGCAAGATGCTGGGGTAGCATAACATTGCTGACAGTTAGCGCTACGGTTGCGCTGTCGTCGTCGCCGGTAGCGGCGACGTGAACGTGGACAGGTTCGTGTTCAGATGCGCGAAATTCGACAAGGTAGTTGAGCAATCGTCTAAATAGATCTTGCAGCCGTTCGCGTTCGCACAACACGGCCGGCGTCGCAGCTGCCAGGTCATAACTAAATGTAAAGGGTCCAGAATCATCTTCAAACTGCATTACGTAGGCAGCTTCGTAGAAGACGAGCCCGATACTGTTTTCAGGCATAGCCCGCATGCGGAAGGCCGCATCTGCCTCACCTGTGCGGAATTCTGCCATGGTTATGAAATCTTCGACCAGTCTGGTCAGCCGCTCGCTGCTTTCCTGAATAACATGTAAAGAGTCGACAAGATCTTCATCCGTCTGAATAGACTCCAAATCGCCAGCCAACTTCTCTGAATAGCTCGTTACCAGGTCCAGCGGACCTCTAATATCCGGCTGCAGCATAGAAAGAATGCTGCGTTTGAGCGCCTCGAAACTCTGGTTTACCGCGCCCTGACGTTGGAAGTAGCGGTCGAGCTGCGTCACCGTCAGATCCATTAGCTCGTCAATGTCGTACGGCTTCGTAACATATTCTTCGACGCCGCTTCGCCGGCCGCGGTGCACATCTTCGTGCTCTCCTTTTGCCGTGAGGAAAATAAACGGAATTTGTAGCCAGGCGGCATTTGCGCGCACCCGTTCCAGAAAGTCATAGCCGCCCATCACCGGCATCATGACATCTGAGATGATCAGGTCTGGTGCATGCTGCTCCAGCATGCGCAGGCCATCCTGGCCATTCATAGCCGTTACGACGGTAAGTTCATAGGGGCTTTGCGCCATCTCCATGAGTTCTGAGAGACCTTCCAGTAAGTGCACGTCATCTTCGACAATCAATATCGTCGCTGGCCGGCGGCGCTCCTCGGTGGTGCTTTGCCCGGTGTCGCGCGAAGCGCCGGCAGGCGGCAGAAAGATGGTAAATGTGCTGCCGACACGCTCTTCACTTTCCACAACAATCTGGCCCCTATGCAGCTCGACATATCCCTTGACTATCGTCAGGCCCGAACCTGAGCCCTGCTGTTCCAGCATCTCGCGATTGTACTGGAAAAAGAGATCGAACAACTGATCTCGTATGGCCGGTGGGAAACCGATGCCACTATCCTGTACGCAAAGACGCACAGATCCGTCGTAGACGTCTGCTATCAGGCGCACGATGCGCGGACCATCCGGACGCGCCTGCGTGAATTTAATAGCGTTGTCCAGCAGGCAGTCGATAGCAGTGGCCAGCGTTTCAATATCGCCAAAGATGACGGGTAAGGCGGGCTGGATATCGTATTCAATCGCAATGCCCGCCTGGCGTGCTCTGGCTTCAAACTTCTCACCACGGCGCTTAAACAGCTCGCCAATCTGGGTAATTGGGCTTGCATGCTCGCGGAAAGCTGCGGCCGCTTTTGCCGTGCGAATCTCCATGATCTTAATGAGATCCTCGACCAGGTTCGTCAGTCTAACGCAGCCAACTTGAATGCCGCGTAAGTAGTCCTGGAGCATCAGAGGATCGTCCACATTCACGATGCTGTCGGCCAGCATATCGTAATAGGCCGTCACATAGGTAAGCGGCGTTCGAAACTCGTGATTGAGTAGCTGCAACAGGTTGCGTTTTAGCACGCCGAGACGCTGTTGGCGCGCCCGCTGTAGCTGAAATGTGCGGTCTAGCTGTGACTTTACAAGCTCGAGGAGTTCTGAACTGACAAATGGTTTGGTAATGTATAGCTCTGCCCCGCTGCGGCGCCCTTCCAAGATATCTTGCTTCTTGCCCTTGGCCGTGAGGAAGATAAACGGGATGTGTACCCAGGCCGGGTTTTCACGAACCTTGCCCAGAAACTCGAATCCATTCAGACGCGGCATCATGATATCGGAGATGATGAGGTCGGGTACATTCTCGGCCATGCGCGCCAGACCTTGCATGCCGTCGGAAGCTTTAAGTACCCGCACTTCGTAGCCGATATCGAACAGTTGCAGTAAGTCGGCCATCCCGTTGAGGATGGACGCATCGTCCTCGACCAGAAGAATTGTCGCGGTGTCGTTCATAACCTTCGTGACCGCTTCGTTACCCCCCTTGTCTGCGGAGGCCAGATCCGAAAACCTTCGGCTATCGGTCTGGCTTGTGGGGCATGGCCCAATCTTGGTTGACGCCAGGAGCTGTTCTTGTAGCGAGACGACTATTCGGTTCGTAGTCGCCGCACAAGCAAGAGCAGCAGCATGAGACCCACAGCTATGGCGATTGCCGTGCCGATGTCAATACCGGTGTCCGGAAGCGTGCCGCCGCCTGTTCCAGCCCCTGTGCCGCCGGCGCCGGGAATCGGCGTTGGCGTGACAAATATGCTGGTACCCATCAGGCTGGAAGTCGGCGTAACCTCGGGAGGCTGCACGACGGCCGTGGGAGATGGCTGCGGCGTATTCGTGGGAGGCGGCGTATTGGTCGGCGGAGGCGGCGTGTTGGTCGGTGTGTTCGTCGGCCTGGCTGCTTCCGTTTCCATCGCGGCAATGGTCTGTGTTACCAGTGCATTCTGGGCGATCGTTGTCTCATTGACAATGGCAATCGCCGTGCTCGTGCCGCTGATATCGGCCTGAGTACCGTTGCGACTGAGAAAGACGACTGACGTGCAGAGGACTGCCAATACGAGAATACCTAACAGCGCAGCCAATAGAATGGCAAAGGGGGTCGCCTGGCCAGATTCCGAACTATATTTGCCACGGGAGATAGGTTCAAACATTATACCCTCCTGAACTACTCGTCATCTAACGAATCATATCAAGGTTCGCATAGGGGACAAATATCGTTTGTCCGTCTTCCAATGCCACCTCTGCGCCAGGCAGACGGTATCCCGGTTTGGTGGGCTGCGCTCGCTTTACGAGTGTGCGAATGACGCCCACCCTCCCGGCATGCGGCGCTCGCGACACGCGAACGAGCTGGCCTAATTCAAGTTGATCGGGGAAAGATAAGCCGGGTCTGGAGGCATCGACTTCGGGCAGAGGCACAATGATCTCCGGCTTGAGCCAGTCGTCGTCAGTCGCACCGAGGAGTGTGGCATCACGCCCGTTGCAGGCTTGTAGCAGTTCAAAGGCTGGCGTGGACATGGGCATAGCGCCGAAGCCTTCTGTGATCATGACCGGAAAACGGAGTCGCTGCAGTTCTGGCACGAGATTGGCGCGCACACTGCCGGCGATGACTCCGCGCGCCGAATTTTCTTCAGCCAGCTCCAGTGGGCCCATAAAATTAATGTGACCGGCAATCAGAATCATGCCTCGGACGTCGGCGCCAACGCCAATATGTTCAACAGTTAATATCGTATCTCGTTGGTCGAGTACCTTGAGAGTGCCGTAGCCTTCGCGCCCGGAGGCCCACTTTGCCTCTAGCAAGGCGCCTTTGGTTTCTATCGCCACGCCGTGGTTTCCCACGAAGGCAGTAACCATGCCCGGAAGCATAGCGCGAAGCTCCAATAAGTCCGGCGTTTGCTGCAAAATTAGGCGGCCGTCATTGACCTGGTAGAGCACGCCGTTGACCGGCGATGTAATTGTTTTCGATCCGAATAGCGAACGCTTTTCGAGCAACGGTTTCTTGCGCTGTATGGCAGCCCCTTCTTCCACGAGCAAGTAATCGCTTACCTCTTCCGGGCGCACGCCCAGCAGCTCGGCGGCCGGCAAGATCGTATAACCGCGCTGCTTCGACGTACGGGCAACGACCTGTACCGGCGTCACCTGCTGCCCGACGACGACGGTGATTTCGCCGGCCTGCGCCAGGCGTCGCTCGCGGCGGATGCGAATATTCGTCTGGATCGTCGTGGCACTGGCAGGTATCATGTCAGCCGCCCATATCCCAATGCCATTGCTGAACGCGTGTGCGTCGTTCGCTCTCGTCTTCGGGCAACTGTAAAGGCCGCCCGCGCATGTCGACCACTAAGCCAACTGCGCCGCCCTGAACAGTTATCCTGCGGCTGCGACCGGGCCCGCGACCGACATCTACCTTCTTCTCCGGCTTGAGTGAAAGCCTGGCCGAGGAGCCGGGAGCCAACGGCACGGCAATCAGCTCGCCAAATTCGGCGTCGATGCGATATTCGCCCTTGTCTTCTGATTCCACGACAATGCGCAGGGCTCTCTCGCCCGCTGCGCCTGCACCAATAGGGGCAATCACCCAACCCAGCTCAAATAGCGCGCCCCCTTCCAGCACCTGCACGGCCGCCGCCGGCTCCTCTTTGGCCAACAGCCCGAGCATGGGCAACACGCCATAACGGTCGACGGCCACTGAAAAGACGCCAGCCGGCTGCAGCGCATCGAGCACTGTCAGGAGCGCCTGCCCGGGGCGCGGTGTGGCGGCTAGCGTGTTGCCGCGCAGCAGAATGACGTTTGCCGGCGGCGACACAGCGCCGTCGCTGACCCACCCCCAGCTTCTGGCGGCTTCGGACATGACACAACGCAGGAGGACGCGGGCCACAGCCTGTTCCATGTACACTTCTTCTTCGGTTACGGAAATCGAGTGTGGATTAACGGACTTGTTGTATATCAGGTCCTTGATCTTGCCTTCTGAATATTCTCCGGGCAGCCACTGCAAAATGTCTGCACTGTCCACCAGATGCAGCAGGTGCGGCAACGGCGCGCCAACGCCTAAATTGCTGCGCACGAACAGTCTTCCCGGACTGTTTTCATTGGAGGCCGCAATAGTCGTGTGATTGCCGCCGAGGTCCACGCCGAGCACAGGAGCGCGGTATAGGGCGCCAAAGTAGTCGATCATGGCGCCAAATGCCTGGGCCGTCGGTTCGACCGGTAAGTTAACTGTCGCTTCCAGCTCGCCAAAGCCGGGCAGCGCGGCAATTTTCCGTTGCTGGTAGATGGACGCCAGCGACTGCCGGGCGTCGCCGAGCTGCTCGACGTCAATAGATGGTCGCACATTGTCGGCGACATAGACGTTAGCCGTTGCGCCAAACGAACCTGCGGCGCGTTCGCGCAGCCGCCGGTTCCCGGCATATAAAATGTCGGGCCGCCTTCCTCCCTCCAGCAATCCGGTTCCCAGCGAGACGACCTCGAGCAGTTGAATAAGCTGTTCGGAGCTGCTTTCGTCAGTTCCGCCAGAGATAAAGACAAGTTCGGGCTGCGACTCGATTATCTTCTGAATGTGTTGTTCCACTTGCTGAAAGGAATCGAGCGTAAAGGAGCCAACCTCGTCGGCATAAATCGACTCGATAGCATGGCGCGCGCTGGCTACGCTCACGTCCTCTAATAAGCCGGCGACGAATACCTTGAGCGGCTTTGCAGCGCTGATAGTGACCCCTACAAAATCGACGCCGGAGCCGCTACGCTGCTGCGGCGTAATGAAATCGCCGTCCTCAGTAAGCAGCGACCTACCTGTAATTGCGGCGATCTTGGCCGTCGCTTTCTGCATGCCGGTTACAATGTCGCGCCAGGGTGCCTTCGCCGTGGTGGGCGCGACAGCGCGCGCCACCAGCCGATAATGATCCTGGACGCGGTCGAAGAGCGCTACGGTTGTGGTGACACTGCCACAATCCGCCAGGATGAAGGAGGGCATGCGGCGATCGCGCTCGATCATAGCAGGATGAGCCCAATAAGAGATGATAAGCCACCGATAAAGAAGGTAACGCGCTCGATAAGCACCAGCAGGCTCGTGGTGAAGACGCCCGCAAAAACGGCGCCAAACGTGATCAGCAGCACAAGCTGCCCTACGGCGCGCACAGAGCGGGTACCGGGACCGGCATTTGCTTCATCTTCCTGTTGCCTGCTGCTAGAAAATTTGAAGTAGAGCAGGACAGCGATTGTTAACAGCGTTACGAGGAGTAGTTCAAGGGGCCCCTGGCCCGCCCGTGTGCTGATCTGGGGCATGATGGTGCCGGAAATGGCGCCCACCAGGGCCACCGCTGCGCCGATGGCAACGACGACGGCCACGGTGGAATTTCCTAGCCAGGAAACCGGCCGCACGGCTTTGAACAGCAGCAGGACGGCTAGTCCAAGTGGTATAAGCCAGGCGACGTTGCCGTCGCTGCCGGGGTCCACTATGAGGCGGGCTAATACCGGCAGCACGATTCGTTCCAGGGCGACGACTGCCGCATAGGCGGCACTCACGCCTACAAGGAGGTGTACGGCTGCGCGATAGAGCGGGTTGTCCCCTACCAGGTAGCTGTACACAAATAATGTGAGCATCAGGCCGATAAAGAGTCCGATTGAATCTGCCATCTTTGTTAGACGCGCCGCCTACGAATCATTCCGATTATCGAGTAATAAGCGCTTCCGACGACCATTGCGGCGGCAATGAACCATTGCGCGAGATTCAGGGCAAGGAAACTCGCCGGACCCAGGCCGGGGCCAACGTCATAGGTTCCGCTGCCCACCGTGGCCACCTCCGCTAGCTGTCCAGATGCGGCATACGGCAAGGTAACCGGCTGCAAGTCCGGAGTCACCACTGCAACCAATGAAATCGCGCTGCTTCTTTGAAGCTGCTCAATCCAATTGAGCAGTTTGTCCCGCTCGCTTGTAATAACTACCACGCTGCGGGTGCTATTTAACTGGGCCGCGGTGGCGCCGTCGATGGTTTGACCAAATAACGAATCGCAGGAGCTGGCTATCTGGAGGCACCTGGCGAAGCGACGCACGCCCGCCGCATCGCCGGGAATGAATCCCAGGTCTGCGAAGTCCGTTAACTCGGCGCGCGCCGCACTGCGATTGGCCAAAGCGAGCCCCTGAGCTGACTGACTTGTAAGCAACAGGGGGACATCGTTGGCCTTCAGGGCGCGCAACAAGGCCTGCGCCATGGGATCCAGGGCACCGGCGGTAGCAGGCGGGTAATCAAAGACAACGAGCACGGGCCGTGTCTGGTCGCCCGGAGCGATGGCCTCTATAAGCGGCGCAACGCTGCTCTCTGAGGCCGGGGCCGTGGCGCCCCAGTCAGCGCCGATGAACAATCCCGCGACGATGGCAGCCAGCAAAAGAAGCGCCAACAACAGCCGCGCGCCAAAGGGAAGCGGGCTGGAGCCCGAAACTGCCGGCGGCGCGACCCGGATATCGTCCTGATGCATTCGAGCGAGCTGCCGCATGAGCAGAACCTGCTGCTCCTGAGACGCTGCGCCGGCGACGCTGCGCTCGCCATAGCTGGCCTGCGCCACAGCCGAAGCAATGCCTAACGCCCCTGGAATTTCTGCAACAGGGCCTTTCTCGTCTCCGGCAAGCGGGTCGGCGACCGTATCTGCTGCCTCAAGGTCCACGGCCGAGCGCAACGTTGCCAGCCAACCCGGAACGAGATCCGCGGCCGGCTGCGGGCTACTCTCTTCAGCCGTAATCGGCGCTTCCAGAAGCTCGCGCCACTCTTCGCCACCGCCGAGCTCAGCGTGATCGATGCCGCGCTCCTCGGCGGCGCGGGCCAACCTTTCCTTTAGAGGGGCTCGCAGCCACTCAGGAATCTCTTCCAGCGGTGTTGGCTCTGCGGCGACTTCATCTGCAAAGGGGCTGTCCAACCAGTCGGGCAGCTCTGCCCCGGCAAGCTGTTCTGGTACGTAAGCAAGATTCTGGGAAACGCCGGCGAACTCGTCTTCCGGGCCTGGTTTTATCTCACTCAGGACATCGCTGAACCAATCCGGCAAATCCTCGCGGTTGATAGCTTCGGCGTCTAGCGCCGGCGCGGCGCTTTCCAGAACGCTATCTTCAGCGAAATCGGGACCCCAAGCCTGTTCTGGGCCTGCGGCTAATTCTCCCTCCTCCGGCCCATCCTGTGGCGCTTCATCCAGCTCGGCGCTAACGCCCCTTACCCAATCTGGTAGTGCCTCTTCTTCCGCCTGCGGCGCTCGCGCCGCAGAGCCAGGCGTCGTCGCATCAGCCGTCGCCTGCTCGTCTTCTTCCGTCGGCTCGCCGGCATTCAGCTCCACTTCGGCGCCAGACACATAAGGCAACGAGACCTGGCCGGCCGAGGGGCTTAAATCTTGAAGCCATTCTGGCAACGGTTCGTCATCGCCAACACCAGCATCTGGCGCTTCGTCCGGCTCCACCAGGTCTCCGAGCCAGTCGGGCAACTCAAAGTCATCGTCGATAGAAGCGCCTGTGGCGAGCGGCGGGCCAGAATACTCTTTGCCATCAACATCGGCGCTTTGCTCCGCGCTCTCCTGTGCGGCGTCTTCGTGAGTCGGATCGAGCGAATCGAGCCACAGCAAAAACTCGTCTTTATCTGCTGCATCTGAGCGCTCGTCGCTGGTGTCTTCGTGCTCTTGATCGGCTGGCGGCGTGAGCGCGCTGGGTAAGGGGGCGTCTTCGCCACCATCTGCTGCCCCTTCATCGGCCGCCTCTTGCTGTATCTTCGAAAGCCACTGCAAAAAGTCATCTTCGCCAAGCTCGGAAGCTGGTCCCGGCTCAGGGGCCGGTGTCTCTCCGGCGTCGTCACCTTCTGCTTCACCGGAATCTTGCAGAGGCTCGGGGGCGCCAGCTTGCAGGCCGGCAAGCCAAGCTTCCAATTCGTTCTCTGTTTCGGGTGGATCCTGCTGCCCATCGTCTTCGTTTTGTTGCGGATTGCCGGTTTTTGAATCTGACAGGTGGCTTAGAAATAGCTCGTCGGTCGTTTTTTCGCCTGTAAAGAGCGAGTGCGCCGTCTCTTCTTCAAGCAGCCAGGTTGGCAAGTCGTCGCGCGGCGCATGCTCTCGGCTGAGCTCTTCGAGGGTCGGCGCATCGCCATCACTCCAGGAATCGTCCTCTTGGGTTGAGCGCAGCCAGGGAAGTTCCTCGGCGTCATCTGGCGATTGTTCGCCTGAGAAGTCGCCGGTTCTCAGCCAATCAGGCAAGTGGGCCGAAACGTCAAGCTCTCCTGTCTGCCCGGGTGGCCGCGAAGGTAAGGAGAATGGTTCCGATCGTCCGGATTTTGGACCATTGTCGCCGCCAGACTCATCAGAGCCTTGCTCCGCGGCGCTATCTTCGACAAGGCGCGTGCCGCAGTTGTCACAGTAAAGCAGGGTACTGGGATTGGGCTGATCGCACGTGGGGCAAATGTGGGTTGTATCCGTAAAGAAGGCAGAACCGCAACGGTTACAAAACTTACTCTGCTGGGGATTAGGCGCACCGCACTGGGAACAGGTCTTTTCAATCATGAACTATACGGTCGCTCGATGCCTGTGAGCAAGCGAACGGCGAGCACGACAACGCCGAGGGCAATGCCCAGCAGTAGACCTCTCATGCCGGCCATGACGACTATCGTATCGAGCCAGGTACGAAGAGGCGTTAACCATGTCCAAAGCGCAGTATTCAGGCCGCCTTGTGTAAGCAGGAAGAGAAGCGTTGAAAGCATGAAGAGAAGCATGCCCACGTTCAGCCGGTTACGCAGCATCCTCACGGCGGCAAAAAGGAGGAAGAAGGGTAGCAGTGATGCCAGCGCGCTTTCCAGGGGAACCAGAATCCACTCAAACGTCATCTGAACGGCGCCCTGCGTTTGTCCGAGGGCATCGCTGATCGCCAATATGAAAACGGTGATCATGCTGGTGATGAGCAGCAAACTGTATAAGTTGCCGGCGCTGACACGCCTGCCGTGCACGACGAGCAGGTTAAGAATGCCTAACAATAAGGCCGCTGCCGCCAGAAATGCCGCCCAATCGAGCAACAGGTCAGCCGCGGCCGGAATCCACAGGAGTGTGAACAAGGTTGCCACACCAGCAGCTATTGCCAGGACCACGGGGATGCCCCGCTTGAGAATCGCCATTGTCTTTGCTTAAATGGCTCCTATTCCATTAATTACGACCGAATCGCGCCATCACGCAAGGCCCAATAGGTGCACAGCAGCGGCCGCGGAAAGGGCTGCGATGAGAATCCAGCGCAAGAGATCCTGCGTTCGTATGGCGGCACGGTGCCAATCGGTGTCACGGAGATAGGCCCCGGCAGCGAAAATTTCCTCGCCCCACAGGCTGTTTTCCGTGCTGGCAATCGCCACCGCAATTGCCGATGGATCGTCGCTGCCCATCAGTTGCTCAATCTGATTGCGACTGGCTGCCTCGCCAATGAGCGCAATCTCCGCACCAAATCGACCGACGGCAACGCTGGAGACGACATCTGCGCTCTCGATGGCGACCGAGGCGCCGGCTCCGTAGGTAATCGGAAATCCATCTTCGGCCACAAACTGCACGTTTAACGGCGTGTCCTGAGCGTCGCCGGTTGTCGCTCGACCGGCGTTCAGACCATCCTGCACTAGGGGCAACAGCGTCGCCGCGCCGAGCATGAGTTGTGGCGTCAACTGTCCTCGACCACTCGATTCGGCCATTTCCTGCAATAGTTGCAGCGCCGCCACGCTCACCGGGCCCGCCGCCGTGTGCAGCGAGCCATGGCCCAAAGCAATTAACGGGGGCTTTCCACTCTCTAACGCCAATCCTGCCTGCCGGCGCACTGAGCGCAAGGCAGGCAATGGCCGCAAACGGACCGTCTCCTGGCTCTGCGCGATACGGCGCCTAACAAGTAACAAGAGCCCAAAACTAATGAGGATAGCGGCGGTGATGAAGAGTTCGGGGCTTGCCATCTAATTTTCGGACTCTAAATGATGAATCAGGCCTTTGATCTGTTCCGGATCTTCTAAGAACTGTGCCCAGGTGGCCACCTGATGAGGCCTCCACAATAAGGACAGGGTTGGCTGCGCCATCCAGATAGCTTGGGCCGCCGGCAGCGCCAGAGGACGGCAGGCCTGCAGAATTAGCTGGGCAAAGGGAGCCAGGCCCAGAGCAGTGATGCGCTGTGCGAGATCGCGATTGGAATCGTGCAATTCTGAAGGTGACTGGGCCATGGCACGAGCTTTTAGTTGACGTAACGTTATTCGAGGCAAAGTATAGCACGTTTGAAATGGGGTGTAAAGGTAAGCCAAGGCGGTGCAAGTGGCCGTTTCGTACTATATAATCGCCTGGTAATGGGGTCGTTTTGGGATAGACAAAGGGCGACTCTAAACCTGGAGTGATCGATATGCGCGACTTACAGACTGCCCTGGAAGACCACGATCTGGTCACGCTGCGAGTTATCGGCGATTGGTGGGAGCTGGACCTGACTGGCGCAGACAAAGCGGCCTGTGTGAAAGCGCTCGGCGAACGGCTCCAGCAGCTTGATCTCGATCTGGAACTCAATTATCTGCCCGTGGAAGAGTCAACGGCCCTTGAAGCCGTGGTTGAGGCGGGAGGTAAGATGCCGGTTAGTGCGTTCGTACGGCGTTTTGGAGATGTGCGCCAGATGGGTCCGGGGCGCCTGGAGCGTGAAGAGCCGTGGCTGTCGCCGGACAACCCTGCTGAGGCTCTGTGGTACCGGGGTTTGCTGTACCGTGCATTCGATCAGGCCGAAGAGAACGGCAACCTGGTCGAATACTACTTTGTGCCGGATGAATTTGTGGCCCGCTTTCCCGGCCTGGAGGCTGCGCCGGCGCACCCGGATCCGGAGGCGCAGGGGCTGGCGATAGCCGGCGCGCCCGACGTCGCCTCCTTCCCCCTGGCTTCGGCAGTCGATGACCTGACGACGCTGCTGGCATTCGCACAAAAGGGAGAATTGGTTGTCGAGGATAGCGCCCATCTGGAGCCTTATCTCCTAGACCCCCATGCGCACCGACGCTTACTGCTTCTAACTCTGGCGCAGGAACTAGAGCTGCTGAAAGGTAACGGAGAGCTGCGCCCTACGCGCGCTGCCGTAGGCTGGCTGAAGCAGCCGCGCCCGGCGCAGGTAAGTGCGCTCGCCGAGGCGTGGAGCGCCAGCGGTTGGAACGAGCTGTGCCATACGCCGGGCATCCGCTGTGAAGGCAGCGGCTGGGAGAACGATCCGGTGATGGCGCGTAACGTGTTGCTGGAGCAGCTACCGCGAAACGAAGAATGGTACTCTATCGAGGCCGTCATTGAGCTTATTAAAGGGACCAATCCAGATTTCCAGCGGCCTGAGGCCAACTACGACACCTGGTACATCCGCGACCTGGAGCGCGATCTGTTCGTGAAAGGTTTCGAAAACTGGGATCTGGTTGAAGGTCGCCTGATCCGCTTCCTGTTGGAAGGTCCCATGACCTGGTTGGGGCTGGCCCAAAGTGCAGAAGGACGTTTCCGGCTAACACGGGTGGCGCTCGATTGGCTAACCGGGCAGGAAAGCTCCGAGCAAGATATAAATGTGCCTATTGTCGTACAGCCAGATGCCGTGGTGCTGGCGCCGTATAATGCCAGCCGTTATGATCGTTTCCAGGTGGCGCGCGTGGCCACTCAGGCGCCGGTGCAGGCGAGAGAATCGACTGAACCGTTCCGCTATCATCTAACGCCGTCGTCACTGAAACGTGCGCGAGACGAGGGCATTCAGCCTGACCGTGTTCTTGCTTTCCTGCAAGACACGAGTGGACGAGCGATTCCGGCCGCCGTCAAACGCGCGATCGAACGCTGGTCGCAAAATGGCCTGGAAGGTCGTTTGCAGCGGGCTGTCATCCTGCGGGTGCGGGATGCACAGATTCTGGACACACTGCAGGCCAATGCCAAGACGCGACATTACTTCGGGGAGCGGCTTGGCGATTTAGCGGCGGTCATCCGCACCGACGATTGGCGCGAGTTCCAGCGAGCGACGGCAGAGCTCGGTCTATTGCTTGATGATGAGTCCTGAGGCCCCGTTGAAAGATAAGGTTTGTGAGGCTTTTAGAGTTCGTTTTGGTCGAGAGCCAGAGATCGTGGTGCGTGCGCCCGGTCGTGTCAACCTGTTAGGCGAACACGTAGACTACAACGAAGGCTGGGTTCTGCCCGCCGCAATCGATCAGGCCGTGTGGTTGGCGGCGGCGCGCAGCAGAGACGGCCATACGCAGATTAAGGCGCTGGATTTTGAGGGCCGTGAAGCCAGCCTGGAGATGGACCAGTTAACCCCGCGGCCGCCGGATACGTCCGTAACGTGGCAGGAATATCCTAAAGCCGTGGCTTGGACGCTCTTAGATGAGGGCCATCGCTTGCCTGAAATGGTTGCAGCCTACACGGCTGACATCCCGATCGGCGCGGGCGTAAGCTCGTCGGCTGCCGTCGAAGTGGCCTTTCTGGCTGCCTGGAACCAGCTTGGCGCGCTGGGGCTCAGCTCTGCGACCATGGCCCGGTTGGGACAGAAGAGCGAGAACCAGTATATTGGCCTGGCCTCGGGGATCATGGATCAATTTGCCAGCATCCATGGCCGACGAGGACAACTCGTCTTGCTCGACTGCCGGACGCTGGAACATGAGCTGGTGCCTTTTCCTCCCGATTGCGCCATACTCGTGGTTGATTCGGGCATCAGGCGTGAGCTGGCCGGGTCGGAATATAACGTGCGCCGGTCGCAGTGTGAGCAAGCGGTGGCCATCTTGCAAAACTATCTCCCCGATATCCAGACGCTGAGGGATGTGCCGCCGGCAACATTTGAGCTTTTGGCCCATCACTTGCCCGTCACCGTACGGCGCAGGGCTCGTCACGTGGTTGAGGAGTGCCGGCGCGTGCTCGAGGGTGCTGAAAGCCTGAAGCGCGGCGATGTCGTGACTTTTGGTCGTTTCATGCAGCAATCGCATATCAGCCTACGCGACCTCTACGAAGTTAGCATCCCGGAACTGGACTTGTTGGCGGCTACGGCCTGGCAAATTGATGGCTGCTATGGCGCGCGGCTGACGGGCGCAGGCTTCGGCGGCTGTGTCGTCGTATTGGCCGACGCTGGCGCTGCCGCCAGCCTCGGCCACGCCGTGAGCGACGCTTACCAGGCCGCCACTGGCCGAAGCGCACGAATATTTGCGACAAGCGCAGCCGATGGCGTGACGGTAACCGAGCCCTGATGCTCTGTGGTTGTTATGCATCCGCATGTAGGCGTCAAAGCGCCGGGATTAGACGATAATAGATTGCGCCGAAAGACATTTTTATGCGGAAGAGCCTGTTTTGAAGATAAGGAGATTGCCAAGTGAACCTATTTCGCCGTGTGCTACGCCTCATATTCTTCTTGCTTGGTTTGGTGGCGGGCGCTGTGATTACTATCGTGGCTTTCGCCGCGCGCCATCTCCTCAATCCACCCCGGCAGCGGCTGTGGGCCTTGCCCAGCGACGCCGGCCTTGCCTATCGCGATGTTGAGTTTCCGGCGCGCGATGGGCTGCGCCTTTCGGGTTGGTTTCTACCCGCTTCCGGCGCTGAAGCGTCTGCTAAGCCGGCCATCGTCCTGGTCCACGGTTGGACCTGGAACCGCCTGGGCGACTCCGGCGAAACGCTCCTTGCGAGCATCAGCGGCGGCACACAAGTTGATCTGCTGCGGCTGGCATATGGGCTGCACGAAGCAGGCAACCACGTCTTGATGTTTGATCTGCGCAACCACGGCCAAAGCGCAGCCGGCGGCCCCGTGACGTTTGGGTTGCAAGAGTCGAACGATCTGCTCGGCGCCCTGGATTACCTGGCCACGCGCAGCGAGGTCGATCAGGAAAAAATTGGCGTGGTCGGCTTTTCAGTGGGCGCCAATACGTTGCTTTTCTCACTGCCGCACACCGACCGCATTGCGGCCGGCGTCGCCGTGCAGCCGACCAGCCCCGCCCTCTTCGCCGGCCGCTATGTGCGCGACTTGCTGGGCCCGCTGGGGCCCGTTGTGCTGACGCTGTCGGACCTTGTGTACCGCCAGGTGGGCCACCTGCCTATTGCGGCGATTGAGCCGCTGATGGCTGCCGGAGGCGGCGGAGACACGCCTGTGCTGTATGTGCAGGGAACCGGCGATCGCTGGGGCAGTGTGAGTAATGTGGCACAGATGGCCGCCAGGTCGCCGCGCAGCGTCGAGCCCCTCTTTGTGGAAACACATCACAGGGTTGGCGGATACCGGCATGTGGTGCAGCAGCCGCAGACGATAACGGATTTCTTTAGCAGCGCCTGGTAGCGGTCGGCGCACGTGCGCCCGCCAGATAGCGGAGCAGCTACAGGCCTGCACGTTACTTTCCGTCACAGAATGACGACGTCTTAATTGACTGCCGGGAAGGATGGCAGTATTGTAGGCGCTAAGTTAGAGCATCGGGGGGATTGCGGCATCAATGTACCGTGCTCATCATTGACAACCTCACTGCCATGCTCGGGTTTCATTCGTACTGATCTGAAGGAGAACCGCTTATGGCCGGACATGATGAGAAGCAGACTGCTCGCCTCCTAAATCGCCTCATAGCGCTCAATATTGCCAGTGAGAAGGGCTTTAATGTAGCCGCCGAAAATGTGAAGAATCGCGGTCTGCAGGTAATCCTGAAAACGTATGCCCAGGAAAGGGCGCAGTTTGCGCAAGAGCTGCGGGGCTTGGTAGGCGACAGGGGGGAGAAGCCGGTAGAAGGCGGCGGCCTCTTAGCTGCCGCCCATCGGGGCTGGATTAACATCAAAGCGTCGATGACTATTGGCCAGCCAGATACCGAGCGTGTCGTCCTAAATGAGGCGGTCCGCGGCGAAAGCGTAGCCGCGCGCCGTTACGGAGAGGTGCTGGCGCAGCCGCTCGACGACCAATTGCGGCAGACGGTGGCGGCGCAGCACGCGCGAGTTAGCGAGGCGCTTGAACGCCTTCAGGAGCTTGCTGCTCGCGACAGTAGGTGCCTGGTAGTACGGCTCTTCGATTCAGAAAGCGACGCCGCCGCCGCCGAAGAGCAATTGCTGGCTGCCGGCTTTCAGCCGTCAGAAATTGAGCGCGCGCCGCTTAGCCAGGTTGCCAGCCTGTACCAGGGTCAGGAAGTGTTAGACACGACCGCCGAGAGCGCACTCGCGGGGGCCCTTGTGGGCGCAGCGCTTGGGATTGCCCTGGGCATCATTGCCAGCATCAGCGCTATTTTGGCTCCGGGCGGTCCGCTATTCAATATGAACCTGGGCGAACAGTTCGTTCTGACTATTCTGCTGGGCGCGGTTGCGGGCATCTTCTTCGGCGCTTTGATTGGCGCCATCATCGGCCTGGGGGTGTCACAGGAAGATGCGTATCGCTACGCCAACAGCATTCGCCACGGCAGCCTATTGCTGCTGCTGCGTGTGGACACGGCGCGCGCTTCAGAAGCGACAGAAATCATGAAGGGCGTCAATGCCCGGCGCTGGCGACTGGCCACCTGACACAAAAAAGCCCCTGCAAAGACGACGCTTTTCAGGGGCTTTATGCTTTATAGGCCGGTGGGTAGGATTACTCCTGTTCCGCCTGGCGTCTGGTCTGGGCCACCACCTGTTCCTGCAGGTGGCTGGGCAAGCGCCCATAGCGCAGGAAGGACATATTGAAGACGCCGCGTCCCTGGGTCATCGAGCGCAGGTCGGCGGAATAGGTCTGCATCTCGGCGAGGGGCACTTCAGCGCGGACGATGGCCTTAGTGCCTTGCTGGTCCATGCCCAGCACGCGCGCGCGCCGCGAATTTAAGTCGCCCATGATGTCGCCCATATAGTCGCCGGGTACCGAGACAGTCACTTCGTAAATGGGCTCTAACAAGAGGGGCGCGGCCTCCATTGCGGCCTTCTTGAAGCCTTCGCGACCGGCGATCTGGAATGCGATTTCCTTGGAGTCTACCGGATGTTCTTTGCCATCGTAGACGACGGCGCGGATGCCGGTCATGGGGAAGCCGGCCAACACACCGCTTTCAATGGCCTGGCGGCAGCCTTTCTCCACGGCCGGGATAAACGGCTGTGAGATGGCGCCGCCGAATACCTCAGACTTAAACTCAAACTCTTCATCGTCGTCCAGCGATTCTAGCCTCAGGAAGACGCGCGCATATTGACCAGCGCCACCAGTCTGCTTCTTGTGCGTATATTCGGCCGAATTAGTGCGCGAGATCGTCTCGCGGTATGGGATCTTGGGCACGCTTGTCGTTAGATTCAGACCAAACTTCGATTGCGCCTTCTTCACGGCGATGTCGAGATGGGCGTTGCCCATGCCCGAAATAATCACTTCACGGGTGGCCGATTCTGTATACCAGCGCAGCGTTGGATCCTCGGCTGTAAGCCGGCTAAGTGTGGTGCTTAGTTTGGCCACGTCGGACTGCGCCACCGGATGGACGGCCGTAGACATAATCGGCTCCGGCTGCTCGATGGGCTCGATCTTTAGCTTGCGGCCTTGCTCGCAGAGCGTGTCATTGGTCATCGAGTCGCCCAGTTTGACGACGGCGCCAATATCGCCTGCGTGCAGCCGGGGTACGCTAACCTGTTCTTTACCTCGCAGCACGGCAATGTTACCCACCCGGACCTCTTCATTGCGCG
Source organism: uncultured Ardenticatenaceae bacterium (assembly GCA_964384155.1). GTDB lineage: Bacteria > Chloroflexota > Anaerolineae > Promineifilales > Promineifilaceae > JAAYYY01. The sequence goes on from CAYLJW010000013.1 coordinate 41,264, forward strand.
TTGCATTATAAATACGCGTGTCCGAGCTCAGCGTACCACCAAAGATGCGCAGATAGCTCATCTTGCCATAGGGATCCTCACGCGTCTTGAAGATGAAGGCGGCTAACGGCGAGTCGTCGCTTACGGGGAAGGTCACTTCCTGGTCACCCTCGATTGCCGTGAAACCGCCCATCTCGTGCGGCGCCGGCAGCAAGTTCACAGCATAATCCATCAGCGGCTTAACCACGATGCCCGGCTCAGGGGCGCAGAAGAGCACCGGCGTGACCGAGCCTTTGGCCATCGCCGCCTTCAAGCCGGCCAGAATCTCGGCGGCGGTCAGCTCCTCATCGTCGAAATATTTCATCATTAGCTCATCGTCGCCCTCGGCGGCGGCTTCGACAAGCGCAACGCGCGCCTCTTCGGCGGCGTCGGCGAGCTCTGGAGGAATGTCGCCCTCTTTGGCCTCAGCGCCTATAAGCGCTTTCATCGTGATCAGGTCGACCACGCCGGTGAACGAGGGCCCTTCACCAATGGGTAGCTGCATACGCACCAGATTGCCTTGAAGGTGCGTCTGGACGCTTTCCCACACGCGCTGCACGCGCACATTCTCGCGATCCATCTTGTTGATGACGACAATGCGTGGGATGTTGCGCTCTTCACAATATTGCCAGACGAGCTCGGTGCCCACCTCGGCGCCGGCAACGGCCTCTACCAGCAGCAATGCGCCGTCGACAACTTTCAGGGCGCTGAAAACTTCGCCGACGAAGTCTGCATAGCCGGGAGTATCGAGGAAATTCACTTTAGTGTTTTTCCATTCGATGGGGGCGACAGCGGTGGCGATGGAGCTGTTACGAGCAATCTCCTCTTCTTCGAAATCCATGGCAGCCGAACCATGCTGCACGGAACCCATCCGAGTGGTCACCCCTGTATCAAATAACAGCCTTTCGACAAACGTGGTCTTTCCCGCCCCGCTGTGTGACACGAGGGCCACATTTCGTATGTTTTCAGTCTTATACTCTTTCATGCAGTAAAACCTCACCAATCGTTGAATTAGGCGAACTTTACCGGGGGCATCTTGGAAAAGTTCGTCGTTATAAGTAATTTATTCTAATTCGCCCACTGTTTTGGCACAGGCAGCCCCATAGTCTCGGAGGGAGATGTCACTCAATTCAAAATGATGCTGGGGAAGAGGATACAACCCCGAATCCGCCTTCGGGCGAATCCCAAAAGGCATGGTGATTTTAGAGGAAAGGAGGGTAGTTGTCAAAGCAGGGGCGGGGCCTAAGCGGGAGCGGCAGCGCCCTAATGAAGGACGGCGCAGCAACCTGATGGTTTAGATGCGGCCCCTGCGCTTTAGCTCCAAATACCTGCTTACGACGTCTGGTGAGAGCTGATTGGCGGGGGTATCTAACGTCTCCACGCCGTCACGGCGCATGCGCTCCAGGGCGACGCGCCGCTCGTGCAGTGCGTGGCTGGCGGCCAGACGTTCATGGAGCGCCCTGGCGTCGTCTGGGTGGCGGCGGGCCATATCGTTGATCTCGGGATCGCTGATGGTGACCACAAGCGGCAAGCTGTGGCGTGCAAGCTGCCGCACGTGCTGTATAAGGTTTTCTATGCTCGCGCCGCCGGTGATGTCTGTGAAGATGATAACCAGAGCGCGACGGCGCTGCTTGTGCGCTAGATAGGTCAGCCCTTTGCCGTAGTCCGGCTCGACGGGCCGCGCTTCGACGGCGTAGAGGCTATCGAGTATTCGGTAGAACTGGGCCCGGCCCTGGCGCGGCGCGATGAAATGCTGCACTTCGTCGGCAAAGCTCATCATGCCCACCTTGTCGCCCACGCCGGCAGCTACATAGGCCAATAAGAGGGTGGCATTGATGGCGTAGTCGAGCTTCGACATGCGCCCCACCGGGCTTTGCATCATGCGCCCGGTGTCCAGGGCCGCCATAATGTTCTGGCTACGTTCTGTCTGATAGGCCACGGTAATCGGCCGCCAGCGCCGCGCCGTCGCTTTCCAGTTGATGCGCCGATATTCATCATCCGGACGGTATTCGCGGAGCCGCTCAAACTCGGTCCCCTGGCCGGTCAGCCGTGCGTTTCGCAGCCCGATCTCTTGCAGCCGGTTACGGCGCAGCAAAAGGTCATAACGACTGACGCCGATCATATTTGGGTAAACCTTCACATCGGCGCCGGCATGAATACGCCCTTGCCGTCGCGCCAGCCCGAGTGGGCCATCCCAGCGCAGATTGATATCGCCAAAGCGGTAATCGCCGCGCCGCGGCGGGCAAACGGTGTAATGATCGCGCCAGACGACGGCCGGCGGCGCCGATCCGTGCAGCAGTTGTTGGTCCAGCTCAAAGATCCACGGCGCTTCGTCGCGAAGCATAAAGGACACTTCTCGCGCTTGGCGGTGGCGAACGCTCAGCTCAATCTTGTTCTGCACGCCAAGACTCAGGCGGTTGCTTTGGGAGCGTTGCACAACAAAGGAATCAACAGAGCCAGCCAGGATCCAGTCGGCAACGATTAACAGGGCGGCGAGCGCTGCGGCCAAAACAGCGAGCCAGAGCGTAGGAAACCAGGCCGCGGCCAGGATGAATGGTGCGGCAAAGAGGAGCAGGAGCAGGCCACGTACGGTAATTAACATCGCGACACCGGTCTGCTTAACGCCGTAGGAGTGAAGTCGTGACGCTCGGCCTCATCGGGGCACTTCTATCTGCCCCAGGAGATTGCTGACCACCAGATCGGCCGTTAGCCCATCCAGCTCGGCTTCCGGTCGTAGTATCAGGCGGTGACGCAGTACGGGCGCGGCCACAAACTTGACGTCATCCGGCACCACATAATCCCTACCCTCTAATGCCGCATAGCTTTTAGCCGCAAGCAAAATGTGGGTCGCCGCGCGCGTGCTGGCGCCTAGTAACAGGTCGTGTGAACGGCGACTGGCCTGGGCGATGTTGCTGATGTATGTGAGAATGCCTTCTTCGACAATAATCTGCTCCACAGAACGCCGCAGTTGCAGCAGTTGTGGCGCGCTGACAACGGCAGTCAGACCTGCTGTCGCCAGCCTGTGCGGGTCGAAGCCGTGATGGAAGCGGCGCAGCACCTCGATCTCCACTTCCTGTGGGGCGTAAGGTACGAGCACCTTAAATAAAAAACGATCGAGCTGCGCTTCCGGCAAGGGGTAAGTGCCTTCATACTCGATGGGATTCTGCGTGGCGATGACCATGAATGGAGGATTGAGCTCATGCCGCTCGCCGTCCAGATTAATTTGTCGCTCCTCCATGGCTTCAAGCAGGGCCGCCTGTGTCTTTGCCGGGGCGCGATTAATCTCGTCGGCCAGAAATAGTTGCGTAAAGAGCGGCCCTTTTCTCAAGTAGAACTTGCCACTGGATAGATCAAACACACTGGTGCCCAGGATGTCAGAGGGCATCAGATCGGGCGTAAACTGAACGCGGGTGAATTGGGCCTGAACCAGATGGGCCAGGGTTTTGGCCATCAACGTTTTGGCCGTTCCTGGGACGCCTTCCAGAAGGACGTGCCCGCCGGTGATCAGGGCCGTAACGAGCAGAGCAAACGGCTCCTCTTGTCCCACGATCACTTTCTCGGCCTCGCGGCGCATTTCTAGATAAAGATCTCTGATGGTTGCGATGTCCCCTTGCGGTGATGCGCTCATTGATTGATCCATGCGCTGGCCTCCTGAGCCAGGTGTAACATCTGGTCTTCACGAACCTGCTCGCGCCGCAGCGCGCTCAACAACTGCGCCAGGCGCTGATGGTCGAGGTCCGGTCTCATGAGTCGTAATTTCTCCACAAATTCCTCGTCAGGCAGCGCTTCAGTCAGGCCAGAGCGCGAGCCCAGGTGTCGTTTTACTTCGCGACGGAAGTAGTCGCCAATTGAGCCCACGTGGCCTGCCTGCTGGCTGAGGCTGGCCAACGCTCGAATGTGATCCGCAGAAGGCCGGCGGCGGTGGCTATCCTGGAGCGGCACGGCCTTGCCAAAGCGGGCTCCGGAAATGAGCAGCCAACCGAAGACAACGGCTGTGATGTAAACAATGGTTTGCCCAGGGCGTGTTGTACGCAGCCAGGAACCCATTCCCGCCGGAGCGAGCGCTGCGTCCGAGCGAACGCCGTGGTGCCATTCGTCGAACCACACGCTGCCGGTCTCTCCGGCGGCTGAAAGCAGGCCCAAAACGAACTCAGGATTCCCAGCCTCTTTTAACCCAATATTGGTGAAGGGGTAAGCCAGCGTCGTGAGCAGAATGCGACCTTGCCCATGGTTCAGCGAAGCGACCACAAGCTCATCATCGATCGTTAGAATCGGGGCATAGGCACGCTCCGGCGGTTGTAGCACGGCGCGTGGCTGCAGATTTGGTAATTCGGCGGGCATCAGCGGCTGCCACGCTTGCTCGGCGACGACGAGTTCACCTTCTACGCGGGTGCGGTAGGCAATGTCAAAGCCCCAATGCTGCATAGACACCGCCGCGCCAAAGCCTTCGCCTGCCAGCAGCAGCACACCGCCCGCGTCTAGCCACTCTTCCAGCGTCTGCCACTCCTCGTCACTTATGCCCGGCAACTGCGGCTCGAGGATGAAAGCCAAGCCGCTCTCTTCCGGAATGCCGAACTGCCCGGCGTCTGCTGTTTGCACTTCGAGCTCCATGGCCTCCAGCCACAGGCGCAGCGCGCGGGCGCCGTCTGGTTCGCTAGAAAGCGCTGACAGAGCAGGGTGGTCGGCTTCACCGCTGAGCTGCAAATAGGTAGCGACGCTGGTGATGCCCAACAAGAAGAGCAGCAGCAGGAAAATCGGGCCGTCGCGGCGCAGGCGAGTTTTCATCGCCACTCACGCAGGTCTTGCACATGACCCAAGAACTGCTCATAGGTACCGGAATCGGGCGTCTGTATTCCGTACCAGGAGCGGTCAAATATCTGGACGATTTCGCGCAGCACGGCTTCCAGTTGTGGGCGATCTCGCAGATTTAAAAGCACCTCACGGTTGGTCCGCGTTCGGTCGTAATTGATCATGCCCCGCTTATCTAGCAGCAGCAGCGTAGACAGGTAAAGGTAACGCAAGGCCAGGCGATAATCTCCCTGGCTGGCCATGGCCTCGGCGCTGGCGAAGGCCTCGTCTGGATCGCGCACCTGAGCCAGGGCGTCTGCTGCGCTCGCATCAGTGTCAGGCACGAATTGGCGCTTTAGGCGCAGGGCCACATAGAGAACGGCGCCGAGCAGGCCGGCGACGCCAACTGCCGCCAGAATGAGGCCCAGGAGATCGTTGCTTTGCGCCGATACGGACAACAGTGCCAGTAGCTGTTGCACAAGCCAACTCCAGATGCGTTCGATAATCGTGGGCTCGCTATCGCGCCATTGGAACTCAGGTCGTCGTAAAACCTGCTCGAGCAGCTCGAGTTTGCGCCGCAGGGCTAACGGGTCGCTTTCTTGCGCCGCAGCAACGGCCGCGATGGCTGCCAGTAACAGGCTGGCCGGCGCTGATATTACTGCCCGGCGCAGCCCCGGACCACGGGGCGACCTGCTCATAGGCTAGAGTGCGCCGACGGCAGTGACAAAGGCGACGGCGGCGACGATGAACGTGATGTAGAGCCCGGCTACAATCATGAGAGTACCAAGCGTAAGCGCCACAAAATTGCGCCAATCGATGCCGGAAACGAGTGGCTCCTCCGGGCCACTCACGGCCGGAACCAGGGGAAGCCCCATGGCATCGTGCCGGCTGACCAAGCTGCCTGCCGCTAGAGTTAAGTCTGCTCCTTCGGTGCGCACGCGCAGGTCGAAGTAGAGCAGCGTCATGCCTGCCACTTGCAGGGGCAGATACAGGATGCCCGTAATGAGCACGACCAGGGATTGAAAGACGGTCTGCCAGATAAGGCGCTCGCGACTTAGCTCCAGGGGAGAGCCAAACAAAAACTGGGCGCCGCCACTGACGATGGCTGCGGGCCCGGCCACCACCAGTAGATTGAAGAGATAGAGCACTAGCGCGAAGCCCAGGACCCACCAGAAGCGCCGGCGCGCTAATTGCCAGGCGCGGCGCCACGCCTGGGTCGCGGAGCCGTCCTCTAGAATGATCACCGGAGCCATCAGGGGCACGATGACGTACCAGAGGAAAGCCAGCATGCCGCCACCTGTGAACCATCCAATGCAGGGAACCATCCACCATGTACCCAGAGTCATGCCAATCACGACGGCGACCAACAGCGCGCCGATAATGGTCAGCCACTTGCCGCTCGTGCGGCGGTAGGCATCGAGAATGGACGCGGCCGGATAGCCAAGGTAACTCCCGGCAACGGCCGAGGTCAGCGCGGCTGTGGCGAATCCCTGGAGCAGAATGAAGCCCACAATAGTCAGGATAAAGTTGAGGCCGATGCCGGCGAAGTAGGAGGGGCCAAATATCGAAAAGGGATCGTCTGGCGTTGCAGCCGGGTTGTTAAGCGCCGCGCCCAGCGTGGCAAAGGTATCGCTGAAGGTAAACAGGGACACCAGCACCTGCAAGATGGTGATGGGCGCCTGGACGATGGCCACAATGCCTACCCAGTGCAGAAAGTTATGGCGGTAGAGGCGAACCGCGCGGTCGAGAAGTTCGCCCAGGCGCAGCGGGCGTAAGGCGATGGACATTAGTAGCGAAGGATCGCGCCGATGCGCCCGGCGCTCTCTAAGTGCGGATTGTCGCTGACTACTTCCACATGACCCCCTTGCTCTACCGTGCGCTGCACCGCTTCGTCCACGATATCGGCGACATCCTCCAACGCGGCGTCGCCAAAGGCGCTATCCTCCTGGCTCATGGTCAGGTAGCCAGAAGTGGCCTGGCGGAAGCCAGAAGCGGCGTAGCCATCGCTGACTATGAGCGTATCGACGCGACCCTCGGACACCATGCGCAAGGTGGGGGCCAGGCCGGTGACGGCGTTGCCTCCTTCGTGGGTGGAGGTAAGCATACGTTCAACCAGCCGCTGCTCGCGTTCGACGTTCAATGTATGCATGATCTCAAGGGTACGCTCGCGCACTTCCTTGGGCGTGGCATCCATGTCCATCGACAGCGTGGCAGCGATGGTGCTTTGCAGCCGCTTTGGTAGCAGCTCGCGAAACTGCGCCACGTTTTCGCTCGTTCCGCCGAGGAAAAGCCGACGGATGTCGCTGCGCGAAAAGAAGCGCGCCGCCTCTTCGGCTGCCTCGCGCATGTTGCGCTGTACGTGCTCGTCTTCTTGCCGGGCGCCGCCAACACCGCCGCGCATGCCGGTGGCCGAAGAGCCCCGACCGTGCTTTAGTTTGCGCACGTCTTCGCCAACGGTGCCGCTGGCCTCCTGTAATTCCCCCAGATGAAACTCATAGAAGCGAGCGCCTACGCGATCGACCAGGATAACGCCATAGTTGGAGTAATATTTCATCAGGTGCAGCAAAGGTTTTACATAGGGTTTTTGCTTGACCCGCACGCGATTACGAAAAGGGACTGCGATCTGATAAGACCGGAAGAAACCGCTGGGCTGGCAGGAAAATAGGGCTACGCCCGGTTTGTGCCAATCATGCTCACGCTCGAAGTAAGCCTCAATGCGCTCGGCATCGTCGCGAACCGCATCGGGCACATCTCGTAACAAGCCGCGCACCTGGAGCCGGATAGTCTCGGCAGGGTTTGTGCCCAGATCTGCGTTGAGATACAGACTGACAACTTGCGCGCGTTGCGCATCGAATGCTAGTAACTCCTCCAGGTTCTCCTCGGTGAACATGTTACCTCCTTGCTGTGTAAGATGTGAAGGCGTTGCGCCTTCCTAATTTATCTAGGGTCGTTCGCTTAGCGTCAAGGGCACGGTGATGGCCTCTCCGTCGCGAATGATCTGCAAATCGATTGTTTGCCCCACTTCGGTCTGAAAAACGAGGTAGCTCAACAGGTCAGAAAACTCGCGTACTGGATGGTCGTCGATGCCGATGATCAGGTCTCCACCGCTCGTTTCGGGGTTGGGCGCGGGCACAATACCGGCCCGTGCAGCCGGGCTGTCTGGCGTGACGGACGTGACATACACACCATAGGGCTCAGGCAGGCCCAACAGCTCTTGCCGGGCCAGGTCAATGTCGCCGCCGCTAGAGCCGATGCCCATGTAGGGGTAGGCGTACGAGCCCGTTTGCACGAGCGAGGGCACGATACGCTGCACAGCGGCCACTGGAATGGCAAAGCCTACGCCGGTATTCAGCCCCGTGCTGGAGCGAATGGCGCTATTCACGCCGACGACCTGGCCGCTCAAATTCAGCAGCGGCCCGCCTGAGTTTCCCGGATTGATCGGCGCGTCGGTCTGAATGACCTCGGGCAAGGAATATAAGCCGCCGTTCTCGGGAAGCCGCTGCGATATGATACTGCGACCTAGGCCGCTGATAATGCCGAAGGACAGTGAACCCTGCTCCTCGAAGGGGTTGCCCAGGGCCACGACGAACTGCCCGACGCGCAGCGCGTTAAAATCGGCCAGGGGCAGTGGCTGTACGCCTGGCGGCAGCGAATCGACGCGCAAAACCGCCAGATCGCTGTCGATATCTGCGCCCACCAGCCTGCCCCTGCGACGTGAGCCGTCGGAGAATTGCACTTCATAACTATCGGCGTCGGCGATGACATGGTTATTTGTGACGATATGCCCGTCCCCGTCGTACACAAAGCCGCTGCCGCTGCCGAGCCGCAGCGCGCCCTGGCTGCTAACAATAAACACGACCGCCGGATTGGCGCGCTGGTAGACGTCGATGATCGCCCTCTCCATGTCTATTGTGACGATCGATGTGCCTGGCGCGGCCGTTGCGGCCGGCAGACCTGCTGGTGCGAGCTGTGTAGGCGTTACGCCGAGGACGCCTTCCACCACGTCAACACGGCTCGCAGGCGAATCCTGAGCCTCATCAGCGATGGGCGCGAGCGCGTTGCAGGCAAGGGCGCCAAGAAGTAGTAAGGAGATGAAGAGAAGAAAACGGGAGTTGCTCATGCAAACACCTATGCCTTAAAGTCGGCCTCATTCAGTACGAGCGGTCAGGTCGCGGCAGCGTAGGGGCGCGGTTGGGCCAGTATGCGGGCAATTGGCCGCAGCGCCATCCACCACTGATCGCGCGGTCGCCGTTCTTTACGATCCATCAAGCGCGGAATATCTTCTAGCAGCGTAAAAGCCATGGCGCTGCCCAGCAAGCCGACGACAGCGCCCTGCGGCTCCTCGGCATCCGCCTGCTGCTCAAGGTATTCGATACAGTCGGCGGCCATACGGCTGGCCAGGTTACGATCGAATGGCGTGGGGTTGCCGCCCTGCTGAATGTGACCCAGTATCACCTGGCGCACGTCGAATAAGTCGCCGCCTTCTTCTTCAAAGAGCGCGGCCATAAAACGCGTGTCATAAGTTACATTGGCCAGCTCGTTACGAATCATGACCCCTAGCCGCTTACCCTGGTTAAAGCCGTCGATCAAGCGGCGCACATCTTCAGCCAGGTCGTCCAGCGTCACCCCTTCTTCGGCCAGATACACCCGCTCGGCGCCGCTGGCGAGTGCGCTCATCAGGGCCAGGTAGCCACAGCGGCCACCCATTACTTCCACCACAAATACACGTTTCGATGCCACAGCGGACTGTTTTATTTTGTCCACGGCTTCGACAATGCTGTTGAGCGCTGTGTCGGCGCCGACGCTAAGCTCGGTGCCCGGTAAGTCGTTGTCAATGGTCGTTGGCAAGCAGACGATGGGGATATGGAACGCCGGGTACTGCGACCGCATGCGCTGCAGCTCGACGGCAACCTCGTATCCGGACCAGCCGCCGACGATGAGCAGCGCATTAATCTCGTTGTTCTCCAGAGTACGGGCGATGGCATAGAAGTCTTTTCCCGATGGCTGCTTACGATTCGAGCCTAGCTCGGCCCCGCCGCGTATAGCCCAACCATTGACGCTCATCCAGGACAACGGTTGCAGCTCGCCGCTGGCCAACCCTTCGAAGCCATGAAAGACGCCCAGCACGTCGTGGCCGCGGTCCAGGCCCAGGCGCACAATAGCGCGCACAGCCGTGTTCATGCCCGGCGACGGCGCGCCGGCGTTCAGCACGGCCAGCCTCATGCGCGGGCGCTCAGGATCGGGCTCGTGCGGCTCGGCGCGCACCAGCGTCCGCAGCGTGCGGAAAGCGTCGGCGAAGCTTTTGCCGCGCAGGGTCAAGGCCCGACCATAATCTTGCGCTTCGAGAGCAGCATCCACAGCGGCGTTCATTTTCAGGCAGTCGGTCAGCGGTGTCTGCGAGATGCGATTTCCAGTGATGCCCATCACGGGCACAGGGTCGCCTGGCTTCATTGCCAACAGCACGCTAACGGCCTCAGCGCCCAGCAGGGTAGCCAGGTTGCGATCGAAGGCCGTCGGCGCGCCGCCGCGCTGCACGTGGCCCAGAATGGTGAGGCGTGTCTCCGCGCCCAGCTTTTCTTCCATCACCGAGGCGACGTATTGGCTGGAGATTGGGTTGCCGTGCCAATCTCGAGCGCCTTCAGCGACCACGACAATGCTGTCGCGACGCCCTAGCTCGCGGCCGCGCAACAGCACCTCGCACATCTTATCTTCCCAGTTGTCCAGGCGCGGCGGCGACTCTGGGATCAGGACCCAGTCGGCGCCCGTCGCCAGCGCGCCCATCAACGCCAGGTAGCCACAGTTGCGCCCCATCACTTCCACCACGAAGCTGCGCTGGTGGCTGGCTGCTGTGCTTGAAATAGCGTCGATAGCATCTGTTATACGGTGCAGGGCCGTGTCTGCGCCGATGGTCACATCGGTGCCAAACATATCATTGTCGATTGACCCGACTAGTCCGACGATGGCCAGGTCCTTATAGCGGTCGGCATCCGCGCGCGTCACCTGATCCGACACGACGAGCTCGGATAGGAGTGTGGGCCATTCCTCGCGGAAGGCGCTGGCGCCCGTGAGACTACCGTCGCCGCCTATAATGATGAGGCCTTCAATGCCGCTGCGCAACAGGTTTAATGCCGCGGTACGCCGGCCGTGCCGGTCACGGAACTCGGGGCAGCGGGCGCTGCCAATGACTGTACCGCCCTGATGTAGAATGCCACCCACGTCGCTCCAGCCAATTGGCCGGATGCGATCACCGCCGTCGAGCATGCCTTGATAGCCTTCGTAAATCGCGTAGACCTCCAGGCCCAGGTTGAGGCCGGTGCGCACGACGGCGCGTACGGCAGCATTCATTCCGGGCGCATCACCGCCGCTGGTCAACACTGCGATTCTCTTCATCAATACCTTTCCAATGACCTTTTGCATGATACGCCGGTGGTCGGCCCATCATGGCCGTTCGACGCCATATACAGCCTCTGGTATAATTTTAGCACGCTTTTCCCACCCCCGTAGTTCAATGGACAGAACAGTCGCCTCCTAAGCGACCGATTCCGGTTCGAGTCCGGACGGGGGTATGCTATTATAGCGTTGTGACGGGATCGATATCCACCAGCCAGGGGCGGGGCACGGCAAAATCGTCGAGGAGACGGACGGGGTCAGGAGAGCGCACCAGAATCTGCCAACGGTAGCGGCCGTCGATACGGTTGAAAAATGGTGGGGCCGGCCCAATCACCTCGGTTGCGCCGAGCGCTTTGTCACGGCAGTGTTGCCGCAATTGGGCAGCCAGCTCTTCAGCCATGCGCCGGCCACGGTCGTTCACCGCATCAACCAGCAGTAATTTGGCCAGCCGGCGAAACGGCGGATAGCTGTGCTGCGTGCGGAAGCGGATCTCGTCCAGGTAGAAAGAGACGTAATCGTGCTCCACGGCCGCCTGGATGGCATAGTGCTCGGGCTTATAGGTCTGTACGATCACCCGCCCGCCCAGGAGACCCCGGCCGGCGCGCCCGGCTACCTGAGTTAGAACCTGGAAGGTGCGCTCGCCTGTACTGAAGTCAGGCAGGCCCAGCGATACATCGGCCGAGATCACCCCTACCAGGGTGACGAGGGGCAAGTCCAGGCCCTTGGCAATCATCTGCGTACCCACCAGGATATCCGCCTCATGGTTGATAAAGCTGCTGAGCAACTGCTCGTGAGAATCTTTGCCGCCGGTGGTGTCGCTATCCCAGCGCACGGTTCTTGAGTCGGGCCATTGCCAGCGCACCATACGCTCTAGCTCTTCGGTTCCCAGGCCGAAGTACTTAATACGTTCGGAGCCACACTGCGGGCAGTTGCCGGGCTGCGCCTCAGACCGGCCGCAATGGTGGCAAACCAGCGTGGCGCCGCTACGATGATAGGTGAGAGGGATATCGCAGCGCGGGCAACTCAAAACATGGCCACAGTCACGGCACAGCACGAAGGTGGCCGAGCCCCGCCGGTTCAGGAACAGAATGGTCTGCTCGTTGCGCTGCAGTGTTTCGTCCACCGAGCTTTGCAGTAGGCGGCTAAAGATGCTGCGATTGCCGGCGCGCAGCTCCTGGCGCATGTCGACGAGGCGGACAGGCGGCAAGGGGATGGAATACGTCTCCTCGGCGTCTGCCGAGTGGTGCGCGTAGCGGCTTTGAACGTTCAAACGCGCAACCTGGCTCTCGATGCGCGCGCGGTGACCCATCACCCGGCGCGGCAGCTCTAGCAGCGTTAGCCGCCCGGCGCGGGCATGATGGTAGGTCACTAAATCGGGGGTGGCGCTGCCCAGCAGCACCGTGGCGCCGGTAAGCTGTGCCAGCTCGATGGCCGTTTCGCGCGCATGGTAGAAAGGTGGGCGCACGGGCGGCCCTTGCTTATAGCTGTGGTCGTGTTCTTCGTCCAGGACGATAACGCCCAGGTTGGAAAACGGGGTAAACAGGGCACTGCGCGGGCCTACGACAATATCGAACTGCCCCTGCCGGGCCCGCCGCCAGGTGTCGTAACGCTCGCCGTCGCTAAGCTTGCTGTGCAGGATGGCCACGCGGCCAGGGAAGCGCGCCGCAAAGCGTCGGACGGTCTGCGGCGTCAGGGCGATCTCGGGAACGAGAACAATGGCCCGCTGCTCGGCCTCAAGGGCGAGATCGATGGCGTGCATGTAGATCTCGGTTTTGCCGCTGCCGGTTACGCCGTGCAGCAGAAAGGCCCTGTTAGCCGTGCTCTCCGCGGTCATGGCGCGCCTGATGGTTTGCCACACGCGCGCCTGATCAGTGGTCAGGGTTGGCGGCTCGCTGGGCACAAAGTCGCGATCGGCCAGTGGATCACGCCAGACCTCCTGGGAACCGAGGCGGATCAGATCCTGCTGCTGTAGCCGGCGCAGATGCGTAATGGCACTATCGGTCGCCTCGTACAGCTCGCTCACCGCAACGGGCCGCGCCTCGCGCGCTAGGTATTGGATGATCGACCAATATTTCTGGCCATTGCGCAGCCGGAACACCTGCTCCAGCGTCTCGTGCCGGCCGTGCGCCAGGTTCAGGGCTGCAGGCTGGGCCAACGTGCGCGCAAGGCCCAGCGCTTCTAATTGAGCGATGGCGGCGGCTTCAAGGGCCTGCGCTTCTAGAGGTAGCTGTTGATAAATCGCGACCAGCTCGTCGGGTACGCAATCGGCGCCGGCAGTGGGCACCACGAGCTGCGCGGGCTGTGTGCGCTGAATCCAGCCGCTGCTTAGCAGGCTGTCAAGATGGCTGGCGCTGGCGCCGGTTGCTTCTAAGACGTCGGCTTCGCGGGGTAAAGGATCGGCGCTTTGCGCCAGGTAGTGCAGCAGCCGCGACTGGATTGTGTCCCGGCCGAGGTTAAGCACGCTGGCCCAGAGCTGTTTGGGCCCGGCAATGAGCTCGGCGGTGCGGATCTTGTGTGGGCGCGCTCGCGGCGGCTCTAAAATAGTGCCCTTCATCACAATGTCACGCTGCGCGAGCTGGTTCACGGCCTTTTGCCATTCCGAGCGCAAGGCTTTGGGCAACAGGCGCTTGAGCCGCTGGCCACGCACGTCGCCGTGCTCCTGCAGCAGGGCGATTATGGCCTCCTGTGCCGCTGTAAGACGGCCAGAACCGTCCCACCGCGGATTGAGCTCGACGGTTACATCTGCCCAGCGCGTCAGGCCCGGCGGCAGCATCAGGCGCAGACAGGCATTGAGCGGCGCCAGGTAATGGCGGCTCATCCATTGCGCCAGTTCCATCTGCCAGGAATAAACGACCGGTAAGGGGTCGATCAGGGCGATGATCGGCTTGGTCTCTTCGACCGGCGCTGTGCTGTGCAACGCCAGCACGATGCCTTGCGCCAGCCTGCGACCGAACTCGACTTCGACCAGGTGACCGGTCGACAGGATGTCTTGCAGATCGGACGGCACATGGTAATGGAAGGTGTTCTCTAGCGGCGCTTCGACGTTGATGACCAGCTCTGCATACACGTTGCCCATGGACCCCATTATACCAGGGCGCTGCCGCTTTCACTGCGGCTCTTAGCTAGCTCATACGTTCTATCTCTCTCGGTTGAGATGCGCTCGGATGAGCCCTATTTGCCAATCGCCGGCCGCGCGACTAACATTTGCGAGCGCCTGCCAGCATAAGCATGTTATGACCCAAAGATCTGCCAATAAAGTAGCATTTCATCTCGATAGCGAGCACAAAGGCATCCGCTATACTGTCCTGCTTATCCTGCTGTGCTCTTTTGTGGCTGCCTTTTTGCTGGCGGACCGCATCTGGAGTGCCGTTTTACCCCAAATTCAGACGAGCGCCATCTTATCCTGCCTGGCCGCCATTCCTGCCAGCCTGCTTTTGTCCGCCGTGGCTGAGTTAGTGTTCAAGCGGCGCTGGCACAGTGGGCGCACACTGACAGTAAGCCAGGATGCCATCGATCTCGACTTGGGCGACGAAGGGGGACCCCGAATCGATCGCAGCCAACCGTATCGCACTTTGTGGTGGGCTCTTCCGCTGGCCGGTTTTGCGCGGGGTGGGCGTGAGCGACGCATTCCGTCGCGTTGGTTCTGTTTTGCCGGCCAGGTGCAGCAGAACGGCCAGCGCATCGTGGTCTTTAGCTACACTTCGCCGCGGCGCGCCAATGAATGGCTACAGAGTTATGCATTTACCAGACTAAATGCCGAGGAGGTGTACAATACCTCTATGCGCGCGCGCAGGGGCATGCCGGCGCGGCCTGAACTGCCGCCCGAAGTTGTCGCCGGGGCCAACGGCCATTACTGGCTTGCCGAAAGGAACCGCTGGCGCGAGGGCGTGGAGATGGTACAAGACGATTTTGAGCATTTCTTGCAGATGATTCATATGCCTAATGAATAGACCAGGGAGAGGATTCAATGTTTGACTTCATCAGCGAAGAACACAAGATGATTCGCGACGCAGCGCGCGACTTCGCGCGCAACGCGATTGCGCCAATCGCCGCCGAATTCGACGAGAGCGGCGATTTCCCTCTTGAGACGGTGCGGCAAATGGGCGGCCTGGGTTTCATGGGCATTGAGATTCCAGAAGCATATGGCGGCGTGGGCATGGACACGATGGCTTATGTGCTGGCCCTGGAAGAGATTAGCAAAGCGGACGCCAGCCACGGCACGATTATGTCGGTGAATAACTCGCTGGTGTGCCATGCCCTGCTTAAGTATGGCAGCGAAGAACAAAAGCAAAAATACCTGAAGCCGGTGGCCAGCGGCGCAAAAATCGGCGCGTATAGCCTCACAGAGCCGATGAGCGGCAGCGACGCCGGCACCATGCGCAGCCGCGCTGTGCTCGACGAAAGCGGACAACATTACCTGATCAACGGCCGCAAATCGTGGGTCACGTCGGCGCCGGTCGCGGACATCATCTTGCTGTTTACGATGACCGATCCCGAAAAGGCGCACCGCGGCGTGACGGCGTTCATCATCGAGACAGACCGGCCGGGATTCAGCCGCGGCAAGAAGGAGCCGAAGCTTGGTATTCGCGCCAGCGCTACCAGCGAAATCACGTTCGACAACTACGCTTGCCCCGTTGAGAACCGTCTGGGACAGGAGGGTGAGGGCTTTAAGATCGCGATGGCCGTGTTGGATGCCGGACGCATCGGCATCGCGGCGCAAGCGCTGGGCATTGCCGAAGCCGCCTTAGAAGCAAGCATCTCCTACGCCAGGGAGCGGGAGGCCTTTGGACAGAAAATCGGCGAATTTCAGATGATCCAGCAAAAGCTCGCGGACATGAAGTGCCGTGTGGACGCCAGCCGCCTGCTCATCTACCGCGCGGCGCTGGCTAAGATGGCTGCGCTTGAGAGCGGCGCGCGCTATACCTTGGAAGCCAGCATCGCCAAGCTTTTCGCCAGCGAAAGCGCCATGTGGGTGACGACGCAGGCGGTTCAGATCCATGGCGGCATGGGTTATAGCAAGGAATTGCCAGTGGAACGGTACTTCAGAGATGCCAAAATCACGGAAATCTACGAGGGAACCAGCGAGATCCAGCGGCTGGTGATTGCCAGGCATCTAACTGGATTGCGCTAAGCAGAAGAGGGTGGCAGCAACTGGCAAAAAAGAGGTGTCCCGTAACCGGGCGGTTACGGCGACACCTCGAGGGGGGGAGCCAATACCATTATTGCATAGTTCATCGATTTGTCAACGTGCAAAAAAAGCCACCTGCGGGGGAAGTTTGCCAAGATCGCCAAGATTGCCAAATGCGACAGTTTTTACTGCTTACCAGCCCTTTTCCGCCTCCTATGAGCGTCTGTCAGACGCCCAGGTCGAGGGTAAGCTGCTGGACTGCGCCGGGGAACGGTTTCTCAGCGCGAATGAAATGGTAATAGCCGCCGGGCAGCTCTTCGCTCACGATGCGGAAGCCGGCCTCCGTAAGAAGATCGCGCCAATAGTCGGGCGGCGGCAAACGCCACGACGCCGGCCCCAGCATCATGAGCTGCGCCGGCGTCCTGGCAGGCTCGGCTATAACCAGGTGGCCGCCCGGCTTGAGGATGCGCTTCATTTCCTTCAACAGTAGGCGGCGGTCGCCCTCTTGCCAGAATTCGATCAATGTATAGCTTGTAGCCACCAGACCCACGCTGTGGTCGGGCAGGGGCAGCAGGCCGATGTTTCCTTCCGACCAGCTCAGGCGCGGGTCTGGCGCCGATGGCTGTGCCATGCGCCTGCGCCGCGCCAGTACGGCGCTGGGCGTCAGTTGCGGGTTGTACACATCGATGGCCTGTACGCGCCCACGCGTCATGCGCCGGCTCAGCCGAAGCGGCGTCTGGCGGAGGCCCAAGCCCACATACACGATCTGGTCGATCGGTTGAATCTTGCCTAGCTCAAAGATCGTGTGCGAGGGCGACGTATCACGACGACTAAGCTGTTCGTGCGCCGCCCACAGCGAGGTTGTGAGGAAATAGGCCAGTAACAAGAGCAGCAGCACACCGAGCCCCACCAGGTACCAGTTCCGGCGTTCGGCGCCAATGGAAATGAGTAAGAAGGCCGTCAGACCACCTCCGCCGAAGATGGTGAGGTATGCGGGCCAGCGCGCCCGTACGTACTGCCATATACCTTCAAAGCGGCCCTGTCTTGCGTTCACGACGCCCATTTTAACACAGGCTCGTCGTGCTATAGAGCGTCTTCGATTAAGTGCACCAATTGTTCGATGTGCGGCGCGAGATGTAAGCGGAAGTGTCGGGCCTGGCTCGTTAACGCCGCAAGGAAGTCCATGTGATCCGGCAGCACGTCGCTGTCCCAGCGATCGATGCTTTCTTCCATCAGCCGCGCCAGCGCTATCGATTCGGGAAGCCGCTCTAAGCTGCTCTGGCCGTTCGTGGCTATGGTGGGAAACAACAAAGCCGCCACGGGCGCCGCTGAGCCCCATGCTTTGGCCCGTATGTCGATGCGCATGACAGCGTCGATGGGCTTTTCCGCCAGCCGCTGTAATGACGGCAGTAGCTCCAAGGCGCCCGGCCGGATTCGCGGTGTGCCGGCTGTTGGATGGGCGATGACGCGGCCGTCGTGCAGTGATAACGCCGTCACGTCGCTGGCCAGGTGGCGGCCGCCGTTTAGCACCAGGGCCAGGCCTGTCGTGGTCTTGCCGCTGTGGCTGGGACCCACCAGGAGCACGGCGGCCTGGTCGACGCGCACGGCCGCCGCATGAATGAGGTAGAGTGCATGCCGCCGCAACAGGGGCGCCAGCGCGGCAAAGGTCACATCTTCCAGATGGCCGTGTTGGAATATTGGCGGGGTTACCACGCCGCGCGCATTTTGGCGCGCGCCGGGCCAGAGCCAGACCAGGGCGCCCTGGCGAAAGTGCATAATCGTCGCGCCGTCTTGCGCCGAGCGGTAGATGTCTACAATCTGGTTGGGATCGACGTAAATGCGCTGCACCTCGGCCAGCGCTGGCAGCGTTTGCGCCAGGCTAAGCTGTAGCCGGACGGAAGCAATGGCCGCGGTCGCCGGCGGCGCGCCGTCGCTGCCCAGGAGGGTACGCCAGCCTTCGCGGACGGCTTCGTGCTGGCTTTCTAAGAAAAGATCGACGGGACCCAGGCGGATGCGCATCGCAGTCACTCATGTCGCTAGCCAGGCCGCTCAGTTGGCGTCTGCCGCAAGCTCCTCTATCGCCTGTTCAAAGGTTTCATACGGTTGCGCCCCGGAGAGGAAGTAGCCATTGATGAAGAAACCCGGCGTGCCGCGGATACCCAGCGCGCTGCCCTCGTCCAGGTCGGCCAGTACAGCTGCCTGATGCTCGCGGTTCTCCAAGCAAGTGGCAAAGGCGCCTGTATCAAGATCAAGTTCGCCGGCATACTGCGTGAAGAACGTGGCTGCCTCGCCCTGGTTGTTCCATTCTGCCTGGCGCTCGAATAACAGGTCGTGCATACCCAGATACGAGCCCTGGTTGCCTGCACAACGCGCCGCTTCGGCGGCCATTTGCGCCTGTGGATGGATATTTGTGAGCGGAAAGTCCTTAAAAATATACAGAACGGTGCCCGTCTGGATATAGTTCTCCAGGATTCGAGGGTAGGTCTGGCGGAAGTGCCTGGCGCAGAAAGGGCATTGGTAGTCAGTGTACTCGATAATAACTACGGGCGCGTCGGGATCGCCGATGCGCGGCGCATCGCCCAATGGAACATCCATCGACTGCGTGGGGTCGGGCTCCGGTTGCGGCTCGGGCTGCACGTAAGCTTCTGCCAGGCGCCCTTCGGCTGCCAGCCCAATGGCGAAATCGAAGATTTGTTCCGGCTGCGCGCCGGGCACGGGGTAGCCGTTGATAAAAAAGGTCGGCGTCGCCGAAACGCCAAGAGCGCGGCCTTCGGCGAAGTTGGCCTCCACCTCGTCGTCAAAACGTCCGCTCTGCAAACAAGCCTCAAAGGTTGCGGCGTCTAAGCCCATGTCCGCGGCATATCTGCTGAAGACGGCCACCGCCTCCTGGGCGCCAGCGGCCCATTCGGGTTGCCCGGCAAACAAGGCGTCATGCATTGGCCAATAGGCTTCTTGCTCGCCCGCGCAGCGCGCCGCGGCCGCGGCAATGCGCGCCTGAGGATGAATATTATCCAGGGGGAAGTCTTTGACGACGTAGTAGACCTCGCCGGCTTCGATATATTGCTGGATTAAGTAGGGCAATGTTTGCTGCGAGTGGCGCGCACAGAAGGGACACTCGTAATCGGTAAACTCGACGATGGTTACCGCGGCATCGGGATTACCGAGGGCGGCGGCTGCGTCGTTGTTGAGCGTGACAGGCGTGGGGGCCACACCCGGCTGTGGCGCAGCAGGCTGCGCTGCCTGACCCGTTAGAATACCACCGTTGCGCACGGTTTCGATGGCCTGGTTGAAGGTTTCCAACGGCTGAGCGCCGGTCAGCGCCTGCCCGTTAATGAAGAAGCTGGGGGTGCTGTTGACGCCGCGCTGGGCCGCAGCACGAGCGCTATTCTCGACGCGCTGCTGATGGTCGCCGCCATCGAGACAACTGCGGAACTGTTCGACGTCCAGGCCAGCCTCCTGCGCATAGCCACTAAACAGGGTTGTGGTATTATCCTGCTCCGACCATTGGCTCAGGTTGTCGAAGAGCAGGTCATGCATAGCCCAGTAGGCGGCTGCGCCTTCGTCGCCGGCACAATAGGCGGCCTGATGGGCCGCGGGTGCCTGCGGATGGCTGGGCAATGGAAAATCGTAAAACACCAGCACGAGTTCGCCGCTGGCGATCTGATCTTGCTCAATAAAGGGCAACGTCTCGCGTACAAAGCGGCTGCAGAAGGGGCATTGGTAGTCGGAATACTCTTCCATGAGGATTGGCGCATGGGGATCGCCGCGGTAAGCAAAACCGTCTCGCGTGTAGCCGACCTGGATGCCGGCGGCGTCTACCTCTTGCGAAGCCGGATCGACGTCGATAGCCGGGCCGCTGTCCGATGGCGCGACTTCCTCTTGCCGTGTATCGCCCTCAACGTCTGTCCAGCCCTGGTCATCGGGTGCTGCCACGCTGGGGCCGCAGGCCGCGACGATTAGAACGGCGCTCAATAATGCGAGATACAGGCCGCGGGCGGCCGACCAGCGTTTAAGATTGTGAACCATGTACAGCTCCTAGGTGGGCAGCCAGCCGGACCCATGATCGAGCGACTCCTGCCCCAAACAGTGTCACGCTGTATTATGACATAACCCCGGCGGCCGGCAAAGGAGCGTATTCGCCGGCACCCATTCTTTGTGCTAGACTCACCTGATCCTTTGCTTATGACACAGACCAAGCCTAGCTCGAAGATGGGTCAGAGCAGTCGGGGCGCCGCAAGGGGCGGAGCTGCTCTTGCGCTGTTGTACCTGATTCTAGCCCTGGTTGCTACGCCCCATGCCCTAGCCCAGCAGCAGAACGGAATCGTAGAGCCCGAGAGTGGCGCGCAGCTCACTGGCGTCGTGAGCGTACGAGGCACGGCGGCGCACGAGCAGTTCTTGCGCTATGAAGTGGCCTTCAACAACGGTGGGGATTGGCTCGTCTTTGCCGAAGGACAGCGCCCGGTGGTTAATGGCACGCTGGCGATCTGGGATACCACCATCGGCCATCCTACAAATCCGGTCTTTCCCGACGGCGTCTACCATTTGAGGCTGCGCGTGGTGCGGCAGGACTACAATTATGATGAGTACTTTGTGAATAATCTGGTGGTGAGCAACGCGCTCACGCCGACGCCAAGCGCCACGCCGACCGCGGTGCCCGGGTCGACGCCGGCTGCCGGCACGCCGGCGCCTCAGGTTACGGCGACCAGCGGCTTTATGATTATCCGGCCCACGGCGCTGCCGTCGCTCACCCCGTTTCCAAGCCCATCGCCGGCCCTTATCCCCGAAGGCGCCGGCGGCGCCCCGGCTGCGCCAGGTGTAGGGGCAAGTGAAGGAGACGGCGGCGTGCTGCAGCGGCTGCGCGCGGTGGACACCGCACGCTTTGGCCAGGCGTTCTGGACGGGCGTGCGCCTGGCGCTGGTGGCCTTCGCGCTGCTGGCTGCCTATATCTTGCTCAGGGGGCTGGTGAGGATTCTGTGGCCGCGCCTGTGGGCCCATATGAATCGTCAGGAGTAGCCGCCTTTGCCCTGGTTTGTTAAGATATTAGATTGGCTTAAAGCGCTTCTTGGAAGCTCGGCAGAACAGCGCAAGGACTGGAGCGATATGTCCGCGGAAGAGTCCCGAATCTTGATCGTGGGCCTGGGCAACCCTGGCAAGGAACACCGTTACAACCGGCATAATGCCGGCTTCCTAGCCGTGGATCGCCTTGCCGCCGGATGCGGCATCACGCTGACGCGCGTGCAGAACCGGGCCATCGTGGGCGATGGGCGCTGCGAAGGGCGACGGGTCATCTTGGTGAAGCCCCAGACGTATATGAACCGCAGCGGAGACGCCGTAGGGCCGCTTGCCCGCTATTACAAGACGCCGGCGGAAGCGATCCTGGTGATTTACGACGACATCGATCTGCCGCCGGGGACGATCCGGCTGCGCGAGAAAGGCGGCGCGGGCGGCCACAACGGTATGCGCTCACTGATCCAGCACCTTGGCCAGGATTTTCCCCGCCTGCGCCTTGGCGTAGGCCGGCCCGCGGGCAGAATGCCGGCGTCGGCCTATGTGCTGCAGGATTTTGGCCGTGACGAGCAGCAGCTTCTAGAAATCATGTTAGGTGAAGCAACGGCGGCGATCAGAACATTTCTCAGGGAGGGCATCGACCTGGCAATGACGCGCCATAACGGGCAGGTTGTGGACGATTCGATACCATGAATATCAGCGGTGTCCTGGACCTGATCAGGGAGATTCCGGCGCAGCGACGACTCCTGGAGCAAATTCAGGCGGGTGAAGCGCCGCAGCCGCTCGGATTACTCAAAGCGAGCCGTCCGGCTGTGCTGGCGGAGCTGGCGCGTAATCTGGGGCGCCCTGTGCTGCTGCTCACGGGCCGCGTGGATGCCGTTCCGATCTGGCAGCAGGCCATGGAGGCCTGGCTGCCTTCAGGCTGCGTGTTGATGCGCTATCCGGAGCCGACGCCCTTGCCGTACGACCGCGGTCCATGGAGCGAATCGAGCCGCCAGGGGCGGCTCTCCGTTTTGTCCAGACTGATGGCAGGGCAGCACCCTTTGCTTCCAGAAGGGACATCGCCTGTGTTGATAGTCACATCGGCTCGCGCGCTGCTGCAGAAGACGCTGCCACGCCAACGTTTCCTGTCGGCGATGCGCGTGTTGCGCACGGGCGCGGTGCTGGACCTCGACGCAGCGCTGCAGGATTGGCAAGAGATCGGCTATGAACGGGTGAGCGTGGTGGAGGCGCCAGGGCAGATTAGCCGGCGAGGGGGCATTATCGATCTCTTTCCGGCGGCGGCGAGCTTGCCCGTGCGTATCGAGCTCTTTGGCGATGAGATCGACACGCTGCGTTACTTCGACCCGGCCACGCAGCGCTCGGCCGATATACCTGGCCAGCCGCCCGAGCACGTCGTGGTACCTGCGGCTCGCGAAGCGCTGCCCGGCCGTGCTGCGGCGCTCGGCAGCTATTTGCAGGCAGCAGCGCCGGCGAAGGCGGATGAGCTGCCGTCGTGGCAAGACGACATTGCAGCTCTGGCCGCGGGTGAGCCTGCGCCTAACCTGGAATTCTACCTGCCCATGCTGTATTCGCGGCCGGCCTCGTTGCTCGATTATCTACCAGAAGGGGCGCTGATCGTGGTGGAGGATTGGCTGGAGCTGGAAAAGGGCGTCGCCGAGCTACACGCGCACGCGGCACAAATTGCCGCGGATCAGCCGTCCCTGCCGCCAGGCTATCCTAACCCGCTGTTTGATTGGATTGCCTTGCAGGAGGAGCTCAACCTGCAGCGCCTGCTTATTCTGGGGGATGGTCCCTCCGGCGAGCATGAAACGCAGCGCGCATCGTCGGAGCTGGCCGACGCTTTCCGGCCTGGACCTCGATTTGGTGGGCAGGTGCGACAGTTCCTCTCTCATCTGAACGTGGCGCGCCAGGAAGGTGAGCGCACCGTGGTGGTCAGCAGCCAGGCGCAGCGCCTGGCCGATCTGTGGCGCGACGATCTGCGGCGCGACACGTCGGCAATCTTTGAAGAGGCCGGACCCTGGTCGGTGGTCGAGACGCTTAACGAGGCGCCGCCGGCAGACAGGATCGCCTTCGTTCGAGGCGGCCTGATGGAAGGCTTTGTCCTGGAAGATGCAGAAAAGAATTGTGTTCTGCTGAACTTGCTGACGGACGCTGAAGTCTTCGGCTGGAAACGGCCGGCGCCGCGCCGCCACCGCCGTTCGCGGGTGTCGGCGCCGGAGACGGCTTTTGCAGACTTGAGCCCCGGCGACTTTATTGTGCATCTGGACTATGGCATTGGCCGTTTCCAGGGGCTGGTGGTGCGCGCGCTGGGCGGCACAGAACGGGAGTACCTTCAGGTCAAATATGCCAACAGCGACATGGTGTATGTGCCGGTGCATCACGCGGATCGCATTAGTAAATGGGTAGGCAACGACGAGAATCCGCCGACGTTAAATCGCATTGGCGGCAAGTCGTGGCAGGCGGCCAAGACCAAGGCGCAGCGTGATATCGCCGAGCTGGCCGACGAGTTGCTGGAGCTTTACGCGGCGCGCGAGCTGGTGAATGGGCACGCCTTTAGCCGCGACGGCGAGTGGATGGCCGAGCTAGAAGCGAGCTTCCCCTATGAAGAGACCGAGGACCAACTCCGGGCGATTAGCGCTGTGAAAGAAGACATGGAGCGCCCGCGGCCCATGGACCGCCTGGTGTGCGGCGATGTGGGTTACGGCAAGACGGAAGTCGCCCTGCGCGCCGCGTTTAAGGCTGTGATGGATGGCAAACAGGTGGCGGTACTGGTTCCGACCACGGTGCTGGCGCAACAGCATTACAACACGTTTAGCCAGCGCCTGCAGCCCTACCCGCTAAACGTGGAGATGTTGTCGCGCTTTCGCACTCGCGGCGAGCAGGAACGCATTTTGCAGGCGCTGCGCAAGGGGCAGGTGGACATTGTCGTCGGCACACACCGGCTGCTGTCGGACGATGTGTCATTTAAGGACCTGGGGCTGTTGATTATAGACGAAGAGCAGCGCTTCGGCGTGAGTGACAAAGAGAAGCTGAAGCAGTTGCGCACCGAGGTAGACGTGCTGACGATGACGGCGACGCCCATTCCACGCACGATGTACATGGGGCTTTCAGGGGCACGCGACATCAGCATCATCGACACGGCGCCCGCAGAACGGCTACCCGTGCAAGTCTATGTCGGCGAAGCGGACGATACGTTGCTGCGGCGGGCCATTTTGCGCGAGCTAGACCGGGGCGGACAGGTCTTTTTCGTTCACAACCGCGTGCAGACGATTGCCATCGTGCAAAACCTGCTGCACAAGCTCGTGCCCGAAGCCACCATCGGCGTGGGCCACGGCCAGATGAGCGAGCGCGAGCTGGAACAGGTGATGACCGCCTTTGTGGACGGCGACATACAGGTGCTGCTCAGCACGTCGATCATCGAGAGCGGTCTCGATATTCCAAACGCCAATACACTGATTGTCGACCGCGCCGAGATGTTCGGCCTGGCCCAACTATATCAGCTACGCGGCCGGGTGGGGCGCGGCGCGCGGCGGGCCTACGCTTACTTCTTCCACGGGCCCTGGCGCTCGCTCACCAGCGAGGCGCAGCAGCGGCTGGAGACGATCGCCGAGGAAACACAGTTGGGCGCCGGCTACACCATCGCCATGCGCGACCTTGAGATCCGCGGCGCCGGGGAACTGTTGGGCGCCGAGCAAAGTGGACATATTGCCAGCATTGGCTTCGACCTGTATACAAAAATGTTGGCGCAGGCTGTGCGCGAGCGTAAGGCGGCGCGCCAAGGCAAAGCCATTGTCAGCGGGCTGCCTGAGCCGGCGACCATTGATCTGCCGCTGGCGACGTACATCCCTCCCGATTATGTGCCGGATGCTGGCCTGCGGTTGCGGCTCTACCGGCGCATGGCAGGCCTGCACTCGCTTGACGAAGTAGACGCCATGGCCGAAGAGCTGGCAGATCGCTTTGGACCGATTCCCGATCCGGTCGATAACCTGCTTTACCAGTTGCGCATCAAGGTGCTGGCGATGCATGCCGGCGTGCTGTCGATCACGGTAGAGAGCGGACAGATCCGTATACGCGTTCCCGGTCTCGACGAAACGCCGCGCTACCGGCTGCAGCGCTACCTGGGCAACGGCGTGCGCGTGAGCAAGAAAGCCATCTGGTTTGGCCGCGACTTGAGCACCACAGAATGGAAAGTAGCCCTGGTTCGGGTGCTCGAGCGCCTGGAAACGTTTATCGTTGAGGCGGCGCAGCAGAATGGCGGTATAGCTACCTTTGAACAGCCGGCCGCCGATGAAGAAGAGTAGAACCAAGCTGGTGGAACTGATTCATGCAACCAATTAACTTTTTCGACGATCCAGAACGGCGGGGCAATGCGCGAGAAGACGTGCGCCTGAAGCAGTTAGGGCTGTTTGTGCACGAGGACAAAGTACGTGTGGCGCTGGGCTTTCACCTGACGCCGTTCGCCGAAAGGCCTTCTATTGAAGTGACGGCGACGAACGCCGATGGGCAGCGCGCCGGATCGCTGACGATCATCGAAGCGCTTACGCCCAATTTCAACCTCACGATGCATCTTCGCGAGCCAAGCGCTGACAACGGCTATGAAATTGAAGCCGTGGTGTACTACAAAGACGAATCTGGCGAGCGTATCGAAGTCGATCGCAAACGTGCGCGCATCGACGTGAGCAAGCCAGGCGAGCTAATCATCGACTAAGCGGCCTAGGGCTTATCCTGGCGCTCCCTCAATTTGTCCAGCTTTGACCTCGTCTCGCGCCAGGTTACTTTAGAAAGCCCCAGGCGCTGCCGGATACGGTCTGGCTCCACATTGTCACGATATTCGCCCAGGGCCGAGGCCCAGCGCAGGTTCTCGAAGGAGAATAAGCTCTTATCCAGGCCCGCCTGCTCGGCGACATCGCTGAGAATATATTCAAGGTTGCGCGCCGTGCAGGTGAACAGCGTGTCCGACGGCTGATACTGTGCCAGGTATTGATCGAGCACGTCGAGCCAATCGGCGTCCAGGACAACCTTGCGTTCTTTGTAGCGCCTGCCGGGGTCGCGGTAGCGAATAAACAAGATCGGATTCTGCGCATCGCTGCGATCGATATGATTGGGAACGATGGTCATGGCTTCGCCCTTCTTTATGCCCGTCTTGAGCAGCAGGGTCAGCAACAGGTGCGGGCGAGCGTCGGGCTTCTTTTCGTCGTCGCCCTGGGCCATGCGCCTGGTGACGGACAGCCCCATTTCGATCTCTTCGGCGGTGGGCACGGCCGGCAGGGGACTGGATACGCTCTGTTGAATCACAGCCTCTGACGGATCGTGATAGAGAATACCGCTCTCGTAAAGCCAGCCGAAAAAGACTTTCAGGGTGGTAACGCGCCGCGAGTACGACTTTGGACTGCATGGCACGCCGCGCTCGAATTGCAGCCAATAGAGGAAATCGTTCAAATTCTTGGTGCCAATCTCGCCAATTGGCTGGCCGATGCCCAGATACTTGCCCAGCAAACGGATATCGCTAAGGAAGGCCTTGCGCGTATTCTCGGCGAAGCCCTCTTCTTCCATGTGCTTTTCAAAGCCGCCCAGGGCCGCCTGGAGGGAAGCGTTAGAGTTGAGAGGGGGCTGGCTCGGTATCAATTGTGGTTGTCTTTCGCTGCTCACAATCTTCTCCTGATTTTCGTATAGACGACAATAGAATAGCGAATCACGTATCGCCTGTCAAGCCAATGGCGCCGGGTTGTCGGTTTTTTGTCCTACCGGGGCGGCGAGGCGGCAACCCTGCTATTGCGTAGGCTGAGGGAGCTGGAAGCGCAGCGCGGGGTCGCCCAAGAGGTTGAAGGCGTGTGTCATGCTGCTTAATTCCGAGCCTTGCGCGGCTAATTGTTTGGCGCGGAGCAAGGCGTCGCCGATGGTCGGCGATTCGCCACTTAAGAGCTGGCGATAGAACTCGGCGCTCAGTGGCGTCTGCTGCGCGGAGTAAGTACGGCCCGATGGCGCCACGGCGGCGACAATGCCGCCGCCTCGTGTCCAGAGCAGGGTTTCTGCGAGGCCGTCGATCTCCGGGTGGTTGAAGACACCGTTGAGGCAGGAAAAGGTGGTGAAGATGGAGAGCCGGTTGCCGTTGCGCAGCGTGATGGCATCCTCGCTGCGCAGCACAGCTTCGTCGCCCCAGGCGTCGATGCCGCCATGCCCGGCATAGTTCACAATGCCAACACCATGATTCAGGGCGCTGATGATCGAGTCGTGGATGTCTTCGTTCTGAGTCATGTACAGCTTCTGAGCGATGAAACCGACCAGGTTCAGCTCTCTAGCCAGGCGATCGGACGATGTATCGAAGCGCGGCTCATCGTCGGCTACCATTAGGGCGCGCGCGCGGTAAGGGGAGGGCGCTGCACGTTCGTAAGCGATGACCTTGTCGACCATCACCCGCAGATTGCGCGAATTCTGCGCCGGGAACCGGCCGACGGCCATCGACGGCGCCGCACTGCCTTCGAACATGGCATACCAGGAATCGCTGGCAACGTAGCCGGAAGACTGGGTGCGCACCAGGGGCGCCGGCAGCAGGTTCTGGTTGCGCGCGCCGGTATAGTCGTTGACGTCGTAAGACGCATCTCCGGCTAGCAAGACGTACTGTGGTCGTGGCTCCCGCCACTCGTCGTGTGCGTATTGCAGGAAACGACGAATGGCTTCGGGCGATTGCCGGCCGAAACCGAACTCGTCGTAAATCTGCTGCAGGGGCACGGCAACCACACGCAAACCCTGGCTGCGCCGGTGGTCCAGCAGCGGCTGCAGCGCTTCTGGAAAGCCACCCGCGCCGGCGACGATGGCAATATAATCGGCGCCGTGTTCGGCAGACTTCAGCGGCTCCGGCCATTGTGGCGCGGCGCTAATCAGCGGGCGGATGGCGTCTCTGGGGTTCAGGGCCACGTAGGTGCTCCGCGCGCCGTTGCCGGCAAAGCGTAGAACGCCATTTTCGTGATCTGTGTTTAACATCAGGATCGGCTCATTGGGATCACTGATGTCGAAGGCCAGCGCACTCTCGCCGGCGCCGGGGATCTGGAAATTTGCGGCGCTGCTGCGGAAAGCCAGTTGGCCACGGTTGAGAGTTAATTCGCCCTGATATTCCAGCCTGACCCAATCCAGGTAGATCGACTCGCCGGCAGCGCCTGTGTCGCCGGGTACGTCGAGCAGCATACCATTACCCTGCCGGCGCAATGCGCCAGCGCGGAAGGGGATATCGATGGTCGCCTGCGTTATGCCGTCCCAATAGTAATCTGCCAACTCCATGCCGTTGAGCTGAACGCGCATATGGTGGTCGGGGTTGGCAGGGGATTGCGTGCTCGACCAGACGCGAACGGTAAGTATGCCGGGGCCGCCGGTCGGCTGGATGCCGGTTAGCGCCATTTCCAGGGAATCGGGCGCATAAACGTTTGCGCCAAACCAGTTGTCGTCGCCAGTGGCGTAGGCATGGTAGGAGCTGTTCTCTTCCCAGTGGCGCCACATGGTTCCTTGCGATATACCCGGCCCGCCTGGGCTGCGATCTCGTTGTGACATGGTTTTGCCGCGACCTGGCGCAAGCCAATAGACGGCGGGCATTTCTAGGCTCCTGGTGATCGCTTGTGCGTAAAAGTAGAGGGTGGCTTCGTTGCCCTCGCCCTGCACGTAAAAGGGCACCGCCTGGCCATCACGGCTGAGGCTGATGGTTTCGGCGTTCATTGTTTCAAGATTTAAGTCGGCGCCGCGCAACTGGCGCATGGTCACTGCGGCAATGCCCGTGTCGTTAACGGTGAGCCGCACTGCTTGCGGCGCCTCGCCCAGGGTTAGCGACTGCACGGCAAGCGGCTCACTGCCGCCCGGATTGCCGAAGAAGGTAAAAACGGCTGCGCTAAAGAAGACGATAGTAAGCAGAGCCTGGATTGTGAGTACGGAGCGACGCTTTAGACTCATAAGCTAATAGTTGCCAGGGACCTCAGTCGGCGAGCTCCGCAACGGTAGTAAGCAGCGCGGCCACGGCCCGCAAGCCGGCGCGCAAGGGCCGCTGCGCCGGCTGCAGCGACCTTTGTCCGGGCGGCAGGCGGTAGGCGCCAAGGCGCTGCTCTAGCTTCGCCAGAGCGGTTAACTGCCGGTTCAGCCGCCGTCCAGGACCATAGTCCAGCCATAATGACTGCCCGTTTCTCCACCGGGAGACGACGCGGCCAAGTAAATGGCTCTCCTGCCACAGAGGATCGAAGCTGCCAACCCGATCACCCCGCGTGATAAAGTAGGTCTGCCGATCGCTGCCGCCGGGCAGCCCCAGGGAGCGCTGCGGCCCATCTGCGGCCGGCGACGTCGCATGGAAACGGTGGGTTAGAAACGACTTGCCATGGCGGACGACGACAATGTCACCATCCTGGAGCTGCTGTAGAGCGACCTGCTGCACGCCAATTCGGTCGCCTGCGCGCAGCAAGGGGCTCATGCTGGCGCTGGTGACAGTGAGGAAGGCAAGCTGGCCTCTTTCAAATCCCTCGCGCAAGAGGTCGGCGACGATTCCGGTTTGTGGGCTCAACATGTCCGCAAGTAAGCTCTCTCAATCTAAGGTCTCCCAAAACGGGACGGGAAAGCGATACAATCAATCTTACTCCGGGCCTTATGCAGGGCATCTCGACCGGCAGCTTCTGGCGCCCTTTTTAAGCAAATTATTACCATAAAGTGGCGGCCGCTTATAGACAGTCTAGTTGTAGTGGCTCACTTTTTCCCTTACAATTCTGCTCTGGGAATACAATGGAGGTATTCAATGCACGTCAGATGTTCCTACTGCAACCACAGTTTCAACCTTTCGCGCGAATTTGTTACCGAAGCTCTGCAAGAAGCGGAAGCCAGGGATCAGAAATATTACGCCGTTGAGTGCATTAAATGCCGCAAGAAGATACGCGTGCCCCTGGACCAGATGCGCCACTTCGTGGGGCCGTTGTCGGAAGAAGCGGAGGAGTAGCCGGGCTACGCGGCGGGCTGGTATAGACCGTTTGCCTGGATATAAGCGGCGAGTGCCGGCGGCAAGCAATAGCGCAGCGACCGGCCGGCGGCCACCCAGCGCCTGAGCTGCGTGGACGAGAGGGCCACGGAAGGTCCGTCGAGCATGGTCGTTTTGCGCCGCACGCCTGGAACTTCAGCTTCAAGCGGCTCCCAGGCCACGGGGAAGTCAGGGCGCGGCAAGACGGCTAACTGCCATTGCTCCAGGACAAGGCGCGGCGCGTGCCATTGCGGCAAGTCGCGCAGCGAATCACCGCCAATAATCAGCACAAATTCGGCGCGCGGATACCGTTCTGCCAGATAAGGAAGCAGGGTCGCCGTGTAGTGGGGTGGGGGCCGCTCGATGTCGACGGCGCTAACCATAAAATGTTCGTGATCGGCAGTTGCCACCTGCGTCATAGCCAGGCGATGCTCGGCAGCGGTGATATTGCGGGAATTTTTATGTGGCGGCGCGCCCGTGGGGAGATAGAGCACCAGGTCGAGGGCCATTTGCTCGCGCGCCGTCTCGCCCAGGAGCAAGTGCCCAATATGCGGCGGATCGAAGGCGCCACCCAGCACGCCGATGCGCTCAGGCATCGCAGCCTTCTGGGCTATTGGCAAGGCGCCTCGGTCCCGCCCACATGGATAAGAAGCCTATTCGGACCATTCCAGCACTTCCTCACCAATCAAGACAGTGTCGCCATCTTCGATGCCGGCATTGCGCAGCGCCTCGCTGATGCCCATCCTGTCCAGAATCTGCTGGAAACGCATGGCCGTGGCGTCGAACTCAAAATAGGTCTGCGCCGCAATTCGTTCAATGCGCTTGCCGCGTACACGCCAGGTTCCGTCGGACAACCGAGAAATGGTGAATGCAGATTCGTCCAGAGCGGGGCGAATGACGGGCAGCTCATCGGCTTCGTCGAACAGAGGCGAAGCTGGAGCATCTTGCAGGAGCTTGCGCAATTTGCTTAACAGATCGGGCACGCCTTCCCGGGTGACGGCGGAGATGGCGTGGAAGGGCAGGCGTTCTTCAGCCATGCGCTCGCGGATAAGCGGCTCCCACGCCTGGGCATCGGGTAAATCCATCTTATTCAGCACCACAAGCTGCGGCCTCTCGTCCAGTCGGGCGTCATACAGAGCAAGCTCCTGGTTGATCATGGCCCAATCTTCCAGTGGGTCCTGGGCGGCGCCGTCGAGCAGGTGCAGCAGCACGCGCGTGCGCTCGACATGGCGCAGAAAGTCGTGTCCCAGGCCCGCGCCGCCGGCCGCCCCTTCGATCAAGCCCGGTATGTCGGCCAGCACCATCGTTTCTAAGTCGGGCAGCTCCACGACGCCTAAATTTGGCTGCAAGGTGGTAAAAGGGTAGGCTGCGATCTTAGGGCGCGCGGCGCTGACCACCGAAAGCAGCGTAGACTTGCCCGCATTGGGCACGCCGACCAACCCGACGTCGGCAATCAGCTTAAGCTCCAGCGTAATCCAGCGTTCCTCGCCTGGCTCGCCGCGATCTGCGACGCGCGGCGCCTGGTTGGTGCTCGACGTAAAACGCACGTTGCCACGCCCGCCCTTGCCGCCGCGTACAACGGTGACGCTCTCGCCTTCTTCAACCAGGTCTGCCAACAGCTCACCGCTGTCCGCATCGCGAATGATCGTTCCGGGCGGCGTCTTGAGCACCAGATCTGCGCCACGCGCGCCCGTTTTGCGCTTAGGCAGCCCATGCGTGCCATCATCGGCGTTGAAATGCACTTGCCGCCGAAAGCGCACCAAGCTGCTAACGTTGCTATCGACCTCGATGATAATGGAACCGCCATCGCCCCCGTCGCCGCCATCGGGCCCGCCGCGAGGCACAAACTTCTCGCGGCGGAAACTAATCATCCCGTCGCCGCCGTTGCCGCTCTTGACAAAGATGCGCGCTTCGTCGTAAAACATCGTGCTGCTAGCTGGGATCTGAGTCGTCGAGCAAGTCGCGTAGGGCCGCGAGGCGCGGATCGATCTCGTCGAACACGCAATCGCAGGGACCTTCGTTTAGGTTCTTGCCGCACTGCACACAAATGCCCTTGCACACCTCGCGGCAATAAACCTGCATCGGAATGGCCAGTAGGCTTAGCTCGCGCACCAGCGGCGCCAGGTCGAGAATGCCATCTTCATTGATGATGAATTCACCGGGTGGCGCCGTGTGCGCCGGATGGTAAAACAGGTCGTCGAGCTCAATTTCAATAGGCAAGGCTACGATGTCCAGGCAGCGCGTGCACTCGGTCTGGATCTTGCTGTTGAGTTTGCCCTGTAGATAGATGCCGCGCGACGTATGTGTGGCGCGGAATGTGCCCTGCAGCGGAGCCAGGAACACATCTTCGCTGATTTCTATTTCCGGATAGTCTAGCTCGACATCCCGAAACACACCGTGGTCGGAGGCCAGCAGATGCCCGAAGTTGAATCGGAGACGCGATAAACGTTGTTTTTCTTTCATGGTGAATGGTTGTTTGCCAAGTAAAATAGAATAGCCGGACGAGACGTCCGGCCTGTTTGTTACCTTAGGCGAGTATATCATAGGCCTGTAAACAGCGTCAATCGAGCAGCGCCGGTGTTTACCTATCTCAAACAGAGCGGTTTAGACCCTCAATTGACCAGGGAGTTTTTGTTTGAACGACCAGAAACGCACGGTATTGGTGGCCACACACAACCGAGGAAAGGTGAGCGAGTATGAGGAACTGATGGCCGGCCTGCACGTCTCCTGGGTGGGCCTGGGTGATGTGGGCATCGGCTCGGACGTGGATGAAACCGGCGCAACGTTTGAGGAGAACGCCATCCTCAAAGCGCAGGCGTATGCCAGGGCATCGGGCCTGCTGACGCTGGCCGACGATTCAGGGCTGGAGGTGGACGCCCTGGACGGGCGCCCCGGCGTTCATACGGCGCGCTATGGCGGCGTGGGATTAGACTCGGCGCAGCGCTACCGGCTACTGCTGGAGCAGCTTGCGGCTGTGCCTATGGCGGCGCGCAGGGCCCGCTTTCGTTGTGTGGTGGCCCTGGCGCAGGGCGAGCAGCTTTGGGGCACGGCTTCCGGCGTCGTGGAAGGCCAGATTGCCTTCGAGCCTGCCGGGAAAGGCGGGTTTGGCTATGATCCTGTATTCTACCTGCCGCAGTACGAAAGGACGATGGCCCAACTTCCGGCGGCAGTGAAGAATCAGATTAGCCATCGCGCCCGCGCCTTGCAGGCGCTTCTGCCGCTGCTGCGGTCCGCGCTGGCGCAGGCGCCCTGAATGCGGCGCAAGTTTGACGGGGCCGGGCGCAGGGCTACAATGCGTCGCAAAGCCTAGAGCCAGCGAGGACTCTTATGAGCAAATTCATCATTGAGGGCGGGAGACCATTGCAGGGAACGATCCGGGCGAGCGGCAATAAAAATGCAGCGCTGGCCCTGCTGCCGGCCTGCCTGCTCACCGAGAAGCCGGTTACGCTGCACAATATACCGGACATTCAAGACGTGCGAACCACGTTGGCCATCTTAGAGGGATTGGGGGTGCAGATCGACGAGCTGGGCGGCGGTAGTTGGCGCCTGGCGGCGCGTGATATCCGCACGACGGAGCTGGACGCCCAGCTCGCCGCGCGCATTCGCGCTTCATTCGTTTTTTCCGGGCCCATGCTGGCGCGAGTGGGTCGCATCACGCTGCCGATCCCCGGCGGCGATGTGATTGGCGGCCGCCCGCTGGATACGCATATGCAGGGCCTCCGAGCGCTCGGCGCCAGGACCGAGCTTAGTGACCGCTCGGACACGTTTGTGATGAGCGCAAACGGGCTGCGAGGCGCCCCGGTGCTGCAGGCGGAAGCAAGCGTCACGGCGACAGAAAACACAATCATGGCGGCGGTATTTGCCAGAGGCGAAACAGTCATCGAAAACGCGGCCAGCGAGCCGCATGTGCAGGATTTGTGTAACTTTCTGAACTTACTCGGTGCGGACATCGAGGGCATTGGCACGAACCGCGTCATCGTTCGGGGCGTGGATAGGCTGCATGGCGGGGAGTTCCGCATTGGGGCGGATTTCATGGAGGTTGGCAGCTTTATCGGCGCCGCGGCGATCACCGGCGGGCAAGTACGCATTGAAGATGCCAGCCCGGACGACTTGCGCATGATCCGACTGGTCTATGGGCGCTTGGGCGTCGAGTGGGAAGTCGACGGCGACGCCATCATTGTGCCGGCGGACCAGGATCTGGCAATTGAGAGCGCGCTCGGCGGCAGGATCCCAGAGATCAAACCTATGCCCTGGCCCGGCTTTCCGCCGGACCTGATGAGCATCGCCGTCGTGCTCGGAACTCAAGCGCACGGAGCGGTGTTGCTGCACGACTGGATGTATGAGAGCCGCTTCTTCTTTGTCGATAAATTAAAGTTTATGGGTGGGCGCGTGGTGCTTTGCGACCCACACCGCGTGTTGGTGCACGGGCCATGCAACCTGTATGCCAACCCGCAAGGCGTCACCAGCCCCGACATCCGCGCGGGGATGGCCATGGTGCTTGCCGCCTTGTGTGCGCGTGGCGCCAGCACCATCCACAATATTCAGCAAATTGACCGTGGCTACGAGCGGGTGGAGGATAAGCTGCAGGCGCTTGGCGCGCAAATCGAACGGGTACCAAACCCGTAGGTTGCAGTGGCGATCGCCGGCATGGCGCATCTCGACAATACCATTTGACCGGCTACTGCGCCTCGGCTATAATTGGCTGTCGCGTTGCTATGTGCGACGCGCCCGAAAGCGTATAAATCGAGGTTATCAAGCCGCCACTTTAAGCGACAACAATCCGGGGCCCAGTGCCCTTGTTTTTTTGGGAGATGATTGAATGCCAAAGCGAACTTATCAGCCGAAAAAGAGACGTAGACTGCGCCGGCACGGTTTCCGCTCACGTATGAGCAGCAAGGGCGGTCGCAAAGTTCTGAAAGCACGCCGCGCCAAGGGACGTAAGCAGCTCGCGGCGACGATGAGCAACCACGTCAAGCGCATCAACTGGAATGCTCAGAGTGCGACAGCCTATCGTTCGGTCAAACGAGATGGCGGCGGTTAAACCAGGTAACGGATAGCGACACGGGATGTTGCCGCGAGCCCACAGGTTGCGGCGTAATGCCGATATCCGGCACGTGCGCCACACGGGGCATCGCCGCAGCCATCCGTTCTTGCACCTCTTCGCATCATCTTCTGGCGGGAACAGGGCTCGTTTTGCGATTGCAGTGAGTGCGAGAATTGGCGGCGCCGTCGTTCGCAACCGCGTGCGGCGGCGTATCCGTGAAGCCATTCGAAGGCAGTTAGACAATGTGCAGCCCGGATGGGATCTTTTATTCGTGGCGCGAGACAAAGCAGCGACAGCATCTTATCAGGAACTTGAGTCTGCTGTCGCTGATCTGCTGGCTCGCGCGGGAGCCCTTAGAAGCCGGGCGGCCTAGCTTATGAAGACCATCGCCCTTTTCTTGATCCGCCTGTACCAGAATACGATCTCGCGGCTGACGCCCCCCAGTTGTCGTTTTACACCCACCTGCTCACACTACACATACGAGGCAATAAACCGCTATGGTTTTTTGAAGGGCGGCTGGCTGGGCGCTAAGCGCATTGCGCGCTGCCATCCCTGGAATGAAGGCGGTTATGATCCGGTTCCTTGAGGGAGGTTCCTCGTTGTCAAAGCTTGCACTACACCGGGCGCGCACGCGCCCGATCATCGTAATCTTGATTATCGCCAGTTTGCTGCTGGCGGCCTGCGGCACGGAACTGGCGAACCAGAACTGGCCGGGCATCACCGCCAATGGCGAAGAAGTTTTTGTGGCTTATGGCCAGGGCGTGGCGGCCGTGGACATCGCCAACCGGCAGCTAAAATGGACCTTCCCAGAGGAGCTTAGCTCGGCGCTGCTCTTCTTTGCCAGCCCTTCGGTGTCGGACTCGGCAGTTGTGGTGGGCGACTATGGCGCCCCGGGCGGCATGTTCTCGCCGCGGGCCACGATCACGGTCTACTCCCTGGCCCAGCCTGACGGCGCCGGTGCGCCGCAGATCATGTGGACCCGCGATGAGATTGCCACGGACCGCATTATTGCGCCGCCGCTGCAGGCCAACAGCACGGTTTTCGTGGGCACAGCGGACAACCACCTCTACGCGCTCGATGCCGCATCCGGCGAGCTGCGCTGGGAGTTCCCCACGGCGCATAGCGTCTGGGCGCAGCCCGTCTATACGGAAGGTTTTGTCTACGTGGCTTCGCTGGATAACAATGTCTATGCTCTGGACCCGGAGAGCGGCGAGCTGAAGTGGCAGGCTACATTTGGCGGTTCAGTTGCCAGCCATCCCGTGCTGCAGGATGAGCTGCTCTATGTGCCGAGCTTCGATCGTAAGCTCCATGCCCTAAATGCGCAGACCGGCGAGGAAATCTGGACGGCCGATGCGCAGAATTGGGTCTGGGGCTCTCCGGCCGTGGGCAACGGCACGGTCTTTTATGGCGACATCGACGGCAATATCTACGCCGCCGACGCGCAAACGGGTGAAGAGCTGTGGCAGTCGAGCGCCGGCGGCGCGATTCAGAGCGCCTTGCTGTATGACGACGGCGTGCTGTATGTGACCTCGGGGCAGACGTCGGGCAACGAAAGCGAGCGGCGCGGCGAGATATTGGCCCTGGATGCGGCGCGAGGCGATATGTTATGGAAGCAAGAGACGCGCGTTCCGGTCTTCTCGGCGCCGGCTATGGTCGGCGATGCCGTCGTAGTGGTGTATCAACAGGGGCTCACGGCCACGCTCAATGTATACAATAAAGAAAGCGGCGCTTTGCTCTGGGAATATGAACTACCGAGCGCCTGATTGGCCGCTGGTAGCAGGGAATTGAGTTTAGATAACGAGATAACGGTCTTTATTTTTTCTTAGGATAGAATCAACTTATGTGGGACCTGCTGATCCTAAATCCCATGATAAACGCCCTTCTGGTCTTGTATGACCTGTTGGCCTCGAACTTCTTCCTGGCGATTGCCGTGTTCACGCTGCTGATCCGCCTGATCACGCTGCCGCTCAACCTGCGCCAGCAGCGCGCCAGCATGAAGATGCAAGAGATGCAGCCTCAGGTGCAGGCAATTCAGAAGAAGTATCGCGACAACCCGCAAAAGATGCAGGAAGAGTTCCAAAAGATCGGCTATAACCCGGCCGAGAGCCTGCTGGGCTGCCTACCTTTGCTCATCCAGTTCCCGATCCTCATCGGTCTTTACCGCGCCATCATCGTGGTCCTGGGCTCCACGCCGCAGGCCCTGTTCGAGCTGACCGAGCGCGTGTACAACTTCATTGACCTCACCGAGCTTTTACCGGTGCAGAACCAGTTCTACTGGCTCAATCTGGCGCAGCCGGATCCGCTGTTCATTCTGCCCGTTTTGGTGCTGGCAACGACCTTTTTGCAGCAGAAGCTGCTGATGCCGGCGCCGAAGAAGAAGGAAGAAAAGAAGGCAGAAGACAATCCGATGGCCGGTATGACGCAGTCGATGCAATATACGATGCCCTTGATGTTTGGCTTCTTTGCCTTGCAGTTTCCGGCGGGGCTATCGCTCTACTTTGTGTTGTCGAACATCATCGGCATGGGTCAGGGCTTGCTGGTACGCAATACGACACCCGATAACAAGGCCAAGGCCGTGCCGGATGCGGCGCCTGCGGTCATTGAGGGCGAGGTTATTGAGCCAGATGAGGCAAGCGAAAAAACGAGCAACGGCTCCAGCGCTGAAGCGGGCCCGCCAGCGCGAAGTGCCAAACGCCGGCGCCGGCGCAAGAAGCGAAACTAATCGAGCGACGCGGAGGAGAGACTCTCATGAGCGAGCACGAAATCGAAGTGCAAGGAGCAGATGTTGAGGCGGCCATCGAAGCCGGTTTGCAGCAGCTTGGATTGAGCCGCAGCGATGTGATCGTCGAGGTTGTCGATGAAGGGCGCAAGGGCATTTTGGGCCTGGGTAGCAAAGAGGCCGTGGTGCGCCTGACGCCGCTGAGCGCGCCGCCGCGCGTAGCGCCGCCTGCTACTGATACGGCCGCAACAAGCGCGGACGATCAGGCTGCAGCGCCGCCCCCACCGGCGCGAAAGGCCTCTGAACCGCGCACCGCCGCAACAGGACCAGGGGCGCCTACTGCTGAAGACGACGAGGCGCATGACGAAGAACTGGAAAGGGTGGTGGGGCAGATCGTCGATGAGCTGCTGCAGAAGATGAGCGTCGAGAACGCGACCCTCAATTTCGACCGCTCGGACCCGGACGACAAGACAGGCCGGCGCATGACCATGGTGCGTATTGAGGGAGAGAATCTGTCCAGCCTGATCGGTCCCCACGGCGAGACGCTGAATAACCTGCAGTACATTGCGCGCCTAATGGCGGGACACGCCCTACGGCGCCGCGCAGACTTTGTGATCGACGTCGACGGCTATCGCAGCCAGCGCAAAGAGTCGCTCAGTAGCCTGGCGCGGCGCATGGCGCAAAAAGCCGTCGAGCGTGGAAGCGCGGTTACCCTGGAACCGATGTCATCGTACGACCGGCGCATCATTCACATGGCGTTGCGCGACCGTGATGACGTTTACACAAGCAGCGTGGGCGAGGGCGCCAACCGGCGCGTTCGCGTGATGCTGAAAGATCGCGAGTAGCGACACGGCGCTACCGCAGAAGGACACCAATTAGCGGCCCTGGCCACAAGCGGCCGGCGGGCTAGAGCAGTACGAGCTTCACCTGGGTAATCGCCGGGATCTTCTCCAGCGCTTGCAGCACAGGGGGCGGCGGCTCGTTGTCGAGGTTGATGAACGAGAGGGCTTCACCGCCCTGCTGCCCGCGACCCATGCGCCATTCACCAATATTCACGTCATAGGCGCCCAAAATAGTGCCTACCTGGCCGATTACGCCCGGAACATCTCTGTTTTGTAGGATGAGAACGTAGCCTTTTGGATTAGCGTCTAACTGGTAGTTATCGACCTGCACGATGCGCGGCTCGGAGCCGCCAAACAGGACGCCGGCCAATGTACGGCTGCCGTCGGGCCACTGCACGCGGCACGAAATCAGGTTGGGATAGTCCACATCGGTGACGCCTTGCGACTGTGACACGGTGATGCCCATGTCCGCAGCAATGAGCGGCGCGTTGATATAGTTAATGGACTCAGAGCCAATGCCCTCCAGCAACCCTTTGACCAGGGCCGCGGCCACGGGCCGCAGCAGGGCGTCTACGTCGTCGCCATTGACCTCAACCTCAACGCGCCGCACTTCAGGCGGCGCCAATGCGCCGTGAAGCAGGCCAAGCTTTTCGGCCAGCGACACATAGGGGCGCGCGGCGGTGAATGCTTCGCCGCCAGGAATGGGCATGTTGAGCGCATTGCGGTAATCATCGCCGCGCAAGGCGCTTAACACCTGGTCCACGATCTCGACAGCTACGGTCGTCTGCGCTTCGATGGTCGAGGCGCCCAGGTGGGGAGTATGCAGCACGTTTGGCAGCCCGATGAGCGGATTGTCCTGGGGCGGCTCTTTGCTAAAGACGTCGAGAGCCGCGCCGGCCACTTTGCCGTCTCGCAACGCCTGAGCCAGAGCGGCTTCGTCGATCAGTTTTCCCCTGGCCGCGTTCACCAGGCGCACACCGGGCTTCATCAGGGCGAGGCTATCGGCGTTGATCATCTTTTCGGTCTCTGGAGTGGCGGCTGTATGCAGCGTGATAAAGTCCGCCTGCGCCAGCAGATCGTCGAAATCGACCAGCAAGATGCCGAAGGCCTGGCCTATCTCTTCTGAGACAAAGGGATCGTAAGCAATTACGTTCATATCGAAGGCTTGCGCCCGCCGGGCGACCAAACGGCCGATGCGCCCCAGGCCCACGATACCGAGGGTTTTGCCCTTTAGTTCAATGCCCACAAAATCGGAGCGCCGCCACTCCCCGGCGAGCAGGGAGGCATGCGCCGGCGCGATATGGCGGCAGAGGGCTAACATGAGGGCCATGGCCTGTTCTGCGGTGGCCACACTGTTGGCGTCGGGCGTATTCATCACCACGATGCCGCGCATGGTCGCCGCGCGCACGTCGATATTGTCCACGCCCATGCCGGCGCGCCCTACTACGCGCAAACGACTGCCGGCCTGCAAGATGTCGCTGTCTACCTGCGTGCCGCTGCGCACAATGAGAGCATCATAGTCGCCGATGATCTTGAGCAGCTCGTCCTTACTGAGGTTCGGCAGATGATCGTAGCTCACGTCGCCGGCGCGATCCAGCCGCTGCAGGCCGACGGCGCCGAGCTTGTCGCTGATTAGAATGCGAAACATCGTTGGCCCCTGGATCTGAAATGGACCGGCCTACACAGCGCCGGCTTACTGTGCGAAGTACGCTTCGATGGCATCCAGCAATTCCTCCAGGTTTTCCATTTGTGTGTCGCCCATGTGTGCAATGCGGAAGTTCTTGCCTTTCAAGGCCCCATAGCCATTAGAGATGATCATGCCTCTGGAACGCAAGTAGCTGTTCAGCGCGCCAATATCGATGCCGCGATCGTTGTTCAGGCAGGTAACCGTGGGCGATTCGTAGCCTCGCGCCGAGAAGAGCGAGAAATCGTGCGCTTCGGCCCATTCAATGGTGCGGTCGCGCATGGCCATGTGCCGGGCGAAGCGGTTCTCCATGCCTTCGGCCAGCATGTCGCCTAGCTGGCGATCGAGCGCATACATTAAGGAAATGGCCGGCGTCGCGGGCGTCTGGTTTCGCTTGAGATACTTCTCCAGTAGCAGAAAGTCGAAATAATAACCACGATACTTGATCTGCGCGGCTCGCTCCAGAGCGCGATCAGAGACGGCGGCCATCGCCAGGCCAGCAGGTAGGGCAAACGCCTTCTGGCTGGAGGTGAGCGCCACGTCGAGGTCCCAGTCGTCGAACTGCAGCTCCACGCCCGACAGGCCACTGACAGAATCGACGAGAATCATGATTTCGTTTCCGCCGGGAAGCGCGCGAATAGCTTGACTAATTTCACGAATTGGGCTGGTGACGCCGGTGCTCGTTTCATTGTGCACGACGGTGACCGCATCGTAATGGCCGCTGCTCAGGCGCTGCGCCACAGCCTCTGGCATCACCGGTTGGCCCCACTCGAACTCCAGAACGTCGTGAGCGATGCCATTGCCTTCGGTTACTTCACGCCAGCGGTCGGCGAAGGCGCCGTTTACGCAGGTGAGCACCCGTTTCTGGCTGCAGTTGCGCACAGCAGCCTCTTGCAAGCCGGTGCCGGAGGAGGCGTTGACGTACACACGCTTCTCGGTGGCAAATACGACGCGCAGCTTTTCTTGAATGGCGGCAAACAGATCCGCACACTCCGGCATGCGGTGGCCGACCATCCATTGTCCCTGGGCGTCCAGAATTTCAGGACGGACCTCAGTGGGACCCGGAATAAACAGCCTGATATGCGTTTGTGAATTTCGTATTGAGTCGCTCATTGTTAAAGGTAATTGCTCCAGTCTCGATAAGGTGGTTGGTCTTTTGAACGAGCTCCCGGTGCGCCGTCGATTCTAAGCGGCGTAAGCCGGCCGGGCCCATGGCCAGGGCCAGCAGCGGCGCCATAGACGAGCTGTGAATTAGGGCCGGCGCCTCGGCGACAATGCGTGGACGGCGCACGACCCCACAGAAGCCGACAAAGAGGTCTGCGTGCCGGCCCGCGACGAGGTCGCTCAGGCCATCCCCTACCAACAAGGACTGTCCGGGTTGATCGCCCACCAGCTCGCGCATGATGCGCGCTTTGCCGTCGCTCACCGTCAGATCGCTTTCTGCGTGAGCCAGATAGCGGCGCTGCGCATCGCTGGCGTGGCTCTTATGCCACCAGCTACCCGATAGTTGATCGTAATGTACTTCCACGGCGCGGATTTGCTCGCGCGGCACGCCCAGGTAAAGGCCGAATTCGATCACCGGCTGTGCCAGTCCGCCGCTCACAATATAGACTTTGTGCCCTTGTTCTTGCAGGATGGCAATAACGGCTGCGGCGTCCTCGACGACGTTGCGCTTGTACACCTGACGGATGTTGTGGATTTGGGCCCATGTGGGCTTCACGGCGTTCAGGCGCTTGCTATAGACATCTTCCAGGTCGATGTCGCCATCCATCGCCGCACGGGTGAGCACTTCAACGCGCCATCCCTTGCCGGATGATTGCGCCAGAATATCAATGCCTTCAACTGTGGTTAACGTGGAGTCGCAATCGAAGAAGATGTGCTGATAGGGGGGCCAACGCATAAATGATTTCGGACGATTTTGCCGACTAGAGCCTGATTAAATTCGCGGTGATTGTACTGTCGCCGCCCCACTTTGCCAATATAAAATGGACCGCAGCCAACGGTTTAGGGTATCAAGAACGCCTGCAAGGCCCGGTGTAGGCGATCGTTGGCCGCCAGACAAGAGCTGGCGCCCCGATCGTTGCTTAGCGGCTCATTTCCAATCGTGGTGCACCGGCCGCCGGCCCGCTCGACGATCAGCGCTGCAGCGGCCATGTCCCAGACGTTTAATTGCCAGCTCCAATAGGCGTCGAGCCGTCCGGCGGCAACCCAGGCCAGCGCCAGGGCCGCGGATCCCAACGTGCGCAAAGAGCGCACATGGTGCCCGGACCGCTGCAAAGAGTCGAGTGTTGCCTGCCGCGCCGGCGCGCTGTGCGCCCAATCCAGGCCTACGACCGCGTTGTCTGTTTCGGCTTCGTCGCCCACGGCGATGGCCGCGCCGTCCAGGTTTGCTGCTCCGCCGGCCGTGGCGCTAAACAGCTCATTGCGTAGCGGGTCATAGATAACAGCGGCGATGGTCGCCTCTGCGGTAGCCGCGGCAATGGACACGCAGAAATTGGGCTGCTGGCGGCTGAAATTGGTTGTGCCGTCAATGGGATCGATAATCCAGCGCACACGGCCCTCGGCTCGCAGGCGTCCGGTATCCTCTTCTGCTAGAAAGGCGTGGTCCGGGTGCCGCGCTCGTATGAAGCCGGTGATGAGCTGCTGGGCCGCCAAGTCTGTGTCCGTGACCCAATCGCGGAAGCCCTTAGACCACACCTGCTTGGGTTCCTGCCAGCGCGCGCTCAACAGCTCGCCTGCGGCGCGTGCGGCAAGCTCGGCGCTTTGTAACAGCAGGGCGGCTTGTTCGCTTTCCATGATCGGGTCGCGCCGTCGCAGGTGCTGGCAAATAAAAAGCGGGTCAGAGTCTGACCCTGACCCGCTCATTAACTGCTCAGGCGTTGCTAGGGCAACTAGTTAGTTGCCTGCCTCAACGTCGGCCATCAGCTCTGCCTGGAACTCATTGGCGCGCTGCGTGAGGTCGCTGAGGATGCTGCGGATGTCATCCTCCGTCGCGTCCGCAGGGAGCTGCATGATGGTGTTGAAAGCCTCTTCTGCGGCATCGCGCGTCGACTGATAGGAAATCAACTGCGGCTCGTAGTAGGAGTAGGGCAGCAAAGCCAGCGCCTGACCCCACTGTGGGTTCTCATTGACGTAGTCGGCAATGAATTCGTTGGTGCTCTCG
Source organism: uncultured Ardenticatenaceae bacterium (assembly GCA_964384155.1). Classification (GTDB taxonomy): domain Bacteria; phylum Chloroflexota; class Anaerolineae; order Promineifilales; family Promineifilaceae; genus JAAYYY01. The sequence continues at coordinate 85,027 of CAYLJW010000013.1, forward strand.
CGGGTGGGGAAGTAGCCGCTGATGCGTACCCACTCGGCCTGAACCTCGGGGCTGGTAAACCATTTCACGAAGACCCAGGCGGCCAGCTGCTGTTCAGGCGTGGTGTTGGTGATCATGATGTCGCCGCCATAGATGTTTTGTACCGGATCGGGCGTGGTGTGCGGGATGGCTGTAACGCCCCAGACATCCGGTTCGCGGCCTTCTTCGTCGGCGACGGTGTTCACGTCGATGTCATAGAAAGGAATACCCGAGCTGGAGCCCTGCGCAAACGTGGCGCGGCGGGCGGCAAACTCTGGGTTGGGGAAGCCTTCGGTGAAGAAGTAGGCGCAACCGTCATCGGTCATATCTTTGAGGAAGGCCATTGCCTGCACCGTAGCGTCGCCATCGTAGACATAGCCATCACCCGCTTCGTTCAGCACATCGCCGCCGAAAGCGTAGGTCCACGAAGCCATCGCCGAGGCGTCGTCACGCAGGATGTAACCGCCGGTGCCGTCGCCGCGCGCTTCAGCGCCGGCGCAAGCCTGCTCGCGGAACTCTTCGGGCGTGGTGGGCGGGCCATCGAAGCCCAGCTCTTCTAGCCAGGTCTGATTGTAGAAGAGCACTTCCATCGAACGATTGGGCGGTAGGCCAAGGCGCTGGTTATCAAAGACAGGATGGATGCTCTGGTCGAAGAAGCTGGCATAGAAGTCTGACTGCGTTTCTTCGGTGAGACCCCAGGTGGGATCATCCAGGAAGTCGTTGAGGTCGGCGAGGCTATCATTCAGCTGATAGAAGGCCTGATCGTTCTGGTAGCCGACGACCAGGGCAGCGGGCAGATCGCCGGCGCTGACGCTGGCATTGACCAGATCGCGAATCTCGTTGTAGCCCGCCTGACTCTGGCCCACTACCGTGATGCCGCAGGCGTTACTCTCGTTGAACTGCTCGAGCAGCGTGACCAGTTGCTCGTCACGCGAACCGGTATGGTTGTGCCACCAGCGAATCTCTACGCCGGAGGGGTCCACGCCGGCCCAGGGACCGTCCGTGGCAACCACGCACTCTTCAAGGCCATTGACGGACGGATCGCCGACCGTAACCGGTTCGTCAACCGGCTCATCCATTGGCTCCTCTGTCGGCTCCTCTACGACTTCTTCCGTCGGTTCTTCGACAGGCTCGTCAGTTGGCTCATCCATAGGTTCGTCGACAGGCTCGTCAACCGGCGCATCCGTGGGCGCGGGCGCCTGCGTTGGCTCCGCCGGACTGCCACAGGCGACGAGCGCCAGCGGCAGGATCAGGGCGAACAACAAAAACCATTTAATCCAGGTGCGTTCTCTCATTAACGTTATCTCCTCCAAATTTGATCAAGTGCAGGGCTCGCGAGCCCTTACTTACTGTGTGACAACCTGCCGCACAATTTGATAACCGGGTAACTTTTCGACGGTGGGCGTTCGGCGCCCCAATCGGCTTATGCCATCACCTCCTTCATAGGCCATGGTAACTGGGTAGAAGCTATCTACGTTTAGAACACAGGACGGCGCCACCAGGGATCGTTAGCCCTTCAGGCCCGACGTGGCAATTCCTTCGGTAAACTGTTTCTGTGTGAAGAAGTATACCAGAATGAGCGGCAAGATCGTGATCACAGCGCCCGCCATGCGTAGATGCTGCTGAGAGCCGGATTCGTCGAGAAAGGCCAGCAGGCCATAAGAAATCGGGCGCCAGTCTGGCGTGGACGTAACCAGGATGGGCCAGGCCAGGGCATTCCAAGAGCCAATGAAGCTAAAGAGGATCACCGTGACGATGGCGGCGCGCGATAGGGGGACCACGACCTGCAGCAAGTAGCGCAGATGGCCGGCGCCGTCGATGCGCGCCGAATCCCACAGCTCCTCTGGGATCTGTTGGAAGAATTGCCTCAGCAGCAAGATGCTAAAAGCGCTGGCCATAAAGGGAATGGTCAGCGCCGGCCAGTTGTTCATCCACTGGATGGGCGTGACGCGCCCTAACCAGGAGACAGTGATGAAGTTAGGCACCCAGGTCACTGCTTCCGGCAATATGAGGGTAGATAGGATCAGCCCGTAAAGGAAGGTCTTGGCCGGGAAATCCATGCGGGCGAAGGCATACGCTGCCAGGGTACAGAAGACAACTTGCCCGCCAACGGTAATGGCGGCCAGCTTGACGCTATTGAAGAAATAGAGGCCGAAATCGGCGTCGCGCCAGGCGCGCAAATAGTTGCCCCATTGTGGCGTGCTGGGCCAGAGCTTACCGCCTGTTGCTTCTGTCAGGTTCATTAGTGAAAAGTTTACGGTAATCACAAAGGGTACCAGGGCAATAATCGCCCCAAAGATGAGCACGGCGTAGATGAAAACGTGGCCGAAGTCGATCCGTTGGCTCTGCGGATGTAGCTCGGGCTTGCCTGGGTTGGTGCGATCGTCTGGGCTAATGTTAGCCATAAAACACCCTTCTGCTGGCAATGCGATTATTGACCGCCGTGAGCAGTAGCACAATGATCAGAAGAAGGATTGCCAATGCCGCGGCATAGCCATATCGTGTGTCGCGCTTCATGGCCTGGAAGATTACAACGCTCACGGTGTCGGCCGTGCCCAACGCTGCAGCTGTGCGCAGCACATAAATATGGTTGAAGGCCTTAAAGGTGCCGATGACGGCATAGAGCGTGAGGAAGTAGATGGTTGGCGATAGCAGCGGCAGCGTTACGTGCCTGAATTGCGCCCAGCGGCCGGCGCCGTCGATAGCGGCTGCCTCGTAGAGTGAGCTGGGGATCGCGCCCAGGCCTGCCAGGAAGATGACCGTATTGAAACCAATAAAGGTCCAGATGCCAAAGATAATGATGACGACCAGCGAGAGGCTTGGCCCGGCCGCCCAGTCGGGAACGTTGATCAGATTGCCGAGCAGCAGGCGCACCACGCCGGCGGGTTCGTTTAACCAGCCTTGTGGATTCAGCCCCAACAGGCGCATGAACTGGTTTACCGGCGCGTTGACGCGACCGGAAAAGAGGATGCGAAAGGCCGCGGCTGCGCCAACGGTTGGGGTAATGTAGGGCAAGAAGTAAATGATGCGGAATAACGCTTTGCCCTTAATATTCTGGAACAAAAAGGTGGCCAGCATGAGCGAAATGCCGAACTGGAAGGGAATCGAGCCGGCCGAATAATAAACCGTGTTGAGTAAGCCTTGCCACCAGCTTGAATCGCCGCCGGCCGCCGCGCGCGGCAGCTCGCCAATGAGCACCCAGGCGCCAATGGCCAGCATGGCCGAGGCGGACAAGCGCAAAAGTGTGCTGATCGTCGAGTCGCGCCCTGCGGCGCTGCGCCACACCAGATACGAGATGCCCAAAACCACCAGGCCAGCGCTTATGGTCACAAGCTGCGACCAAATGGCCAGCTCCTCTCCACTTTCGAATGCCGCAGCGTAGGCCCTCTGCACCTCTATCCAGGTGAACCAGGCGAGCGCGCCCGCAGCCAGCAGCAACAAGAACGCTTGGTAGAGAGCGGAGAAATAATCGCCCTGGCGCTTCTGATTGGGGGTCACGCGACCGATCGCGCCGGCCATGAGCGCGCCGACAAGCAGGACGATGATGGATACGACCAGAGGGCCACGGACTTCGGGAAGGGCGATGGTCTCGCCGACAAAGCGGCGGAACAGCTCGCCTGCTTCACCTTCTCCGGCCCGCTGCGCATCGCGCATTCTGTCGGCGATGCCCAACAAAAGCGGCAGGAAGATAAAAAAGAAGCGCAGGAATAGACCCGTGCCGACGGCCAGAACAAGCGCCGGCGCAGCCCATATCCAGGGGGCGTCGCCATGCGCGGCCGCCGTATTGCGTTTTTCCTGCAATTTTCGCAGCCCCAGGTAGGCAAAAACGATGGCCGCCCAGAAGCCGAGAACGTAAGCCAGGTTGCCGATAGCGCGGACGTAATTGCCCAACCCGTCGTAGGTGCCGACGATGCGGTTTAGGCCGCGCAGGGTACTCTCATAGGCCGAAAAGCCAAGGGGAAAGATGCCAAAAATGAAGATGATGAGCAGAGCAGGGAGCAAGAAGAGGTAGGCCAACAGTCCCTCGCGCAGCTTTGTGCCGCGCCGGCCTGTGAGCAGAGATGTGGCCGCCGCGGTTGCAGCGCGCTCAGGGGTCTCTTCGCTCTGGGTAACGATCGTATCGCTCACTGTAATCCCCTGGCGTGATTTTGGAATGTGGCTAGGTCGTGAACGGATGAACTGCTATCGATTAGGGACCGTCTCCGCAGAAAAATGGCGATGGGAGAAGTATTCATTGCCTACTGTGCCTGTGGTATTCCACTCTTCGTGTCACACTGTGAATCCAAGCTTACCACACGCCTTCCACGTACACCTCACATGGGAGTGATATCCGGTCCGTGCGAAGATTATATCACGAGGGGTAGCCTTGACAACTGAGCGGGAGCGGCGAGCAGGCTCGGCGTAGGTCGCTTTGTGCCTGCCAGGCGCGGTTGCTTTCTGCGCAGCGGGCCCTGCAAAAGCGCCATGCCAGCGGCGCGCTGACTACTCCGGCACGCTTCGTAATTCTTTTATATTTCTCTTGCATGGTTCTAATTCACATCTAACGCATCGGACTTACATTGTCGATGATGCACCTCGATGATGCATCGACAGGGACCTCTCGTTAGAGGCCCGGGAACCAATCAACCAAGAGACGCACCTACAAAATTGAATAAACACACGGAGCAAGGAGGCATGACTATGTTTTGGCAAAATGCAGGTAGACGTTCTGTCTGGCGAGATATGCGGCGACTTCAGCGTGAGATGAACCGTCTGATGGACGGCGCTGGAATGAGCACGCGCGCCGAATTCCCGCCCCTGAACATTTGGGCGGATAACGAGAACGCGGTCATCAGCGCCGAGGTAGCTGGGCTAGATCTGGGCGATCTGGATATCTCCGTGGTCGGCGACACGCTTACTCTGGCCGGCTCTCGTTCGGAGACGAATGGCGACGAGTCGCACACTTACCATCGGCGCGAGCGGTGGCAGGGCAAATTTAGCCGCACGGTGCAGTTGCCATTCCGCATCGACGTGGAAGGAGTGGAGGCCACGTATGACAACGGTATTCTCCGCGTAATCCTGCCCCGTGCTGAGGCCGACAAACCGCAGCGTATTTCCATTAACCCGAATTGAAGGAAGTAGAGTAACGCCTGACCGTTTAGAGAGGAATAAACCATGACCGAAACAACCATTCAGAAACAAGAAGCGCACGAAATGGAACAGCCTGAACGCACGCGCACGCGCCGGGTTTATATGCCGCGCGTCGATATTTTTGAAACTGGGGATGCGGTGGTGCTGCTGGCTGATATGCCCGGTGTGCGTGAAGCGGATGTCGACATTACGCTGGAGAAGAATGTTCTGACCATTGTGGGCTACGTGGAGTCAGGAGAAGCGGAAGGCTACAGCTTGGCCTACAGTGAATATGGCGAAGGCGACTACGAACGGACCTTTGCCCTATCCGATGAAGTTGATCGTAACCGTATTGAAGCAGTTATGAAGAACGGCGTGCTGCGGCTTACGTTGCCCAAGGCGGAAGAGGTGAAGACGCGCAAGATTGCCGTGAAGAGCGCTTCGTAAATGTGGAGGTAAGCGATGAATATCAGTGATTTGGTACCCTGGAGAGAGCGGCGCGGACTGCAGCGCCGGGATAGCGGCGAAATGTACAGCTCGATGCGCCAGGAGATGGACCGCCTGTTCGACGACTTCTTTCGTAGCTGGGATTCGCAGGGTGAGAGCCGGGGAACGTTTAGCCCGGCGCTGAACGTGGCGGAGACGGACGACGCCATTGAGGCCAGCATGGAGCTGCCCGGCCTATCGCAAGAGGACATCGAAGTGACCTTTTCGCGCGATGGCCTGACGATAACCGGTGAGAAGAAGGATGAGGACGAACAGCGCGATAAGAACTTTTATCGCAGAGAGCGGAGCTATGGCTACTTCCGCCGCACCATTCCCCTGCCGCTCGACGCTGTCGAGACGGAGCAGATAGAGGCCCAATTCGAGAACGGCGTGCTGAAGATTACCATGCCTAAGCGCGAGACGGCCAGGAGCCAAACGCGCCGAATTGAAGTGAAGGCCGGCTAACCCGGCTGCGCAGCCA
>CAYLJW010000014.1:0-90450 GCA_964384155.1 uncultured Ardenticatenaceae bacterium
AGGGTAGTCACTCATTGATTAAGATACAAGTCACTCATTGATTAAGATACAAGTAGCGCGATTCATCGCGCCTTCGCGCCGCAGACGGGCAATCAATTGCCCTACTACGAACCTTTGGTGCGTGGGGCGACTCTGGCACGTAGTAGCGCGATTCATCGCGCCTTCGCCCGCAGATGGGCAATCAATTGCCCTACTACGAACCTTTGGTGCGTGGGGCGACTCTGGTTCGTAGTAGCGCGATTCATCGCGCCTTCGCGCCGCAGACGGGCAATCAATTGCCCAACTACGAACCTTTGGGGCGTGGGGCGACTCTGGTTCGTAGTAGCGCGATTCATCGCGCCGCTGCCAGCTTCCGAAGGAGCGCCGGCGTCTCTTCTAAGCCATCGGCCTGGAACACGCGCTGCCGGTATTCCTCGGGCAGCGCCGCAGCCTCGTGGGCCCAGGTGTTGGCGCTGGGTACGTAAATGGCCCAGCCGCCCAGCTCCACCACGGGCAGGATATCTGAGCGCATCGAGTTGCCAACCATCAAGAAGCGCTCCGGCCGCACGCCGTGCCGCCGCAGCACATCCGCATAATCCTCAGGCCGCTTGTGGCTCAAAACTTCCACATGTCCGAAATAATCGCCCAGACCAGAACGCAGCACCTTGTTGCGCTGGTGCAGCAGGTCCCCTTTGGTGATCACGATCAGGTTATACGATTCCGCTAGTTGCGAAACCACCTCTTCGGTCACCTGGTACAACAGCACCTCGGCCGTCAGCATCATCTTGCCCAGATCCATCAGGGCCCGTACATCTTCGCCACGCAGGCCGTCATCTGTCAGCTCCAGGCCTGCTTCAATCAGCGACAGCACGAAGCTCATCACACCGTAACCATAGTAGTCGATGTTGGCCACCTCCAGGTGATCCGCCAGCGCATCCACATCGCCGTTCACCTCGTAGGGCGCCATAATCTCGCGGAAGCGCGCCCGCGCCTCGTGATAGAGGTCCTCGTTTTGCCACAGTGTGTCGTCCGCGTCCAGGCCAATCAGATCAAACATCGCTTTCTTCACCTTGCAGGTCGTAGTTTCATGGAAATATTACAATAAAAAACGACAGGCCGGAAGGAACCGGCCTGTCGACGAGATGCTTTTCCATTGGCGGCGCGCCACGGGCGCGCCGCGCGGTCTTATTTGGCCAACGACAGAACGTTGCTCATGATGCGCAGCCCGTCGCCGTACTCTTCCAAGAAATAATCCTGCGGCGAGGCATACACGTAGACCCATAAGTCGTTCGGCGCCTCTTCTGACCAGTGCCAGACCCACTCGGCGTCGCGCGGCGTCATATTTACGCAGCCGTGGCTGCGCGGCGCCCCAAACGAGTCGTGCCAGTAGGCGCCGTGCAGGGCAATATCGCGCTCGTAGAACATCGTGTGCGGCACGTCCTGCAGGAAGTAGTAATCGCCTTCTTCATCGCCCCACATAGGCCATTCGCGGTGGCGCGCATACACGGTAAACAGCCCTTCAGGCGTCTCCCATCCCTCGAGGCCTGTCGCCGTCAGCCCCGCATAAACCATGCGGTCGCCTTCGTAGGCCGCAAACGTCTGTTCAAAGAGGTCCACGGAGACCCAGTATTCATCCTCGGCCACATCCTCTGGGCGCTGCACATAATCCACCAGTGCCAGGTTTGTCTGGCGCGTCCACTGCCCGTCGCCAATATCGAACCACAACCAGCCATCCGAGGCCTGCGCCACGTCGTATAGCTGCACGAAAGTGTACTGCTGCACCATGGGCGCGTCTTCGTGCGCTTCGGCTTCGGGGGTCGCCACAGGCTGGAAGCGCTGCATCACCCAGCCAAAGGGCCGTTCCGGCACGCCCTGAACCAGCACGCCGGTGCGGTTAGGCGGAGTATAGCGGTGCAGCGCGTCGCCCCGCGCCCACTGATTGTCGCCCACGCGGTGCCAGGTCATTCCGGCGCCATCAACAAACGACTCCTCGATGGTGTAGTAGAGCAGCCCTACCTCGCCTTCTTTGGACACGTCTGCATCCTGCTGTGGCTGCGAATATAGCGGCGTGTGATCATTAAGCCAGGCGTAAGTGCGATTCACAAAGATACTATTGGTGCGGAAAGCGGGCGTGCCAAACACAGTTTGCTTGGGACGCGCGTCGCAAACATAGACATCACCCAGATAGCGGTAACAATCGGCCGCCTCGGCCGCGGGCGCGGCCACAAGCAGCAGAGCGCCTAATAGCAGGGCGCCCAGGGATAGCTTCCAAAATCGTCTCATCACTTCAAACATTACCAGAATCTACCTCGATCGGCCCCCAGGGAGCCGATTTAAGTTCATCGAAACTGCGTTGACATCGTCGTAAGCGCCAGTGCGCCGCCGTGTACCTGGTCGAGGATATGGTTCTCGTCATTCGAATAGACCCACACGCGCAGGTCGCTGGGCGCGGCTTCGGACCAGAAGTAGACCCATTCGGCGTCGCGCGGCGGCATATTGACACAGCCGTGGCTTTTCTGCCGTCCAAAACCGTTGTGCCAATAGGCGCCATGCAGCGAAATGCCATCGTCGAAGTACATCGAATGCGGGACGTGTTCGATGTTGTAGAAATCATCGCCCACTTCGCCGCCGCTCATTGGCGCAAACAGGTGTCGGTCCCACACGGTGAATAAGCCCTCGCGCGTGGGCCAACGGTCCAGGCCCGTCGCCACCAGGCTGGCGTACACCATGCGGTCGCCTTCGTAGGCCGCAAAGACCTGTTCCAGAAGGTCCACGGCCACCCAATACTCGCGCGGCCCAATGCCTTCGGGGCGCTCCGTATAATCGACAATCGACAGGTAATTGTCTTTTACCCAGCGCCCACCGCCGATATCATACCACAGCCAGCCATCTTCGGCCCGCGCCGCGCCATAAATCTGGATGAAGTCGTAACGCTGCAGGAACACGCGTTCGCCTTCCGGCGGCAGGGGCCCATTAGGTTCGTGACGCAAAACCCACGTATCGAGCATCCAGCCAAATGGCCGCTGCGGCCGCGCGTGCACTTCCATTCCGGCAAATGGTGTGCCTTCGACAATATTCACGTTGCCTGCCAGTGTCCACGCGCCCAATACTTTATACCAGCGGTTGCCCTCAGCGTCGGTGGCGGCATCGGCGATGGACTGGTAAATAAAACCTGTACCCGCATCGCCGATCTGCCCTGTGTCAAATCCGGGCCCGGCAAAGAGCGGCGCGTGGTCATTTATCCAGGAAAAGGTAAAGCGGGGGATGATGCTGTCGGGACGGATCTTGGGCTGTAAGAACATCTGCGGCGTGGAGCGCGCATCGCACACATAGCCAACCTGCGCCGACATCATGTAACATTGTGCCGCTTCGACCACGGCGCCAAGGCGCGGCCCCAAAAAGAGCAAGGCAGCTGCTAGAAAAAAGGCTGGAATCAGGGTGCGTGCGTTACGGTTCATTGTGCCAGGTTGTCCCTCCGAAACCATTACTCTATCGCAGGCGTGTCGTGTACCTTTTTTATTCTAGCAAAACTCTATCGATCTGTCTGTAGAAATCGGCCGGCGGCAGAGCCCAAAAGGTGTGCGAACGCGGCGGCGATAGTGGCATGATCGCAGGCCGATCCATAAAATAGGACAGAACTTTGGGCGCTTACCGGCAGCACAGCGCCGCTAGCGGCTTAACATTAAAGGGAGATTAAAACGCGCATGGCGCAATCGGGCCCATCGCAGCCTGGCTGGCGTGAGCAGTGCCGCCAGGCTATGTACGCGGCCACTCTGAAGGAGGCGCGCGAGCGCTACGGCGTCGACGCCCCTCATTTCAACTATCGCTGGGAGCATGTGCTGGCCGTTCATCGCCTGGCCCTCCGGCTGGCGCAATTGACGGGCGCCGATGCAGACGTGGTGGAAGCTGCCGCCTGGCTGCACGACGTTCGCAAAGGCGCCGGTGAGCGCCACCCTCAGGAAGGCGCGGCCTTTGCTCGCCAATTCCTGCCCCAGACTGATTTTCCAGCGCATAAGATCGAAGCCGTGGCCTGCGCCATCGCCGAGCACATGGGTCTTTGGCGCGATGAACCGCTGCCAACTCTCGAATCGCGCGTGCTGTGGGACGCCGATAAGCTGGCCAAGCTAGGGTTGACGGCTGCCTTTCATTGGCTGGGTGACATGATGGCTCGTGACCGGCCGGCTTCGCTGGAGGCGCTGTTGGCCGGCCTGCGCGATGCCGAATGGCAAAAGAAAACGGTGGCCAGCATGCACACGCCGTATGCCCGCCGCGCCGCCCAAAGCCGGCTGAAGCGGTTTCGCGAGCTGTGGCGAATGTTGGAAGCGGAGCTGCAGGGCGACGATCTGGCTGCGCTGGACGTGAGCGGGCAACAGTAGCCGGCGCTTAGCGACCGGCCCGATAAAAGTAATCGGCCACCACTGGATGCACCCAGCCGCTGCGGAACAGGGTCTGCCACTCCCAGCTTCCATCCCAGCTTCCCCCTTCCTTATTTGCCAGCGCCCAGTAGCTAAAGGCCAGGAAGTAGGGTTCGGCGTCGGCCATGTAGCCATACTGGAATCGCAGCAGGCGTTTCACCACTTCGGGGTCATCGCTGTAGCTGCCTCCTTCGGTGCCGATCATGGCCATCGAGCGCCCCAGGTGCGCGCGGACAATCTGGTCATAGTTGCGGAACAGCAGAAAGCCGTGTGGATCGTCCATGGCCCGCGTGCCGTGATAGTTATGCACGGAGAGCCACGCCCAGTTCAACACACCCTGGTCGCCGTTATATTTGATGGCCCGCAGCGTGCGATCCAGAAAGGCGTAGTGGTCGTACTCGCCGCCCGGGCTGAGCGCGCCGAAGCCGGGCAGCCCACCGTTGGCCACGATCTGCCGCGCCTCGTCTACCCACACCCTCGCATAGTGGTTGGGGTTGGCAAAGCTCTGGTGATTTTCGATGTTGACGTTCGGCTCGTTATAAAGCTGATAATAATAAACGCCGCGCGCCCGGTAGTGCCGCACCAGGGCTCCCAAATCGCCGTCATGAGGCGTGATCGTGCTGCGGTAGATGCGCATCACAGGCATAATGCCGTGCGCTGTTAGCCTTTCTACGAGATAGTCGTTGTCGCCGATGTTGGCGCCATCATTTAGAAAGACCACCCACTTGATGTGCATGCGCACCACTTCGTTGACAAAGCGGTCCACGGTAGCCGCGTCTTGTTTCACCGTGGGAATCCAGTGCATGCCCCAGCCATTGTCCGCCGGTGGGCGGGGGAAGGCCTCGGCCGGGATGGCCTCATCGCGCCCGTAGGCGCTCAGGGGGCGCACGTCGGGCGTCACCGAGGGCGTCGGCGACGGGGTGGGCGTCTCGGTGGCTGTGGGAGAAGGGGTGATCGGCGTGTTTGTGGGGATCGGTAGCGGCGTGGCCGTCGCCTCGCGCTGCCGCGTGGGCCGCAAAGCCGTGGGGCTGAGAGTCACCTCTGGCGCCGGCGTCCAGGTCGGCGGGATCACCGTAATCGTCGCCGTTGGCGTTCCTGCGGCCGCTGCCAGCGTGGGCAAGGCGGCGACGGCCGCAGCAGGCACCAATTGGCAGCCGGCCAGAACGACCACAGCTAAAAGCCCCCAAAAGCTGCGAAGCGCGATAATCGTGTTGCTTCCCACTAGCATAAGCTACACTTTACCGTCACAATCTTATAAAGAAAATGGGTAAATGTAACTAAGAGCTTCCATCGCAAGGCCGTCCGACCATAGGAGAAGTGCATGACCGACCAATCGATGCCTATCGAAGAAAAATATGAGCACAGCGGCTGGCCTTCCCTGGCGCGCCCTGATCTAAAAGCGCCCGCGGGCTGGAGCTTGTCGCTCATTACGGCGGTCAACCGCATGCGCCAGCCCAGGTTGTCGCCAGACGGCGAGACGATCGCCTTCATCTGGGACCGCGAAGAGCTTTCCGACGTGTATGTCATGCCAGCCGCCGGCGGCTGGCCGGGGCGCGTGTCTACCGACCGCGCCATGGTGGCTTACTGGGCTGATGAAACGCCGCAATGGGCGCCAGATGGGCAATGGCTGGCCTTCACCATCGGCGGGCATGTGCACGTGGCCCCTGCTTCCGGCGGCATTCCGCGCCAGATTAGCGACTTCACCGCCAGCGCCTCCTCTCCGGTGTGGCTGCCCGACAGCCGCCGGTTGCTGGTCAGCGTCGAGCGCCAGGAGCATCAGCAACTGCTGCTCACCGATATTGACGGGACCTGGCCGCGCCTGCTGGTGGCCGACGCCGAGGGCGATGCGTGGGATGCGCAGGTGTCGCCCGCCGGCGACTTCGTGGCCTATACCTTCCGCCCCTTTGCCGACCTACAGCGCCTGGATATCTGTGTGGTAGAAACGGACAGCGGCCGTGTGCAGCAGCTCACCGACGTACCTGGCCTGCGCAACTGGGGCGCGCGCTGGTCGCCGGATGGCGCCTGGCTGGCCTTCCTGTCGCAGCGCTCTGGCTATAACGAGATCTGGCTGATGCGCGGCAATGGGCAGGAGCTGCAGCAGCTTACTATGGTGGGCGCAGATATCGGCGAGCTGGCCTGGTCGCCGGACGGCAAGCGGCTTGCCTGCACGGTCAATCGCGGCGGCGCTTTCGATCTGGCCCTTGTCTCTGTTCCCGGCGGCGAGTTGCGCGACGTGCGCCAGGGCCACGGCGTTTTCGCCGCCCTGAACTGGGCGCCAGACGGCAAGAGCCTGGTTGCGGCTTACGAATCGTGGTCGCAGCCTCCAGACCTTTACCGCGTCTTGCTGCCTGGCGGCGAGATGCAGCAGCTCACCTTTTCCAACCCGCCGGCGCTGGCGGCCAACGACCTGGTGCAGCCAGAGCGCGTGAGCTACGAGAGCTACGATGGCCTGGAGATCCCCGCTTTTCTGTATCGCCCGCAACAGCCGAACGGCGCCGCAGTAGTCTACATTCATGGCGGCCCTTCTTCGCTCTATGGCTTCGATTGGGACATCTTTGGCCAATATCTGACAGCAAAAGGATATACCTACTTCTGCCCCAACTATCGCGGCAGCACGGGCTATGGCCTGGACTTTGAGAAGGCCAACTACGGCGATTGGGGCCAGGGCGATGTGCAGGATTGCCTCTACGCCGCGCGCTATCTGGCCACGCTGTCGCACATAGACCCTACACGCCTGGCCATCTTTGGCAGCAGCTATGGCGGCTACCTGGTGGCCTGCTGCCTCTCTAGAGATGACGACAACCTCTACGCAGCAGGCATCAGTAAATATGGCGACGCAAACCTGGCCACCTCCTGGGCGCAGTGCAACCGTGACCTGCGCCTTTATACCGAAATCTTTCTGGGCCACCCGCGCGACAACCGCGCCGTCTTTGAATCTGGCTCGCCCATCTACCAGGTTGAGCGCGTGCAAAAGCCGGTGCTCATCCTGCACGGCCTGCTCGACCACGTCGTACCGCCGCAAGCATCAGAAGAATGGGCCCAGGCTTTGCGCCGCGCCGGAAAGCGATTCGAGTACAAAACGTATGCGGGGGAGCCGCACGGTTTCCTCAAACGGGCGACGCAGCTCGACGCTTACCGCCGCATCGAGCGCTTTCTGGATTGGCACTTGTTGGTGTGAATGGGCTGGCGGGGCTCGTTCACGGCCTCGGCTCAGGCTTCGTTTGCGCGCAAGTATTGCCTCTGCGCGCCTTTTGCGTTATGTTGACGCTGCATCGCGCCTTTCTTGCCAGCATGGCGCCGCGCAGCTTGCCTGAACGACGACGGAGCGACTCGTGAGCTTGAATGCCGAACAGTATCAGCAGACCCTGCAGCGGGGAACGGCTTATAACGCCAGAGGCGATTGGCAGCGCGCGTTACACAGCTTCCGTGTAGCGCTGAGCGCGGCCCCCGAAGCGCCAGAGGCTTATGCTGGCCTGGGCGAAGCCTGCTTTGGCCTGAAAATGCTCGACCGCGCCCTGGAAAGCTACAAACTGGCGGCGCGCTATTCGCGGGGCGACCTGCACTATCTGGAGCGCGTGGCAGACATTCAGGAGCGGCTGGGCCAACTGCCAGACGCGGCGCGCACCTATATGGCCGCCGGAGAGCTGCAACTGCGCCAGCGGCGGCTAGAAGAAGCGGTCTATAACTGGGAGCGCGCCGTTCGCCTGGACCCAGGCCTCCTGGGCGCTCATCGCCGCCTGGCCATGGTGCACCAGCGCCAGGGCAACGCCCGCGCCGCCGTGCGCGAATACCTGGCCATTGCGCGCATCTTGCAGCAGCGCGGCCAGGATCGCCAGGCGCTGCAAATGTGTCGCGCTGCCTTGCGCCTCGACCCTGATAACGAAGATATCCACATCGCCATGCGCCTGGTGAGCGAAGGTGAGCGCGCTGTGCAGGAAGCGGAGCCTGTGCCAGACGGCGCGCCTCTGGCCGCCGAGCCTCGTGCACAGGCGGTGGCGGACCCTGAACCGCAAGCGGCGGCTCCCGTCCCTTCACCAGCGCAGGCGCCGGGCGAACCGCTTACCATGACCGAGACCGTGCGCCAGATAACCGAGGCCTTTGAAGAGGAGCGCCGCCACTGGCAATCTACGCAGGCGCCGGTGAGAGCTCAGGATGCGCTGGATCTGGCGGCGCAGCGCGCGCAGAATGAGCTTGCCGAGGAGATCTTCCGCGAGGAGCAAGGCGACGAAGATTTATACGGCATTGGTGCGTATGGCTTGAGTAAGCTGGAGCGCGACGCGCTGATCGGGCAGGGCATCGACCTCCAGTCGCGCGGCGACCCGGCCAATGCCCTAGTCTGCTATGAAAAGGCGGTGGCCGGCGGCCTGCGCCTGCCCGCGGCTTTCTTCACCCTGGGGCAGCTTTACCTGCAGCAGGGCCGCCCGCGCCACGCCCGCGCCGCCTTTGCCCGCGCCGGCAAAGGCGATCCCTCCTACCGTGAGGGCGTCTTGCTCGCTTTAAAGCGTGCAGATGCCTAAAGAAGACGCCGGGCGCATCGACCCACATCGATTAGAGATCGAGCCTTTGCACATCCGGACTGAGACCGTTCAAGATAGCGAAGCCATCAGCGCCGTGAACGACGCTGCCTTTGGGCGCGACGCCGAAGGCAGTCTGGTGGCGGCCTTGCGCCGGGCGGGGGGGCTGACCCTCTCGCTTGTGGCCGAGCGCGAGGGGCGCGTTGTGGGACATATTGCCTTCAGTCCCGGTCGCGTTGTAGGCCATGCTATAGAGCGTGAGGCAGTCGGCCTGGGACCTCTGGCCGTGCATCCTGACTTTCAGGGCCAGGGCATTGGCTCGCGCCTGGTGCGCGAGGGGCTGCAGCGCCTGCAAGGCGGCGCGGCCATATTCCTGCTGGGCCACCCACGCTACTATCCGCGCTTCGGTTTCGTGCCGGCGCACAGGTTCGGCGTTCGCTGTGAATTCGAGGCCGATCCGCAGCACTTCATGGTCTGGGCCCCAGGCGGTGTTGCGCCGGCAGGGTTAGAGGACGGCGGCGTCTTTTACTACCGGCCTGAATTTCGCGGCGTCTAGCGGCGAGCGGCCGCCGGCACGGCGCGGCTTACTTCGCTTACTTGCAGTAGCGCTGCACAAAGAAGCGCGCGTAGTAAGCGGTCCACTCAGAACCCGGCGCGCGTAATGCGCGCTCGCGGTCCACCAACACCAGCAGATGTGTCAGCTCGCTGCGCGTAAAGTCTGCCTGCAGCAGCGTGCGCAGCCGCAGGTGCATGTGCTGCGCGTACCACCATGGCCATTCCGGATCTGCGCCGTCGACATCGGCGAACGCCGCGAAATGCGCCTCTTTGGCTTCTTTGAACAGTTGCTTTAGCTGCGGCACTATGTCATGTTCGGCCACTGCACTCTCCCGTTTGCGATTTTGTCGTTAAATAGCCGCTATGCCGGCCCCTTCACTGTCGCTCCATTCTACAGTACACTTTGCTTAATTAACAAAGAGTGGCCCGACTGAGGATCACTGAACACCTTATCAGGCGGAGAGCGGCCAGGATGGCCGCGCTCTGTTTTCTGCTAGGAGGCGGTCCATGCCCACCACCAACGAACCGCAGCCGTTCTGGCTGCAGCTTCCCGTCGCGCGCGACTTCGCCATAAGTTGTAGCCAATGTCGCTTCGACGACCCGCGCGACTACGACTTTGCGCCCAATAAGCTGCAGAAGCATGAAGGCATCGACCTTGCGGCTACGGACGTCAGCGGGCAGCCAGTTGCCGTGCTTGCCGCCCAGCGCGGCCTGGTCGACCATGTGGGTTATTCGCCCGACGGCTACGGCAACTACGTGCGCGTCGTGCACGAGTGGGGCGACGACACCTTCGTCACCTGGTATGGGCACCTCTCGCTGGTCACGGCGCGCGAAGGGCAGTTTGTCAGCGCCGGCCAGCAGTTGGGCGTAGCCGGCAGCACCGGTTTTTCCAGCGGCATCCACCTGCACCTGACCTTGCAGCACCTGGGCCACGGCATGCCGGGTTACGTCGTCGACGATGTGGTCGATCCACTACCTTTTCTGCGCCTGGATGGCCCGCTGCACTTTAACGAAGCTTCGTGGGTGGCCGACGTCACCGTCGCCGACGGCGCTGTCCTCCCTTCGGGCCACGCCTTCGTCAAGACCTGGCGCGTGCGCAACACGGGCAACCGCGCCTGGAGCGGCTGCCGGCTGTCGCACGTGGAAGGCAGCCGCCTCAACGGGCCGGGCAGTGTGCCGCTGGCACCCGCGGCGCCCGGCGAGGTTGTCGACGTCTCCATCAGCCTCACCGCGCCCACGCGCCCCGGCTTCTACCGCAGCGTATGGCAGCCGCGAGATGCGCAGGGCAATTTGTTCAACTACCAGATGTTCACCGAGATCGTCGTAGTCGCCGTGCCGCAGCGCGACGAAGCCTCGTGGGTAGCCGATGTCACCATTGCCGACGGCGCGACCATTCTGCCCGGCGACACGTTCCTGAAGACGTGGCGCGTGCGCAACACGGGCGCAACGACCTGGGGCGCCGGTTATACTCTGGCGTACTTCGCCCATGAGCGTATGGGCGCCCCCGAAAGCGTGCCGCTGCCGGCCGCAGCTCCCGGCGAAGAAGTGGACGTTTCGGTCACCTTGCGCGCCCCGCAAACGCCCGGCCTCTGGCGCAGCACCTGGAAGCCACGCACATCGCAGGGTGCATTCTTTGAGTTCGAGCAATACGCCGAAATCGTGGTGCCGCGCACCATCGGACCCGGCCAACCACTGGACGAGGCGCGCTTTGTCGATGACGTGACCATCGCCGATGGCACACTCATACAGGCGGGCCAACCCTTCACCAAAACCTGGCGTGTGCGCAATAGTGGGGCCACGGCCTGGGGTCCTGGTTACGAGCTGGCCTTCGTTGGCGGCGAGCGCATGAGCGCGCCCGACAGTGTGCCCCTGCCGCCGGCTGCGCCCGGGCAGGTGGTGGACGTCTCCATCGTGCTCACGGCGCCGGCTGCGTACGGCCTGTGGCGCAGCGTCTGGAAGCCACGCAACGCGGCCGGCCAGCTCTTCGACTTCGAGATGTACGCCGAAATTCGCGTACCGCAGCCCGTTGGGCCCGATCAGACGCTGGACGAAGCGCGCTACGTGGACGACGTGACGGTAGAAGATGGCGCGCTGATGCAGCCAGGGCGCGCCTTCATAAAAATCTGGCGCGTGCGTAACAGCGGCGCCACAACCTGGGGCGCCGGCTATACGCTGGCCTTCGTTGCCGGCGACCAGATGGGCGCACCGCCGGCCGTGCCCCTGCCCGCAGCTGAACCGGGCCAGATTGTAGATGTCTCTCTCACCCTCACCGCGCCAACTACGCCCGGCCGCCACCGCAGCGTCTGGAAGCCGCGCAACGCGGCGGGCCGCTTTTTCGATTTTGAGCTGTGGGCCGAAGTAGAGGTGCCGGCTCCAACCCACGCCGCCGCGCGCAACGGCGCGACGCTGCTAGAGCACGTCACCGCGCCGCCGGGCACCGTGCTGTCGCCCGGCGCAAGCTTTGTCAAAACCTGGCGCGTGCGCAACGATGGCGACGTGGCCTGGGGCGAAGGCTATACGGCGGCCTTCGCCGCAGATGACCGTTTGGGCGGCCCGGAAAGTGCGCCGCTGCCGCCCACAGAGCCGCTGCGCGCTACGAACATCTCGCTGACGCTGCGGGCGCCGGTGACGCCCGGTGAGCACCGCAGCGTCTGGCGCGCACGCGACCCGGCCGGCGGCTTCTTTGGCCAGGAGCTGCCCGTCTTCATCGAGGTGCGATCCTCTGATGAGGCCGTCGATTTGCTGCCTTATGTGCGCGGCGATGGGCGCATTTACGTGCTGCGCTATGACTGGGCCGGTGGCGGGCAGCAACAGGTGCAGACGCAGCATGACGGCCAGCGCTTTTTCCACGTGAAAGGGCACGAATGGGAAGAGCTGTGGGCCGACGACGATTTCATTTATCGTGGCACAGACACCTCGCCGGGCAACGGCAACTTTTACACGTTGAGCCAGAATGGCGCCCACGGCAGCGCCTGGATTCCACGCCACAATGCTGCCGGCGCTTACTTCCGCCGCACACCGCTCGTCACATTCCGCCGCAAGGCCGACTGCAGCGTGGTGGCCTCCTTTACCCATACCACCTGGATCACGCTCGTAGCCGTTCACGACAGCCTCATGCTGGACAACGGCATCACGCTCGACGACGTGGTAGAGCTGGCGGCCTACACAGAAGAGCAGGGGCAGCGCGCTGCGACACCGTTCGAGCGCTACTTCTATGCCCGCGGCTATGGCCTGGTGGCTTGGCGCGGCACAGGCGTGGGCCAGGCTCAGTTGCACGAAGAACTGCCGCCAGGTTCGCAGGCGATCCCCCGCGAGCGTCTGGCGTGTCTGGGACAATAAAGGAGGCGCGCACTTTGCTGCAAGTCTACGGGCGCAACATCACCATGCTGCTGATCGTGCTGTGCGCCGGCGTGGCGGCCTGCAGCGGGCAACAGGATACCCCGGCGCTGCCCACGGCGGCGAGCGCCGCCGATACCCCGGCAGCCACAGTGACCGAAGCCGTTGCCGTGGCGCCGGCCACGTGGACGCCGCCGCCCTCGCCGGGCGCTGCACCCGGCGGGCCTCTGCCCACGGTTGCGCCGCGGCCCAGCAACACGCCGGCCATCTTTCCCAGCAACACGGCGCGCCCTACGGCTACGCCGCCGCCATCGCAGACGCCCACGGAAACGGCGACAGCCGTCCCTTCGCCCACAGATCTACCGCCGCCGATCAGCGGCAACCTGCTGCCCAATGGCTCGTTTGAGGAGGGCTGGTACCATATCGACGGTATTCCCGAGCTGCAGGTGCCTAATGGCTGGCAGTTGGCCTGGGACGCCGGCGCCAACCCGCTCGACTTTGACCCCGCACCGTGGGTGCGCCCCGAATCGCGCGTGCTCAACCCCGACTTTCTGCCCACCGCCGAGCACGACCTGTTTATCTGGCATGGCCAGCAGACGGTCAAAATCTTCAAAGGCAGCGGCGCCGTCAGCTTTCGGCTGACCACAATCGTGCGCCTGGAGCCCGGCGTGTACGTGCTTGAGATACACGTTTTTCCCGATCTGGTAGACGAGTACGTTGGCGGCCAGAAAGTGTGGGCGCCCGATCCGCTCTCCGGCGAGGTGCGGCTGATTGCCGGCAGCGGCGGCAGCGATTGGATCTTGCCCCGATTCGGGCGCAAAAACAGCTTCGCGCACCTTTTCCGCATTGAGTCGCCGCAGGAGGTGCAGGTGGGCGCGGCCATGCGCGGGCGCTGGGCCATTCTGAACAACGGCTGGTTCATGGATGACTGGCGCCTCACCAGGGTGGAGTAGCCCTGCGCCGCGCTGCGTGCAACCTCCGGCGCACTCTTTGCGTATTGGGAGTGCAGGTAAACTGAAACCGGAGGAAAAAATGACCGAGCACGATCCCAATATCGACGATTTGAAAGAGCAGGAGCGCATTCACATCCCTGTAGATGACGAAGCGCCGCAGTCGGGCAAACAGGCGGGCGCAGAGGCCGGCGAAGTGGTTGACGCTTTGCGCGACCTGGGCCGGCAGTTTGCCGAGACCATCCAGACGGCCTGGAACAGCCAGGAGCGCAAGCAGTTCGAGCAAGAGGTGCGCGAAGGCGTGCGCCGCTTTGGCGACGAAGTCAATAAGGTGTTCAACGAGGCCAAGGAAAGCCCCACGGCGCAGAAAGTAAAGGAAGAGGCTTCTGAAGTGCGTATCAAAGTCGAAAGCGGCGAAGTGACGCACAAGGTGCGTGGCGGCCTGGTGGAAGGGCTGAGATGGCTAAGCCAGGAGCTGGAGCGCCTCGCCGAGCAGTTCAGCCCGGCGGAGAAGTCGCCAGACCCAGACACCGTGGCGCCAGGCGACGAAGACGAGATCGTGTAGCCGGCGATTCGACGCCAGCCGCGAACAAAACCAATTCTGGCGGCTGCTTTAGTCTGGCGAACGAACGGGGGAATCCGTTAGCGGCGCGCTAGCGCGTGACGATGATCCGGTCACAACTTCCGCAGCGCGCCAGGGCGCCGCTGTTTGCCAGGCTAACCTTGCTGGACGAGACGCGCACGCCGCAGGCCTGGCAGAGGCCGTCTTGCACGGTTGCCACGGCGACGCCGCCTCGTTTCTGGCGCGTGCTGTCGTAGGCCGCGAGGAACTTAGGCTCCAGAGCGCCGGCGTACTGCTGGCGCTTTTCGATGAGCTTGTTGAGCTGGCCGGCGAGCTCGTCTTGCTCCTGGCTAAGAGCTTGCTTCTGCCGAGCCCAGGCCGCTTCTTGCGTTTCGAGGTGCACGCCGGCTTCGTCGTCCTCTTGCTGGGCGGCCTCCACTTCCAGCATCAGCTCCAATAACTCATCCTCGAGGTCACTGCGGCGGCGGCCGAGGGCCTCGATTTCGTTCTGCAAGTCAGAGAGTTCTTTGGGGTTGCTCACCTTGCCCGAGTAGAGGCGGTCGGAGGAGCGGCGGCGCTTTTCGACGAGCTGGTTGAGCTGCTGCTCCATCTCCACCTGGCGGCGTCGGGCGTCGCGCAGGGCGTTTTCGCTGACGGTGCGCCGCTGCTGCGCTTCCTGCAGCGTGGGGTTGCTTTTTTGCCCCAGCAGCACGTCGCGCAGCCGCTGCTTTTTAGCCTGGATCTCGCTGTCAGTTTCCTGGAGGTGGAGGAGCTGGTGCAGTTGGTTCATAGCGCGCGATTGTAGCATGGAGTAGCCGGCGGCGGAAGGCGAAACCTGGGATGGATGGCAGGGCGCCAGCCGCGGCAGTTTGGGGTTATTTGACAAGGAGTCGCGGGGGGGCGGTATAATTGGCTGCTATGCTGAAAGACATGTTCCAGATTGAGCGACAACCATATTCAGAAAGTGACGCGGAGTGGGACGCCTTCGTGGAAAACCACCCGCAGGGCAGCCTGCTGCAGACGACGAAGTGGGCCCAGCTTAAGAACCATTTTGGGTGGCGCTCGCATCGCGTGTGGCTGCGGCGCGAGGGACGGCTGGTAGCCGGAGCGCAGGTATTGTTCCGCTCGGCCTACCTGGGCATGGTGCGCATTGGCTATATCCCGCACGGCCCGCTGGTGGCGTGGCAAGATGAGGACCAGGTGTCGGTGCTGATGAACCAGATCGACCGGGCCTGTTACGAGCACCGCGCGGGCCTGTTGAAGATGGAGCCGCTGGTGTGGCTGCCGCATGATGGCGATGATGGGGGACCGATGGTAACGGACGGCGACATGCTCTCCCGCCAAGAATGGCTGGCCATTTGCGAGGCGCATGGCCTGGTGGCGGAGACGGACACCATCCAACCGCCGCGCACGTTGTTGGTGGACCTGCGCCCGCCGCAGGAAGAGATCCTGCAGACGATGAAACAGAAGACACGCTACAACATTCGCCTGGCGGAGCGCAAAGGCGTGGCGGTGCGTGAGGGAAGCCTGGACGACATGGCGACGTTCAACGCGCTGATGCAGCAGACGGCCGAGCGCGACGCCTTTGGCGTACACCAGCCGGCTTATTACCGAACGGCTTTCGAGCTGTTTGCGCCGCAGCACGCGGCGATGTTCCTGGCGGACTATGAGGGCGAGGCGCTGGCGGCGCTGATGGTCTTTCAGACCGGCCAACGCGCGGCCTATCTATACGGGGCGTCGAGCAATGAGCAGAGACAGCGCATGCCGGCCTATGCCCTGCAGTGGGCGGCCATGTGCTGGGCCAAGGCTCGCGGCTGCACCGTTTATGATTTGTGGGGCGTGCCGGATTACGACGAAGCGACGCTAGAAGCGCAGTTCACGGAGCGCCAGGAAGGGCTATGGGGCGTGTATCGCTTTAAGCGCGGCTTCGGCGGCGAGCTGGCGCGCACGGTGGCGGCGGCCGACAGGGTGCACAATCGCCTGTTGTACCGGCTGTATCGCCGGCGAAGGGGTAGATAGCGTGGGTTCTGCCCAGTTGCAGACGTGCACGCTGACCCATATGCAAACGTGCCGCCCGGAGCAGTGGCACGCGCTGCTGGACGAGCTGCCTAACGCGCACGCTCTGCAAACATGGACCTGGGGGGCCTTTAAGGGGCGGTGGGGTTGGGCTAAGATGCCGGCTTTGCTGCAGGATGAGCAAGGCCGCACGCTGGCGGCGGCGATGGTGCTGAAGCGTAAAACGGCGGGGCTGCCTTTCTCCATGTTGTACGCGCCCAAGGGGCCGGCAATGGATTACGCCGATGCGCAAACGCGCACGCTGATGCTGCAGGAGCTGGAAGCCCTAGCGCGGCGAGAGGGCGCCATTTTTATCAAGATTGACCCCGACGTGCCCTGGAGCATGGGGCCCGAGCCGGACGAGCAGCGCGATAGTGCGGACGGGCAGGCGTGGCAAGCCGAGCTGGTGGCGCGCGGCTGGCGCTTCTCCGGCGACCAGGTGCAATTTCGCAACACGGTAATCCTGGACTTGCAGCCTTCGGAAGAAGAGCTGCTGGCGAACATGAAGCAGAAGACGCGTTATAACATTCGCCTGGCGCAGCGCAAAGGGGTGCTGGTGCGCGCGGGAACAGCGCAGGATTTGCCGCTGATTGCGCAAATGTATGCCACGACGGCGGCGCGCAACGGGTTTGCCATCCGGCCCGAAGCCTATTACCTGGACGCCTGGCAGTCGTTTTATGAGGCCGGTATGGCCCAGCCTTTCATTGCCGAGTATGAGGGCGCGCCGCTGGGCGCGGTGATTGTGGTGGC
The DNA here is from genome assembly GCA_964384155.1 of uncultured Ardenticatenaceae bacterium. Classification (GTDB taxonomy): domain Bacteria; phylum Chloroflexota; class Anaerolineae; order Promineifilales; family Promineifilaceae; genus JAAYYY01. The sequence continues at coordinate 17,117 of CAYLJW010000014.1, forward strand.
CTACGGCCGGCGTGCCATCTATATGTACGGAGCGTCGACGGAGCGCGAGCGTAACAGGCAGCCCAATTATTTGTTACAATGGGAAGCGATCCGTTGGGCCAAAAATAGAGGATGCCACCAGTATGATTTCTGGGGCGCGCCGGACGAATTTGCGGAAAGCGACAGCCTCTGGGGCGTGTGGCGCTTCAAGTCGGGCTTTGGTGCGGACGTAGTGCGCCATATCGGTGCCTGGGATTACGCGCCGCGCCGTTTCTGGTATTGGCTGTTCACCGCAGTGGTGCCGCGCTATGTGGCCCTGCTGCAGGCGCGCCGAAAATGAGGCTGGCATTTAGAGAATGGAGATTCGATGAGTAAGACGATCGTGGTGCTTGAGGGTGACCAGACGGGACAGGAGCTGCTGGAAGAGGCGCTGCGCGTGATCGACCCGGCCGTAACGGGCTTTGCGCTGGAGTTCGAGCGCTTTGATTTGAGCCTGGAGAAGCGGCGGCAGACTAAGAACGAGGTGGTTTATGAGGCGGCGGAGGCCATGCGCCGGCACCGGCTGGCTATCAAGGCAGCTACGATCACGCCAGAGCAGAAGGGAGACGTAGGCAGCCCCAATGCCATTCTGCGGCAGGAGATTGGCGCGGAAGTGATTTTGCGCGTGGGGCGGCGCATCCCCGGTGTGCGCCCGGTAGGCGGCGTGTTTGCGCCGATCAGCGTGGTGCGCATGGCCGTGGACGGCGCCTACAACGCCAAGGAATGGCGCGAGGGTGAAGAAGGGTCGCTTGAGGAAATGGCCTATCGCACCGAGAAGATTAGCCGCCGCGTCTGCCGCCACGTAGTGCAGTATGCTTTCCGGCATGCGCAGCAAAACGGCGGCAAGGTGTTTGGCGGGCCGAAATATACAGTAAGCCCGGTGTATGAAGGCATGTTCAAAGAAGAGATGGACGCCGCCGCCGCCCGCTTCCCTGATGTGCGTTATGAGCCGCAGCTCATCGACGCCACCTTTGCCCTGCTGCTGTCGGCCGACGGCGAGCCGCTGGTGATTCCGACGCTGAACCGCGACGGCGACTTGTTGTCGGACCTGGTGCTGATGTTGTATGGCTCGATTGCGGGGTCGGAGTCGCAGGTTATTTCCATCGGCGACGACGGCGAGGTGGATTGTGTGATGACCGAAGCGCCACACGGCACGGCGCCGGCGCTGGAAGGGCGCAATGTGGCCAACCCCATGGCCATGATTCTGGCCGCGGCAGCGCTGTTTGGGCACATGAAGGAAGCGGAGGCGCGGCGTATTAGCCGCGCGATCTACGAGGCGACGCTGGAGGCGGTGCACGATGGCATCCGCACCTCGGACCTGGGCGGCGGCTCGCAGACCGATGAGTTTACCAACGAGGTGATCCGGCGCTTGCGGACGAAGTTGGAGGTGTGGCGCTCGTTGTCCTGAGAGGCAGGCCCTTCGCCTGGCTCAGGGGGTGGCAAGGTAACCGCGTGGCTCGTAGGGGCAGAGATCGTCGGAGGCCAGTGGATCCGCGTGCAGCGCGTAGGCGCGGGCGCGGGAGCCGCCGCATATAGCGCGGAATTCGCAGCGGCCGCACTTCCCTTTGAGCTGGCCGGCGTCGCGCAGGCTGCTGAATAGCGAACTATGGCGGTAGAGCTGCACCAGGCTGTGGCGGCGCACGTTGCCGGCGGCTAAGGGCAGGAAGCCGCTGGGATACACAGCGCCCGTATGCGAGACGAATACAATGCCGTTGCCGTCGCGGATTCCGAAACCGCGCCCCACGGGCGTGCGCGCAATTGCCGTGGCGCCCAGGCTTCGCTGCTGCATCTTGACGAAGGCGATGCGGCGATAATGGTGCGCCTCGGTGGTTTTGATGGGAAAGGCAGCGCGCGGCGCGAGGGCCCACAGCCAGTTAAGGAAGCGCTCGCTCTGCTCGGCCGAGATGGCTTGCAGCTCTGAGCCGCGGCCGGTGGCGATGAGAAAAAAGAGCGCCCAGCGCGCAATGTCCAGGTCGCAGATGGCCTCATAGATGGCAGGGATGTCGTCGAGCGTGCTCGCCGTGACCATGGTGTTCACCTGCACAGATAGGCCCATTCCGGCGGCGCGGCGGATGCCGGCGACGGTCCAATTGTACGAGCCCTGTTCACCGCGGAAGGCGTCGTGGCGCGCGGGGTTGGAGCCGTCGAGGCTGAGCCCCAGGCTGTTGACGCCGGCCTCTTTGAAACGGTTGATGACCGGCGCCGTGAGCCGCGGCGTTCCGGCGGGAGTGACGGAGACGGACAGGCCCAGCGAGCGCCCGTAGGCGATCAGCTCGAAGAGATCTTCGCGACGCAGTGGGTCGCCGCCGGTGATGACCAGGTGGGGCATGGGCGGCGCGAGGCCGTCGCCCGCCGGCGCGGCGAAGGAAGCGATCTCGCGCAGCAGGTCATGGGCTTCCTCACTGCTTAGCTCCAGGGGATGGCGCACAGTGGTGGCGGAAGCGCGACAGTGGATGCAAGCCAGGTCGCAGCTCTGGGTGCTTTCCCAATAGACGAGCATGGGCGCACGGTCGTAGCGGTAGGCGTCGCGCCCGCCGATGGCTTCGTAGATAGGTGGTACGCCGGCGGCGCTTGCGCCGGTGCTGATTTCGGTCATAGAAGCTCCTATTGCTTACTGTGAGCAGTGTAGCCGCAGAGCGCTGGGGTTTCTTTGCGCTGGCGCAATCAGGCGTAGGCCGTGAGAATTAACAAAGGGTGTGCTTCATTTCAGTTATGGGGGCGCTTCGCGAAGCGCCCGTAAAGCATTCGAGAACATCACGGCGGGTCTGAAGCTGACGCCGGCGCCGTAATATTGGGCGGGATGGGGGTGGTTGGAAGGTTGCCGAGATTGCCAAGATTGCCAAATGTGAGTGTTATTCCGGTGTTTCATTTAAGATGAAACACACCCCTTGTCTATTCTTACGCTCGCTAATTCAGGAAAAGCGGCAAGAGGATGTCGGCGTCTTCGATGTTGATCGGTGCATCGGCGGTGAGATGGTAGATGACGCCGTCGAAGAGGTTGGCCAGATAGATCTCGCCCGCGACGTCCTCGCCAAAGGTGGCAATGCCCCCTAGCTGGTCTTGCAGATCGTCGTGGCGCGTGACGCTCCAGGCTGCGCCTGCCGTTTCCAGGTCCCAGATTGCCGGCTCGCAAAAGTCGCTGAGCAGGTAGCGCCCGACCATGGTGGGGAAGCGCGCTCCGCGGTAGACGAAGCCGCCGGTGATGGCGCAGACGCCGGCGGAGCGATCCAGCTCAAAGACGGGCATGGTATAGGGTGCGGGATCGTCCTGGCAGAAGGGCCGGTCGGTGAAGTGCTCAAGGCTGCCTTCATAACAGGGCCAACCGTAGTTCTCGCCACCGCCCGAGCTTACCGGCTGCCAGTTTACTTCTTCACGGCGGCGCTGGCCTACGTCGGCGATGTACAGGTCGCCGTTGAGACGGTCGAAGCTGAAGCGCCAGGGGTTACGCAGGCCGAGGGCCCAGATTTCATCGCAGTCACCGCCCGGTCCATCTACGAATGGGTTATCGGCGGGGATGGTATAGGCGTCGCCGGAGCCGCAGTCGGGCTGCACGCCGCCAGAGCCGTCGACGTCGAGGCGCAGCATCTTGCCCCACAGCATGCCCATATTCTGCGCGCGGTTGTCGGGGTCGTTGCCAGAGCCGCCGTCGCCCAGGGGAATGTAGAGATAGCCGTCGTGGGGGCTAAAGGCCAGATCGCCGGCGTTATGGTTGTCGTATGGCTGCTCTATCTCCAGAACAAGCTGCTCACTATCGGGCTCCGCGATGTCGGGGTCGGCCGTAACCGAGAAGCGCGAAATACGCGTATCGCCGCTGGGTTCCGCCGTATAGTTGACATAGAACGTGCCATAGCCGGCGGCATCGCTCACGGCGTAGTGGGGGTGGAAGACCAGGCCCAGCAGGCCCTGCTCAGAGTGCTTGCGGTGCACGCGATCTTCGATGTCGAGGAACGGCGTGGCTTCGAGCTCGCCGTCGGGGCCGATGATGCGGATGCGCCCTGCACGCTCCACCACAAAGAGCCGCGCGTCGCCGGCATGGGTAATATCGACCGGTCCAGACAGACGACCTGCCTGAATTACCGTGCGCAGGCTCAGGTCAAGGGTGGCGTCTTGCGCCGGGATGGGTTGTTGGGCGCGGGCAGGAAAGACAGCGGTGATGGCGGCGATGATCAGGAAAAGCGCGAGAAGCTTAAGGCGGGGCAAGCGGTCCATCGATCCTCCTTGCTTTGGATGGCGTAAGCTTAGCGCTTTGTGCTGCGAAGGCACGCCGCGGACCGGGCGCTTAATTCATCACTCATGGCAGGCAGCCGGCAAGGCGCACGCCGGCCGCTGGACCGGGTCGCTACGGTTGAATAATATAGATCACGCCTTCGCGAGTGACGACGTAGATTTCGCCCTGGGCGTCGAGGCCGAAGCTGGTGATCTGCCCGTCGACGGTGACCAGGGCGCCCTGGCCCGTGCTCCAGGCGCCTTGCTCATTCTGGCGCAGGCCCCAGATGAAACCAGAGCAATAATCGCCGAAGAAGTAGTTGCCGGTGAGCACGCCGTAGTTGGCGCCGCGATAGACGTAGCCGCCGGTGACGGAGCAGCCGCCCTGCGCGTGGCTGTATTCGACGACGGGCAGCAGCAGGCCGCTCTGATCGCAGGGATCGCTGTTGAAGCAGTGCAGGCCCTCCATAATGTTCCAGCCGAAGTTAGCGCCGAAAGCCTCGTCGTGGGCCACGACGTGAACTTCCTCGTACTGGTTCTGGCCCACGTCGGCAATGTACCAGGCGCCGCCTACGGGGTCGAAGCTAAAGCGCCAGGGATTGCGCAGGCCATAGCCCCACACTTCGGGCGCGCCGCCGCCGTTTACATAGGGGTTGTCGGGCGGAATGGCATAAGGTGCGCCGTCTGCGCCGCTGTTATCTACGTCGACGCGCAAAATGGCGCCGAGCAGTGTGTTCGGATTCTGGCCGTGGCCCAGCGGGTCGCCGCCGCTGCCGCCGTCGCCGAGACCGATATAGAGGTAGCTGTCGGGTCCAAAGAGCAGATGCCCGCCATTATGGTTGGGGTAGGGCTGCTCGACGCTGAACAACACCTGCTCGCTATTGGGGTCGGCGCGGTTGGCATCTTCGGGCGATACCTGGAAGCGGGAGACAACGGTGGCGCCGCTGCGGCCGGTATAGTTGACATAAAAGGCGCCGTTGGCGGCGTAATCGGGATGAAAAGCAAGGCCCAGCAAACCTTGCTCGTTGGAGTTGAAGCCGACGCGGTCGGTGATGTCCAGGAAAAGCTGGAGCTGGCGCTCAACAGCCACCTGAATACGCCCGACCTGCTCGGTGACGAAGAGGCGCTCGTCGCCGGCGTGTGTGAGATAGGTAGGACTGTCGAGGCCCTGCAGTACGCCGGAGAGGCTGATGGACGTGAGCGCCTGACCCACGGGCGCGGTCGGCTCGGCAATCGGCTCGGGTAGTGTGGTGGGCTGCGGCTCGGTCGTGGGCTCGCTTTCGGTGGGTGCGGGTGTGGGCATCGAAGTGGCCGTGGCCGATGCTTGCGGCGGGGTGGGGCTTTCGACGCGCGGCAGAGCGCCGGTAGCGGTAGGTTGGGTGACGGCAGTGATCGGGCCCGCGGGCTCATCGTCGCCGTGGCCACAGGCAGAAAGCAGCACGACAAGCAGCAGCGCGAGTAACAACTGCCTAGCTGTGGCGAACAAATGGCTCTGGAATTGAGGCATAGAAGCGCTTTTGCCGCAGCGATCTTCAGGATCGCTGCGGCAGTGACGAATGGTTAACGGTCATCCAAGGGCGCAAAAGTGCGACTTTCGTGGCCCACGTAGCGCGCTTTGGGGCGGATGAGGCGATTGTCGGCGAGCTGCTCGAGCACGTGGGCCGTCCAGCCGGCAATGCGGCTCATGGCGAAGAGGCAGGTAAATTGATCGACGGGCAGGTTGATCGTGTAGAGTACCACGGCGGAGTAGTAGTCGACATTGGCGTACAGGCTGCGCTCGACAAAGTAGTCGTCGCCGCGCGCCAACTGCTCGATTTGACGGGCGATGTCGAACCATTGGCCCTGCCCGCTGCCAGCTGCGAGCTGTTGGGCCAGGGGTCGCAGGATACCGGCGCGCGGATCTTCGGTTTTGTAGACGCGATGGCCGATGCCCATGATGCGGCGGCCCTGCTCGCGCGCCTCGCGGAACCAGGCGGCGACATCGCCGCGCTGCGCGGCGTCGATGAACTGCTCCATGGCGGCCTGGTTGGCGCCGCCGTGCGCCGCGCCCTTCAGGGTGCCCAGGCCGCTGGTGATGGCCGAATAGACGTCGGCCAGCGTGCCGGTGGTGACGCGCGCGGCGAAGGTGGAGGCATTAAAGCCGTGGTCGGCCAGTAGCACCAGGTAGGTGTCCAGGGCGGCGATAGCTTCGTCCGACGGTGTTTCGCCGTTCAGCATGTAAAGAAAGTTTGCGGCCAGGTCCAGGTCGTGGCGCGGGGCGATGGGCTGCTGGTTGTTTCGAATGCGTTCCCAGGCGGCGACGATGGTGGGCAGCACGGCGGTGAGCAGCAGCGCCTTTTTGCGCGCCGCTGGCAGGCTGGTATCGTCGGCCTGAGGGTCGGTGAGCCCCAGGCCGCTAACCACCGTGCGCAGCACGGCCATGGGGTGCGCCTCGTGGGGGAACTCTTGCATGATCGCCAGCACGGCGCTGGGTAGGGCGCGCTTGCTCAGCAGCGCGGCCTTGAAGGCGTCTAGCTGGGCGCGTGTGGGCAGGTCGCCGTTCCACAGCAGGTAGACGACCTCTTCGAAGGTGGCGTGAGCGCCGAGATCCTCAATACTGTAGCCACGGTAAATCAGCTTGCCATTTTCACCGTCGACGCGGCTAAGCTGGGTGTCTGCGGCGATGACGCCGGCGAGACCTTTGGTGGGGGTGGGCGTGGGTTCGGTCATGTGGTCCTTTTCTGTTGGCTGTTCTTCTGCCGATTCTCCTGGATCCTAAAGACGACAATTCTGCGGATAAGGTCGTAGGGGATGGGTTTATCTAACGGAAACTGGACGGTGCCCTTGCCACCTTTATAGGCAGCTAGCTCGTCCTTGAACTGCGGATAGCCGCGCGGCGCCGGGTAGACGCTGATATGCTTTCTGTAGCCGGCAAAATAAACGAGCGGACCATGCCATTTGAAGGTGGGCACGCCGTAGCTGATAGTCTCTTCGGCCTCGGGCGCCAGCTCACGGATGAGGCTACGTATATTTTGCATGATTTCTTGTACGTCGGGTGCAAAGCCGGCGATGTAATCGTCAATAAGGGACGAGCCTGGTTTGGTCTCCGGCACAGTTCAGATCTCCAGGTTAAATAAGTTGAGGCGAGTTCGGGGAGTGCAGGGCGGGGGGCGAGCTTAATTGCTCGCCTGGCGCAGGCGCTCGCCATATTGTTTCTCATAATATTCTTTAAACTCGCCGCTCTTGATCTTGCGCCACCACCATTCGTTGTCGCGATACCAGCGCGCGGTGCGGCGGATGGCCTCTTCGGGCGTATGGCGCGGCGTCCAGCCCAGGGCCCTGATTTTTTCGATATTCAGGTTGTAGCGGCGGTCGTGCCCGGGGCGGTCTGCCACGTGGCGGATGAGCGAGGCCGGGCGGTCCAGCTCGTCGAGCAGGATTTCGACCATGGTCATGTTTTCCATAGGCTCACCGGTGCCGATGTTATAGGTTTCGCCCAGCTGCCCTTCGTGCAGCACCAGATCGATGGCTTCACAGTGGTCGGTGACGTACTGATATTCGCGCATCTGGCGGCCATCGCCGTAGACAGGCAGGGGCAGGTTGTCGAGGGCGTTGGTGGCGAAAAGGGGCACAACTTTTTCGGGATATTGGTAAGGCCCGATGTTGTTGGAGCCGCGCGTGATGGTAACGGGCAGGTCGTAAGTGACGAAATAGGCCTGCACCATAAGATCGCCGGCGGCCTTGCTGGCGGCATAGGGGCTGCGCGGCGCGACGGGGTCGGTCTCCAGGCTGGCCTGGCCCGGCGGCACGTGCCCGTAGACTTCGTCGGTGGATATCTGGTTGTAGCGCTCCAGGCCATATTTGCGGGCGGCTTCGAGCAGCACGTAGGTGCCGTAAACATCGGTCTGGATAAAGGCGTCGGGGTCGAGGATGGAGCGGTCGACGTGCGTTTCGGCCGCAAAGTTGACGATGGTATCAATATCGTACTGCTCGATGGCTTGCTCTACGGCGTGGGCGTCGCAAATATCGCCGCGCACAAACTGGTAGCGCGGCTCGTCGGAGACCGGCAGCAAGTTGTCCATATTGCCCGCATAGGTGAGCTTGTCGAAGACGACGACGGTGTAATCAGGATACTTTTCCAGCAAATATTGAACAAAGTTAGAGCCAATAAAGCCGGCGCCGCCGGTGATCAGAATGTTTTTCACGCGCATCCCTCACATCTGGTAAGTTGATGCGCCGATTTTAACGCAACCTACAACCTGTGCCTAATGATGGGAGCGGCGCTAAAGCGCCGACTACAAACCAATCCCCATTCCCCCCCGACCGGATCAGGCGGCGTCTAGACTTTTCGTCGCGGGGGCGGCGGTCTGTTCACTGCCCGGCTGCGCCAGATAGTAGAGGACCACAATCTGCGCGAAAGGGACCAGCCACAGAAGCTGCAACCACGGACTATAGTTTGCATCGTTGAGCCGCCGCGCGCCTGCGGCGGCGAAAGGCAGAAGAAGGATCAGCGCGGCGATTTGATACGCCTTTTCGTGGAGGACGGTCGAAACGGCGAGTACCAGCGTCACAAACAAAAGAAACCACCAATATTCATAGCGCGTCGCCCTGCCCGAGAAGTTAGCGAACTCGCTCAGAGCCGTTTTCACCGCATCCAACGGCGTCTGCGGCCTGCTGCCGGCCGGCGATGGCGTCGCGCTTTCGTCGCGCAGCAGTTCGTTGGGGTCGACGCCAAACGCCGCGGCCAGCGCCCGTAGCGATTCGATAGAGGCGTTGCCGCCGTTTTCCAGTCGTTGAACGGTGCGTAGGCTCAATCCGCTTGCTTCGCTAAGCTGCTCCTGCGACCAACCTTTGGCCACGCGCAACTTCTTCACCAGATTTGAATCAATTTCCATCTTTACGCTCTACACTCCTTGTTGTGCAACAGTTAAATCAGCCAAAGTATAGAGGAAAAAATACAGCCATGTCCACGCCAAATAGACGCCAGTTAAACGACAATCCCCAACCCCCAATCCCCAATCCCCAATCTCCAATCCCTAACCCCCATCCCCCTCCACAAACCAGTCAATCAACGCCCGCGAAATGCTGATGCGCGGCGGGATGCGGGGCAGGTCGCCCGCCGTGAACCAGCCGGCGGCGGCGATCTCTTCTTCTTCCAGCACCAGCTCGCCGCCGGCGTATTCGCAGGTGAAGGCGATCATTAGCGAGTGGGGGAAGGGCCAGGGCTGGCTGCCGAAGTAACGGATATTCTGGACATCGATGCCCACTTCTTCCTTTACTTCGCGGCGCAGGCATTCTTCCAGCGTCTCGCCGGGCTCCACGAAGCCGGCAAGCACGCTGAAGCGGCCGGGCGGGTGGTAGTGCGCCCGCGCCAGCAGAATTCGGTCGCCGCGCGTGACGGCGACGATAACGGCGGGCGCCAGGCGCGGATAGCTGGTATGCCCGCAGGCGGGACAGACCTTGGCCCGTTCGCCGCTGCGCGTGTGCAGCGGCGTGGCGCAGGCGCTGCAAAACTGGTGGCTGCGATCCCAATCCACGATTTGTACGGCGCGGCCGGCAACCCAGAAGAAGTCGTCGTCGAGTAGGCCGTAAAGGTGGCGCAGACCGACAAGCTTCATATCCGGCGGCGGCTGCACATTGGCCGGCAGCTCGGCGGAATAGCAGGGCTGGTCGTCGATGGCGCCCAGATATTGGGTACGCACGGGCGCGATGCCCAGGGCATATAGCGAAGGAAGCCAGGGCATCATCACGCCCGCGGCGTCGAGGTCGCTGCCGCCGGCCTGTGCGCTTTGGCCAGCGCCCTCCTGGAGCGTGACCAGCAGCCGCTGGCCGAGGAAAGCAAACCAATAGGCGTTGGGCGGCGGTGGATCGGGTGGGTCGACGCCGGGGCGAAACGTATGATGTAGGAGGATGGCGCCAGGCTGGTTATGGTTCATAGGACGGGTGGTGAAGATGCGGGGTATTGGAAAAAAAGTGAGGTGGTCGTAATCGCGGGGAGCGATCCGTACCACCTCTGGGCGGGGAGCAATTAGAGTTTAGCATAGTTTTGGGGGCTGTCAATAGCGATTTGTGAGAGCCGGAAAAGTCGGCTGAGCGGCGGCCGTGTGGGCCGCAGAATAGAGCAGAAGAAGGCCCCTGAAGCAATGATTAACGGTAGATGAATCAGTCGCGCCAGAAGGGCAAATGGAGCTCGTAGCCGATGATGACCTTCGCGCTGCCGGCTGCATCGACCGAGTCGCTGGGCCCCGGATTATACGCGGTCCAGATAGCGCGGCCGATCTGTGTCTGGCTGATGAACGTGCTTTGCGTGAGGAAGGCACTGGCGCCGGGAACTAAGATGTAGGGGAAGTCGGAAAGAATTGGGCCGAGGTGGTTGTCGGAAAGGGTGTGCCGGGTGAGCGAGATGTTGCCGCTGTTGCGCACCGTGTAGCAGAAATAGACTTCAGCCGGCTCAGAGAGGGTTAGAATATCGCTCGTGGCGCATGCGGCGGGGCTAGTGCCCGCGGTGAGCTCCAGGATTATCGCCGGCTGGCGCGGCGGCACGTGCACGGTGATGGCGTCGGACGCTGTGACCAGGTCCACAGGACCGGGGTTGTAAGCCGTCCACGTGGCGCTGCTGGTGTGGCTCTGGGTGATGGACAACGACTGGGTGAGAAACACCGATGCGCCGGGCACGAGGCCATAGTTAAACGTGGTGAGAATCGGGCCAAGGTAGTCGTCCTGCAGGTCGTGGCGCGTGAGCGGCACGTCGCCGACGTTGCGCACGGTGTAGCACGGGATGACAGTACCGCCGCCGACAGGCAGGGTGATGGCCCTGGTGGTGGCGCACACCGCGGGGTCTGTACCGACCGTATAGGTGAGCACGATGGCCGGCGCCTGCGGCGCTGCGGCAACGGGAGTGACAGCGGGCTTGCTTGAAAAGAGGAGCAGCAGGCTCAGCGGGAAAAGCGCGGCGAGGGCGATGACGAGTAGGGTTCGTTTCATGACAATCTCCATGCATCCCCCGTCAGCGTGTTAATAAAGTCGCCGGGCTGTCTGCTGCCCGACCGTAGTTATTTGTCGTTAGCCAAAGCCCCACAGCACATTGGTGACGCTGCTAATGATGATGGCGCCCAGAACGACGGTGAGGTAGACGTTGGAGGCCAGGAAGAGGCCGCGCGCCGTGCGCGGATGGGGATCGCGGATGAGGCGAATATTGCGCCAGAGCATGTCGACGGTGGCCCCGGCGATGGGCACCAGGTAAACCCAGCCCAGGGCCGGTGTGAGAGCTAGCAGGAGGGCGGCAAGACCGGTGCCCCCGGTGTGCAGCAGTACCCACCAGGCGGCCTGCCGGGTGGAGGTGTGCGCCGGTAACATGGGCACGCCGGCGCGCTGGTAATCTTTCTTATAAAGGATGGCCAGGCTCCAAAAGTGACAGGGAGTCCACAGGAAGAGCAGCAGGGCCAGGATAAGCACCGCAGGATGGTTCCAGGCGCCGACGGCCGCGCCGCCGCTGAGCACGGCCGCGCTGCCGGCCGCGCCGCCGATGACGATGTTAAGCAAGGTGCGCGGCTTCAGCCAGATGGTATAGACGCCGACGTAAATCAATGCGCCGGTGAAGAGCCAGAAGGCCAGCGGCGCATTGAAGGGCGCGATGGCCAGGACGGGCAGCAAAATGAGAGCCAGGCCCACAGTGACGACCAGGCGCGGATGCTGAATCTGTCCCGAAGGCAACGGGCGCAGGCGCGTGCGGCTCATTAGCACATCTGAGGCGCGCTCAAAGTATTGATTAAGAGACGAAGCGCCGGCCGCAGCCATGCCGCCGGCGAGCAGTAAGAGAAGCACGGACCAGGGGTCGGGCCGCCCGTCGGCGCCGAGGAAAGCGCCGCCAATTGCCGATAACAGTAATAAGGCGACAATGCGCAGCTTAAAGAGCACCGCCAGCATGCGCGCAAAATCCCGCCAGTGGGCCACGTCGCGCCAATCGGCGCGCCGCGCCGTATGAGACTCAGGTGTGTTTACAGACATGGTCTTGCCGTGGGTAGCCGGTGAGCGCTGGCGACGATCGACAATACGCCCGCGGTGAGAGGAGCCGGCGCCGGAGCCGGGTGCAGCAATCGCTCGAAGTTCATGAAGGATCCTGATCTGGATAATGTTCTTGCCGGTATTGTAACAAGATTCACATACCCGACCAAGCAGTCCAGGGTCTGCATATGGGTACATTTTTAGAGTCGTGAATAGACCTGATATGCTCAAAGGGCGCCCGGCGGCGTGTGCCGGCGGTTTGGCAATTTGGGCGAACGCTCTAAAATCGACGCGCTATGCAAACCCGAATGTGGATGATTTTATTGCTGTTGGCAGCAGCGCTGGCGGCATGCAGCAACGAGGACAATGGCGCGCCGCTCAGCGCTACGGCCACGGTAACGGCGCGAGCGACGACGGCGACGCCGCGGCCCAGCGCCACGCCTGCGCCGACGGCTACGGCAACGGCGACCCCAGAGCCAGGGCCCACGGTGGAAGCTGTGTCGCAGTCGGTAGACGAGGGTGGGATGGTGCTGGCAAGCCGGCTCTATGCCCCCACAGACAGCTGGCTGGTGGTCTACGCCGATGAGGACGGGCAGCGGGGCGAGCTTCTGGGTTACACGGAAGCGCCTCAAGGCGAGCATCGTGACGTCGCCGTGGAAGTCGATCCCTTTCTGGTAACGCCGCGGCTCCATTTTGTGCTGCACGTGGACGCGGGCCAGGCCGGTGAATTTGAATATCCGGGCGCCGACGAGCCGCTGGAGCTGGATGGCGAGCCGGCGGCAACCGTGGTAGACGTGGAGCTGCTGTTAGCGGTTCCGGCGTTGAGCGTGGCCGATCAGGAGACGGACCGCAATGGGGCCGTGGTGGTGGGGCAGGTGAGCGCCGCTGCGGCGGGCTGGGTGGCGATTCATGCCGACGACGACGGCGCGCCCGGAGCCATGCTGGGCCTGACGCCGGTAGAGGCAGGCGAGAGCGAGGATGTGCTGGTGCGTTTCGACTGGCGCCGCCTGACGCGCACGCTGTACGCCGTGTTATACGCCGATAGCGGCGGGGAAGAGCGCTTTGAGCCTGAGGATGGGTACGAGGTGGTGACGGTGCGCGGCGAGCCGGTGCAGGTGGCGTTTACGGTGCAGGGCCCGCCTGACCTCTTTGTGTTGAACCAGCCGGTGGTGGCGGCCGAGCTTGTGGTGGAACGAGTGTTTGTGAACGAGCCTAGCTGGCTGGTGGTCTTCTCCAACTTCCAGGGCTTCACCGACCGCTTGCTGGGTCACACGGCTTTGGAGGCGGGCGAGAACCAGCTGCTGACGGTGCCCATCGTGCCCAACAATACGACAGACATGCTGCACGTACAGGTGCACCGAGATAGCGGCGAGGCCGGCGTCTTTGAATATCCGGCGGACGATCCGCCGCTGTTGGGCGAAGATGGGCAGCCGGTGCGCGTGAGTATTGAAACGGACACAGGCAACTATCTGCTGACGCGCGACCAGGCGCTGAGCGACGGCGGCACAATTATCGTGCCTCTGGTGGTGTCGGATCTCGATACGTGGGTGGTAGTGTGGACAGCGCCGCCCGACGCAACGGGCACAACGGCGGCGCCAGGAGAAGTGGAGGAGCAAGGTGAGATGATCGGGCGGACGCTGGTGGCCCGCGGCGTGCAGCGCAATGTGGAGATTGAAATAGACGCAACCGCCGCCGGAGAGGTGGTGTATGTGGTGCTGCACCAGGATGCCGGGGAGCAGGGTGAGTTTGAATTCCCGGCAGTAGACGAAATTCTGCGCCGGGAGCGCTCGGTTATCTTAGCGCCCATGCGCCTGCTGGGCGTCGAAGGCTCGTAGCAAGCACACCTGAAGTGGTGCTATTTGTGCCGCACGATGCGCAGCAGGGCGGGCCGGTATTCGGGGATTAGCAGGTAGAAAGTAAACCAGACAATCGTAGCGTAGACCACAATGGCGATGAGAGTCAGGGCAATGCGCTCGTCGAGCGGCAGCGGCGCGCCGGGTTCGGTAGAGTAAGTCAGCAGACTCGTCAGGCTGAGAGAGCCAAACATGCTGGCCAGAAAGACGGCGGTAAGATGATTCAGATTAAATTGTTTGAGCTGCTTTTTCATGATGGTCCTCTTCCTCTCATGAGATCGATGATGGTTGGTCGATGAGTGCCCCATTTGAGTGGCTCATTCCGCGCCTCCGCGCTGCGTGTCATTATGATGAAAATCTAACGCAGGGCAAGGGGAATTAGGGACTAGTCGGCACAGTTAAGGGAACAGTAATGTAGCCGCCTGTCGCAACTATTGGAGTTTTGGCGTTTAAGATTACACTAGTGCGTGTGCTTTACTCACCCAGAGATTGAGGACTTAGTTAATGCGTCGTCGTTTCGTTGTATCTTTGGCTTTTCTCTTATTCTTGATTCAGGGCGGCCGGTTGTGGGCTGCGCCGCACGGCGGCACCGTCATCGGCGAAGGTACGGCGGCGAGCTGCCAGACACAGGACGCGGCGAATGCGTTTACGAACGCTGTGGCTGCGGGCGGTGAGGTATTATTCGATTGTGGGCCAGACCCGGTGGTGATCGAGGTGAATACAAATATCGCGCACCTGCCGGTGACGGTGAACGGAGGCGGGCGTATTACGCTGAGCGGCGAGAATTTGCGGCAGCTATTTTATGTGACTGGCGGACACCTGACGCTGAACGACATTGCGTTAGTAGACGGCAACGCGGCGCAGGGTGGCGCCATCTATATCGATCAGGGCGCCGCGGCAACCCTTCGCCACACTTTTGTTACGAGTAATGAAGCCAGCGCCGAAGGCGGAGGCATCTACAACCGCGGCACGTTGCTGCTGGAAAGCACCATGATGGGCAGTAATATTGCCGGCCTGCATGGCGGTGGCATCTTCAACAACGGCGGCACGGTGACGCTGCTCGATAGCTACCTGATCAGCAACCAGACGCCAGCCGGCAGCGGTGGGGCGGTATACACGGTGAATGGCCAGTTGACGATGAATCGCACCGCGGTGCGCAGCAGCGTTACTAGTAACCAGGGCGCGGTTTTCGCGGCGGGCGCCACAGAGATCGTGAACAGTACCTTTTCCAACAACCGTGCTC
Source organism: uncultured Ardenticatenaceae bacterium (assembly GCA_964384155.1). Taxonomy (GTDB): domain Bacteria; phylum Chloroflexota; class Anaerolineae; order Promineifilales; family Promineifilaceae; genus JAAYYY01. Next base: position 32,420 of record CAYLJW010000014.1, read on the forward strand.
TAGAGGGCGGCGCGTTATTCGCCGTGGCCAATGTAACGATTCTAAACGCGACCTTTTACGAGAATCTGGCGGAGCATGGCGGCGCTATCTGGCGCGAGATTTCTTCGACCACAACGCTGAGAAATAGTATTGTCGCCGGCAGCCGGACGATGGACGGCGCCACGACGAGTCTAAATTGTGACGGACCCACGCTGACCTCACTGGGGCGCAATATCATCGGCGACGCAACGTGCGTGGCGAGTCCCAGCGTGGTAGGCGACTTGCATAACACGGACCCGCAGTTGGGCGTGTGGTTTGGCTCGCCGCTGCGCGGGCACGTTCCGGCGGCGACGAGCCCGGCAGTGGATTACGCGCTGGGTTGCCCGGCAACAGACCAGCGCGGTTATCCGCGGCCCATTGGCGCGGGTTGCGACGTGGGCAGCATCGAGCGCGGGTCGGTCGTTTTCCTGCCGGCGTTCGTAGGGGGCGGCTGATCAGGCCCAGTCAAGTGAAAAAGGGTTTATAGGGTAACGAGCACGAACACATCACCCCAGACTCACGAAAAGGGCATAAAGCTGTTCTCCTGGCCGTTGGCGGCGTTTGTAACCATTGTGGTGATGCTGGGCGTGAACTTTGTGGCCGTGCGCTTCAGCAACGCCGAGCTGCCGCCGTTCTGGGGCGCATCGCTGCGCTTCACCTTCGCCTCTGCCATCCTGTTCGCCATCGTCCGCCTGCAACGCATTACGCTGCCCCGGGGCCGAGCGCTTACCGGGGCGGCATTGTACGGCCTGTTGATGTTTGGCGCGATGTATGCGCTGTCCTACTGGTCGTTGCAGTTCGTCAACTCGGGCATTGCCGCGCTCAGCTTTGCCGTCGTGCCCCTGTTAACCATGCTGCTGGCCATTGCGCTGAAGCTGGAACGGCTGACGGTGCGGGGGGTAACCGGCGCGGCGCTGGTGATGCTTGGCATGGGCGTCGTTTTTCAGGATCAACTGCGCTCGGACGTGCCGCTGCTGCCGCTGCTGTTTCTGCTGCTGGCTGCATTTTGTGCTGCGCTCGCCAGCATCGTGGTCAAACGCTTCCCGCGCAGCCAGCCCATCGCCATGAACGCCGTGGCCATGGCTGTAGGCTCGGCCGTGCTTGTAAGCCTATCGCTGGCTTTCGGCGAGACGTGGCGGTGGCCAGCAGCGCCGGCAACCTGGGGTGCGCTGGCCTGGCTGGTGGCAAGCGCCAGTATTGCTTTCATTCTTATGGTGTGGCTGCTGAGGAAGTGGACGGCAACGGCTGTCTCTTATACGTCGGTGTTACAGCCACTGGTCACCGTGGCGGTGGCCGCCTGGCTGGCTGGCGAGCGCATCACGGTACCGTTTGTGGGGGGCGGGCTGCTGGCGCTGGCCGGCGTCTATATCGGCGTTATTGCCGGCCAACGGCGGCGGCCCAGGTCGCAAGCGGCGCTAACTGTCGAGTCTGCGGAGGCCAGCACGGTGTCGTAAGGATGCCGACGCCGGGGCGCGTGGGGTTGCGCGGAAAGAATCCGCGGCTACTATGTCAATCAGTTTGCGTTAATGTAGATGCTGGAGGCTTATTACCCGATATTTAAGGGTGTTGGTGCATGTTGGCGGCGTTACTGGGGGTCCTACGTGGGATTGCCGCCGAATTGCGCAAAAAGGGATTGACAGCGCTTTTTTGTTCGTTCTATAATGGCATTACCAATAGAGATGAAGAAGTTCACTCTAACGGTAGGGCGCTCCGAGAAATTGGAAGTCATCAGATTCAAAGACTATCAATAGCTTTTGAGGACGACGACAGAAGGTTACTTGGAGCCCCTTTTTTTGTCTCACGCGCGCCGCCGGTTTACTGGCGGCGCTTTTTTTTACCGGCTTACTGAATGACATGCGCCTTAAGCAGGGCCACGAAGGGCAGGTTGCGATATTGCTCGCGGTGGTCGAGGCCATAACCGACGACAAAGCGGTCGGGAAGATCAAAGCCTTTGTATTGGATGGGAATGTCGATGAGGCGGTGGTGCGGCTTATTGAAGAGGGTACACACTTCCAGGCTGGCGGGCTGGCGCTCGCGCAGGCTGCGCAGCAGGTAGTTCAGGGTTAATCCCGTGTCTACGACATCTTCCACAAAGAGCACATGGCGTCCATCTAGCGGCGCTTCCAGGTCTTTCTCCAGACGCACCACGCCGCTGGCGCGCGCCGCGGCCGAGTAGTTCGAAACGGCCATGAAGTCGACTTCGACGGGAATGGTGACCGCGCGCAGCAGGTCGGCCATGAACAGCAGCACGCCTTTCAGCACGCCTATGAGCAGGGGCTTGCGCCCGGCGTAATCGGCGGAGATTGTCTGGCCCAGGCGCCACACTTTTTCTTCAATCTGCTGCGGCGTGAAGAGGACTTTGCCCAGGTCGGGCGCCATTTCTTCGTAGGCCCCGAGATCGTAGCGCGTCATGAATCCCAGTGAGCCGCGGCGCTGCCCTGGATCTTAGCGGCTTCCTCGTCCAGGCCATAACGCACAAGCAGGCGGCGAATGGCCGAGCGCTTGTAGAGCTTGACTTTAATATCGGGGTACAGCTCTTGCATCAGGCGCATCTTGCGGTTCTTGTGGCTGGAGAGGCCGGGGCGCAGGGTAGTGAGCTCGACGTAGGTCTCTTCGTCGGGCAGATAAAAGTCGGGCGAGAAAGCCAGAATAACGTCGCCGCCTTCGTCCCACGCCAGCGGAAAGGTGCGCGGCTCGTACTGCCAGGCGATGCCATAGTAGTCGAGCAAACGGGCAAATTCAGCCTCGGCCGGATGCGCGAATTGGGAGCGGTTAGCAGAATGTTGGCCGCTTTCGTCCTGATTCGTCATATAAGGTTATGTTACATCAAGTTGGGCGTTATGTCACGTAGGGGAAGTCACCCACACTTCAGCGCGCTCAGGAGCCGTCGCGCGGCAGCATCGGGATCTGGATGCCCTGCTGGCGGGCGAAGTGGATTGCCTGTTCATAGCCGGCGTCAGCGTGGCGTACGACGCCCATGCCGGGGTCCGTGGTGAGCACGCGCTGCAGACGGGCGGCGGCGGCGGGGGTACCGTCGGCGACGATCACTTGTCCCGCGTGCAGGCTGTAGCCAATGCCCACACCGCCGCCGTGATGGTAGCTGACCCAGGTGGCGCCACCCACGGCGTTGATCAGCGCGTTGAGGATGGGCCAGTCGGCGATGGCGTCGGAGCCATCGCGCATGGATTCGGTCTCGCGGTTGGGGCTGGCCACGGAACCGGAGTCGAGGTGGTCGCGGCCAATGACGACGGGCGCTTGCAGCTCGCCAGAAGCCACCATCTCGTTGAACCGCAGGCCGGCGCGAGCGCGCTCGCCATAGCCCAGCCAACAGATACGGGCAGGTAGGCCCTGGAAATGCACCTGCTGCTGGGCCATGGTGATCCAGCGCTGCAGGTGCGCGTTGTCGGGGAAAAGCTCCAAGATGGCGCGATCCGTGGCGTAGATGTCTTCGGGGTCGCCGCTGAGGGCTACCCAACGGAAAGGCCCCTGCCCTTCGCAGAAGAGCGGGCGAATGTAGGCTGGAATAAAGCCGGGATAGCTAAATGCGTCGTGCACGCCGGCGTCGAAGGCGCGCTGGCGCAGGTTGTTGCCGTAGTCGAAGACGATGGCGCCGCGCCGCTGCATCTCGACCATCGCCGCACAGTGGCGGGCCATCGAGGCCATGGCGCGCCGTTCGAATGTCTGCGGCTCTTCGTCGCGCAGGCGGCGGCCTTCGTCGAAGGATAGCTCATGTGGGAAGTAGGCCCGGGGGTCGTGTGCAGGGGTCTGATCCGTCACAATGTCGGGCAGCAGGTTGCGGGCCAGCAGCTCAGGGAAGACGTCGGCGGCGTTGGCGATGAGGCCGATAGAGCGCGGCTGGCCGTTGTCGACGTAATGCTGCACACGCGCCAGGGCGTCGTCGAGCCCTTCGGCCACCTCGTCGATATAGCGGTGGTCGAGACGGCGGCGAGCGCGCCACTCGTCTACTTCGACGACCAGGCCCACGCCACCATTCATGGTGATGGCCAGCGGCTGGGCACCGCCCATTTCGCCCAGGCCGGCGGTGAGCACCCACTTGCCTTGCAGCGATGGCCAGCCGGCCTGGCGCGCGGCGGCGGCGAAGGTTTCGAAAGTGCCTTGCAAGATGCCCTGGGTGCCGATGTAAATCCAGCTACCGGCGGTCATCTGGCCATACATGATCAGACCTTCGGCTTCCCAACGGTCGAAATTATCTTGCGTCGCCCAGTGGGGTACCATGTTGCTGTTGGCGATGAGCACGCGTGGGGCATCGAGGTGTGTGCGGAAGACGGCCACTGGTTTTCCGCTCTGCACAAGGAGCGTCTCGTCATCTTCGAGCTGACGCAATGCTTCCAGAATGGCGTCTAACGCTTGCCAGCTTCGCGCAGCGCGGCCGCGGCCGCCGTATACGATCAGATTCTGGGGGTCGCCGGCCACCTCGGGATCGAGGTTGTTTTGAAGCATACGATAGGCTGCTTCCTGGAGCCAGCCTTTGCAGTGGAGTTTAACGCCGCGGGGGGCGCGTATGGTGCGGGTCATGCCAGGCTCCTCTTACTTCTCTGGTCCGTAGGCCGTCGATAGGGATTATAGTAATGGGGTATCGGTTGTCAAAATCTGTTATAATCGCCAGAACGTCCTGTGGAGACACAGGTTTGTGCTACGATGGATGAAGGGTTGGTTGGTTTCAACTGTGCGGATGAGATCGCCTTATGAGTGGTGAGCGAATTCTGGTCGTTGACGATAGCCGCGAGATCGTCAAGCACCTCACCGAATATCTCCTGCCAAATCTAGGTTATGAAGCGTTGGCGGCGTTTGATGGGCGAGCCGGGCTGGCGGCGGTGCGCGAGCGCAGGCCGGACCTGGTGATGCTGGACCTCAATTTGCCGGAAATGACGGGCCTGGATGTGCTGCAGGCTCTGGCGCAGGAATCAATTGAGATCCCTGTGGTGCTGATGACGGGCTACGGCTCGGAGAAAGACGCCATTGAAGCGTTTCGCCTGGGTATTAAAGATTACCTGGTGAAGCCGTTCACCATCGACGAGGTGGGCGATACCATCGAGCGCGCCCTGCTGGAGACGCGCCTGCGACACGATAAGCAGCGATTGTTGGAACGGCTGCGGCGCGCCGAAGGCGATATGCTACGGCAGATTAAAGAAATGCGCACGCTGTATGCAATGGGCAAGTCGATTGCGTCGACGCTGCGTTGGAACCAGGTTCTGGACCGCATTCTCCAGGCGACGATGGATCTAACGGCGGCCGAGCGCGCGACGTTGTGGCTGCCTGATTCGGAGCGCACCGTGCTGACTCCCTATTCCAAGGCAGCCTATGCCGACGATGTGCATCTGCGTTCGCTGCCGGTGGAAGGCACGCGCGTGGGCGGCGTATTTAGCAGCGGGCAGGCCGCGCGGCAGGCCATGTTTGGCAGCCAGGGTATTAAGATTGAAACCGACTTCCTGGCGCGGGCGATCCTATATGTGCCCATTAGCCTGGAAGGGCAATTGTTGGGCGTGCTGGCGGCGAGTAATCACGATGCACCGCGCGCCTTTAGCGAGCGCGATGAGCTGCTGCTGGGTGCATTGGCCGAGTTTGCGGCAATTGGCTTGCGCAATGCCCACACGTACGAACAGTCGGAAGAAGAGCTGGCCCTGCACCTGGAGGAGCTGGAGACGATGCTGCGCATCACGCGCACCATAACCTCGTCGCTGGACGTGGACGAGGTCTCGGCGCTGACGATTCAGGAAGTGCACGGCAGTTGGGACATCGAGGCGTCGTCCATTTGGCTGCTGGACGACGCGCGACAGAGCCTGCGCGTGCTGATCAACGTGGGCACTTCCTTCGATATCCTCTCCCGTTTCCGCGTAGAAGTGGGCGACGGCATCGTGGGCTACGTGGTCAAGACGGGCGAGCCGCTGTTTACAAACGACGTTGAGAACCACCCGCTGCATTTTCGAGAGATAGACGAGCACACAGGCTTCAATACGCGCTCGATTTTGTGCGTGCCGCTGGTGTTTAACCAGGAGGTGATTGGCGCGCTGCAACTGCTGAACAAGCGTAACGACGATTTCACCGTCGACGATGTGCAGTGGGCATCATCGATTGCGACGGCCGTGGCCATTGCCGTGACCAACGCGCGCTTATTTGCGGAAGCCGCATCGCGACAGCAGCTCTTGGAGGTGACCCTGGAGCGCAACGGCAATCCCATCTTTATCACGGATGAGGAGGGGCGCCTTCTGCTGTCGAACGAAGAGGCGCGGGCGCGATTCGGATTGAACGCCGGCGCCATTGGCCAGCCGGTGGAGCAGGTGGTGACGCACAAAGAGCTGGCCACCCTATTGGGCCAGCGCGATCTGGAGCAAGGCGCGGCGCAGCGGCGCGAGCTGGAGCTGGCTGACGGATCGGTATGGCTGAGCACCATGGCGCCGATTCCCGATTACGGCCATATCACGGTGCTGCAAGACATTACCTATCTGAAAGAACTGGATTCGGCAAAGTCGAACTTTGTGGCCACGGTGTCGCACGATTTGCGCGCGCCGCTTAACTCTATTAGCGGTTTTGCCTCTAACCTGGGGCAAGTTGGGCCCTTAAACGAGCAGCAGGCCGAGTTTGTAGAGCGCATTGTGCAGTCGTCGGAGCGCATGATGAACCTGGTTTCGGCGCTGTTGGACCTGGCGCGGGTTGATTCGCGCCTGGAGCAGGTGCGCGAGACGATCGACGCGGCGCAAGTGGTGCGCAGTGTGCTCACCGATTTACAGGGCCAGGCCATTACGCGGCGCGTCCACTTATCCTTTGAGGCGCCCGACGAGCAGTGCGCCTGGATCCATTGCGACCCGACGCAGCTACGGCAGGCGGTGAGCAACCTGGTAGATAACGCCATTAAGTTTTCGCCGGAGGGCGAGACCGTCAGCGTGACGATGCACAGCGACGACGGCCATGTGCAGATTAGCGTGCGCGACGATGGGCCCGGTATTGCGGCGCACGACATCCCGCATATTTTCGAGAAGTTTTACCAGGTCCAGGGCACACCGGCGCCGAGCGCACGACAGGGGCGCAACGGCGCGGGGCTGGGTTTGACCCTGGTGCGCTCGATAGCCGAGGCGCACGGCGGCCTGGTATCGGTGGAGAGCACGCCGCAGGGCGGCAGTACCTTTACGCTGCAATTGCCATCGGGTGAGGGGGCCAGCGCTTCCTGAAAAAGGAGGGGGGCCGGCGGTTATTCCGGCCCCTGAATTAAGGAGGTTCGCCCAATATTTAAGGAGGTAAAGCACATTGATTGGGCAAATTTGCCTTGACGGTTCTGCGGCAAAGCTAACCGTGGAGGCAATGATAGTATCGCCCCTGGGTCTTTCAGGGCACCTTACAGCCGGGCCCTTTTCCGCTTCCTTACAGGCAACCTTACAGTGCCGCAAAATGCGTGACAAGAGGGGGTATCTATGATTATTATTAGAGCGAACGTTGCGCAATCGATAGAAAAAGCCTTCAACATAGTCAGCTCGATTGGGTCAACGGCGACGGTCCATCCTTCATCCATCCACAATGTGTTTACTTCCCGGGACTGTCGCAGATTTATTACGCTTCCGGCGTGGCCGAGCGGGCCGGGGCTCCGGCGGGTGAGACGGCCCGTCGCGAAGCGTAAACAGGCCGGGTCCTTTTTGGGGCCCGGCCTTTCCTCTGTTATGGCGCAAGGCGCCTTAGGCTTCTAACTGCCGTTTTAGACCGGTGATATGGGCTTCCAGCTCCGTGAGCTCGTCGTGGTCTCGCTCGAGCTTCTCTTTTTCGGCGCGTACAAAGCGCCCGAACGGCGACACGGTATCTTCCACGCGCTGTCCGCTGCGACGCATTTCGCGCTCGAATTGATCACGCAGGCCAGTCATTAGGCGGCGCCGCAGATCGGCCAGCTTCTCCGCCAGGTCAGATTTGGCGCGGCGGCGGCGAGCGGGCAGAATGAGCAGCCCAAGGGTGGCTGCGCCGACGGCGGCGACAATGCCCGTGACGTCGAGCCACACCAGGTGCGCCGCGGCGGCAATGGCCACGCCCAGGCCCACACCGACGCCCGCCAGCCCCGTATTGACGACGGCGGCGCGCGCCGATTCTGCAAGCATTTCGGCCTCATGCTCTTTATCAAAGCTGGCAATTGCCTGGCGCGTGGCGGTACCGATTGAATCGATCAGGCGTTGGCGGTCGTAGGCCAGGGTGCCTTCGCGCGGGCCCGACTGGCCGACCACGCGCTCTGCTGTGGCCTGTTTGCGGCGGGCCAGATGGTCGGCGACGGCCGTCCACTGCCGCAAATCTTGCTCTACCATCCAGTCCACCAGCTCACCAATACGCTGTTCCAGCTTTTGCGGCGCGTCGTCCACTACATCGTCTTCAAATTGACGCTGCACATGGCTGGTGCGGATCAGATCGGGGATGCGGCCAAAGCGTATCGTCTCGTCGAAGAAGGCGTTGCCGCGCTTCTCCATCTCGTAGAGGATGTTGTCGAGCTCACCCAGGCGCGCCTGGAAATTGCGCTGCATATCTTCGTTATAGAGCGTCGTCTGCCGCTGAATGTCGTCCAGAAGCTGTGCGTCATCCTGCAGCAGGGCCAGATTTGCTTCGTTTTGAGCCAGATAGGTGTCTAGTAAGCGCTGGCCCACACCGAGGGGGTTCAGCAGCTTCAGCCGGTAGCGGCCTTCATCGTCCAGAGTATCGCGGATATAGGCCTCTAGCTCGCCAAAACGGCTCGCTTGCCAGAGCTGCGGCTGCCCGTTCTTGGCCTGCTTTGCCAGCTTCGATGATACGGCGAAAAGGGCCGCAATTTCGCCCACCAGACGCTGTCCGGCCTCGCGCACAAAGTCGAGCACCTTTGTCAGGTCCTGCTCGTCGGGCAGGATGTCGATCTTGTTGATAACCAGGACGATCTTCTTGCCCCAATCGCGGATCTGCGTGAGAAAAACGCGCTCGCTTTCGGTGAAGGGGCGGTCGGCCGATGTGACGAACAGCACCAGGTCGCTGCGGGGGATAAACTCGCTGGTGAGCGCTTCGTGCTCGCGCAAGATGGCATTGGTGCCCGGCGTATCGACGATATTGATGTTTTTCAACAGCTCTACGGGCGCCGTGTGCGTCCAGATGCCCTGCTCGCGCGGCGTGCGTGTCGTCTCTTCGCCATAGTGCAGCACGTGGATGTGGCTGGTGGTCGGCGTGACGCCTTCTTGCAGAAGCGGCTGGCCGACCAGGGCATTAATCAGCGCCGACTTGCCCGAATTGAACTCGCCGGCGATCACCAGGAGAAAGAACTCATCTAACTGGCGAATCGAATCGGCCAGCGCTTCGCGATCTGCATCGGCGGCCTGCACATCAGCCAACACGTCGCGCAGCCGCGCCAGCACGTCGCGCGTGCGCTTGAGCTGCTCTTCTTGTTGTGGGGTGAGAATGGATTCCATGTTATTCAACCGTGTACTCAACGCCAGCCTCGTCCAGACGCCGTAAACGTTCCCATTCGGGCACGTTTTCGGCATCGGCCTCTTTGAGGGCCAGAGTCTGGCGCATCTCGCGGATCTGATCGCGCAGCACGGCTGCCTTTTCAAACTCCAACGCCTGCGCCGCCGCCTTCATCTGCTTTTCCAGCTCCTTAATTAGCCGGTCTAGCTCGGCTTTGGGCATCTGGCTTGCCGTTGTGTAAACGGCCTGCTCCTCGGCCAGGGCCAACTCGCGCTCGCTCTCCTGATGACGGACGATGTCGTCGGTGAGGTCGCGCACCGATTTCATGATGCTGCGCGGCTCAATGCCGTGCTCTTCATTATAGCGCTGTTGCACCAGACGGCGCTCATTTGTGACGTCGATAGCCTTGCGCATGGAGTCCGTCAAATTGTCGGCGTACATAATGACTTTGCCTTCCACGTGGCGCGCCGCCCGACCGATGGTCTGGATGAGCGCCGTCTCCGAGCGCAGGAAACCTTCTTTATCGGCGTCGAGAATGGCCACCAGAGACACTTCCGGCAGGTCCAGGCCTTCGCGCAGCAGGTTGATGCCGACCACCACGTCAAAGACGCCCATGCGCAAATCGCGCAAAATCTCTGTACGTTCGATGGTGTGGATCTCTGAATGGAGATAATGCACGCGCACGCCCATCTCCAGCAAATAGTCACTAAGGTCTTCCGCCATGCGCTTGGTTAGCGTGGTCACCAGCACGCGCTGACCGCGCTCTACGCGGCGGCGAATCTCGCCCAGCAGATCATCTACCTGGCCGCGCACGGGTCGTACTTCCACTTCGGGATCCACGACGCCCGTGGGTCGGATGACCTGTCTCACGACCTGGCTAGAATGCTCTTCCTCGTAGGGCCCGGGTGTAGCGCTGGTGAACAAGAGCTGGTTCACGCGCTGCTCGAACTCCTGAAAGTTTAGCGGCCGGTTGTCCAGGGCGCTGGGCAGGCGGAAGCCAAACTCCACCAACGTCTCCTTTCGGCTGCGGTCGCCGCGCCACATGCCGCGTATCTGCGGGATGGTCATATGGCTTTCGTCAATTACCAGCAGGTAGTCCTGGGGGAAATAGTCGAGCAGGGTCCAGGGCGGCTCGCCCGGCTGCCGCTGGTCCAGGTGGCGGCTGTAGTTTTCGATGCCCGTGGTGAAGCCAATTTCGCGCAGCATTTCCAGGTCGTATTGTGTGCGCTGCTCCAGGCGCTGCGCCTCCAGGTACATCTTGCGCTCTTTGAAGTGGGCCAGCCGTTCCGACAGCTCCGACTCGATGTCGTTGATCGCCTTGCCCAGCTTTTGCTCGTCGGTAATAAACTGCTTGGCGGGGAAAATTTCGACCGAGGCATGTTCGGCCAAAACCTCGCCGGTTAGCGTGTCGATTTCGCTGATGCGCTCAAGCTCATCGCCCCAAAACTCCGCCATGTAGGCCGTCTCGGCATAGGCGGGCACGACCTGCAGCGTATCACCGCGCACGCGAAATGCGCCGCGGCGCAACTCCAGGTCGTTGCGCTCGTATTGAATTTCGACGAGGTGGCGCAGCACGGTATCGCGGCGATAGCGCTGGCCACGCTCTAGCTTGACAGATACTTTGCCCCAATCGGTGGGGTTACCCAGACCGTAAATACAGGATACCGAAGCGACGATGATCACGTCGCGGCGACTCATTAGATTGGAAGTAGCCTGCAGGCGCAGACGGTCGATCTCGTCGTTGATCTGTGTCTCTTTCTCGATATAGAGATCATGTCGCGGCACATACGCTTCGGGCTGGTAGTAGTCGTAATAGCTGACGAAATAGGAGACCGCATTTTGGGGGAAGAATTCCTTGAATTCGCTGTAGAGCTGCGCCGCGAGCGTCTTGTTGTGGGCAATGACCAGCGTCGGCTTCTGCACACGCTCGACAACCTGTGCTACGGTAAAGGTTTTGCCTGTGCCCGTGGCGCCTAACAGGGTTTGGTAACGGTAGCCATTTTCGATTCCTTCTACCAGCTCCTCGATAGCGGTGGGTTGATCGCCGGTAGGCTTGAAATCGGAGACGAGTTTAAATGGTTTCATCTGCTGCCCTCCTGGAGAGCTAAGGCCAATATGCCAGACTACTATTTTATCACAGGCGGCGCCCTGTTAGCGAAGGCGGCCTGCGATTATTAGACATATTTTATAGTCCTGCGTTATCGTTTCGTGGAGCAGTTATGATGGCCGGGAATCGCGCTAGCAGCACCGGGCGAACGGCGTCGCGGTCGATGGTTGGTAAAGAAAAGAGGAAAGGTAAGACGTGGCGAGACAGGCGCTATTTGCAGGGTTGGTCTACGACGAATGGGACAATGTGGTAAACGTGACGACGATCGGCGACAATGCCTTTTATGTGGTCGACGACGATGGCTTCTACCGCCATATTGAGTCACAAGAGGTTGACCGCCAGGTATTGGCCTTCTTCCTGGAACAGCTCGAGGAAAACAAAGATCTGGCCATTGACCAGGCGATGAATATGATGGGCAGGGATGATCTGTTCACCAAGGCGGCGCTCGACGCGCAAATGCGCGGCATTGACGCGGATCAGATTATCGAGCAGGGCATTCCCGAAGAAGCGCGCAATATGATGGGCATGGTCGGCTTTCGTATCGTGATCGACGTGCACGGCGAAGTGCAGCGCATCGACCAGCCGGCGCTGCCCGACGACGAATCGTGAGCAGCGGCGGCGGGCCCAAAGCGGCTAGTAAGCGCCGCGGCCGTAGAAGAGGTGGGGGATGGTCTGGGCGATGAGGCTGACATCCAGACCCAACGACCAGTTTTCAATGTAGTAAATGTCGAGCAGACATTGCTCGTCGAAGGTGAGGTCACTGCGGCCGCTCACCTGCCACAGCCCGGTTAATCCGCCTTTTACGTCGAGTCGCCGCAGGTGCCAGGGCTGGTACTCGGCCACTTCCTCGGGCAGCGGCGGGCGCGGCCCCACAAAGCTCATGTCTCCCTTCAAAATATTCCAGAGCTGTGGCAGCTCGTCCAGGCTCAGGCGGCGGATCAAGCGGCCCACGCGGGTAAGCCGCGGATCGTTCTTGATCTTAAAGATAGGGCCCGACGCTTCGTTCATCTGTTCCAGGGCGTGCTTGTGGTTCTCGGCGTCCACAATCATGGAGCGGAATTTAATCATGAGGAAGGGGCGGCCATCTTTGCCCACGCGCTCCTGCCGGTAGAAAACCGGACCGGGCGAGTCCAGGCGGATGGCCACAGCGACGATAAAGCCCAAGACGAGCCCCGGCACAGACGACAATAAAACCAGGCCCACGTCGATGGCCCGCTTCAGGGCCTGGTCGGTTCTGCTCATACCCACATCGCGCAGGTTGAATAGAGGAATGCCCGCCATGTTGCTAAACTCGACATGATGCAGGCTAAGCTGGAAGAGGTCCGGAATAACGCGCGCCTGCACGCCATGCTGCTGGCAGATGCGCACCAGGTCCATGGTCTGGCTGTGCATGCCGCCCGGCAGGGCTATAAACACGGAATGGAGGTCGCGGTGCTGGCGCAGCGCCTGCTGTAGCTGGTAAAAGGTCCCCAGATGCGGAATGCGGCCCAGGCCAATGTTGTTGCTGCCTTCTCCGTCGTCCATGTAGCCAATAGGGGCGTAGCCCAGATCGGGCCGCGCCAGGAAGGTTCTCATGACGCTGCGCCCGGCTTCACCGCAGCCGACGATGAGCACGCGATCCACGTTGCGCCCTTGGCGGTAGCGCATGGCCAGAATGGAGCGGCGCACCATGCGCGCTATGCTCAGGAAGAGGATGATAAAGATGAGGGCCCACACCAATAAGAGGCGCGAGAAGGCCAGCGGGCGGAAGAAGAAGGTGATGGCCATCATCAGGGCAATACCGGTGGCTGTGGCGTAGCCGATGCGCGAGATTTCGTCGATGATGAACTCGCCGCGCCGCCGTATCCAGACGCGGTTCTGGTAGAAGGTGACGATGAGCAGGGCCGTGAGCAGGATTTGTTGGCCGATATAGCGTTCGTAGGGATCTTCGAACGTGGTCTCCGCCAGCCACTCGAAGCGGTAGCGCACGATGTAGGCGGCGACAAAGGCCAGATTGATGAGGATCAGGTCCGTAGCAATTGTCCAGTTACGGACACTTCGTCGGCTCATAAACTGCTCATTCCGAAGCCAGGGCGCTGAGAAAGGCCGCGGCCATTTCTGCTCCAGCTCGCTGCCACGTAAACTGATGGGCATGGGCCAGGCCTCGCCGCCGCATTGTCTCTGCCTGCTGCTGGTCGTCCAGCACGGCTTGTAGATGGCTCACCAATTGTTCAATATCGTGCGGCGCAAAAAGCAGCGCGGCATCGCCGGCGGCTTCGGGAATCGACGACGAATTGGAGGCCACGACCGGCGCGCCGCAGGCCATCGCCTGCAGCACCGGCAGCCCAAATCCCTCGTACACCGAAGGAAACACGAGCGCCGTCGCGGCGCTATACCAGTACGGCAGCTCTTCGTCGGCCACATAGCCCGTCAGCCGCACCTGTTTGTTGAGGCCCAGGCGGGCAATGCGCTCGAAAATCTCGCTATAGTGCCAGCCCTTGCCGCCTACCAGCACGAGCGGTAAGTCGGGCCGCTTAAGCTGTGCCATGGCCTCGACGAGTATGGGGATATTCTTGCGCGGCTGCAGGGTGCCCACGTGTAAGAGGAATTGCTCGGGGAGTTGTTGGCGCTCACGGAATTGTGCAATTTGCTCGGCGCTACAAGGATGGAAACGTTCGTCCACCCCGGGATAGACCACATCAATGCGTTCCAGTGGAACGCCATAATAGTTGTGTACATCATGTCGGCCAGATTCTGAAATGGTCACGACGCGCTTTGCGGCGCGGCAGGAGCGTTTTGTCTGGCTTTGCAGGTAGCGCCGCTGCAGCCGCGGAAAGCGTTCGGGGAAGTGGAGGAAACTGAGATCATAGACGGTAAGCATCGTAGGTCGTGACTGCCACAGCGGTGTAACGAAGGCCATGCTGTGCAGCAGATCAAGCTCGTGTTTGCGCGCATCCCAGGGCCAGACTATCTGCTCCCATAAAATGCGCCGCACGGGCGACTCGGTGCTCCAGGGCGGCGCGACTTTGCTGAAATCGTCGCGCTCCCAGCGGCCTTCGAAGCCCGTATAAATCACATAGTGTAGCCGTTCATCCAGAGGCAAGTTGTGCAGCACCTGGGCGATGTAATGGTGGATGCCTGCTCGCCGGTAACCATACTTACCGGAAAGCAGATGTGCATTGATGCCAATTCGAAACATAGCGTGGCATTATAACCTGTCTTTTCAGGCACAAAAACGACGACTGATCGACGTTATGGTATGTAGCAGGCGGGAGAGGGCTGTTTACAGGGGCTCGACGACGATATCTGTGAGGCTGCTCCCCCGGAACCCGGAATCGCCCTTCTTTGTACGTGGCTGCTGGCTGCCGGCCGAGCTGTCATAAACGAGGTGGTTTAAGAGCGTGCTGGAGAGTTGTATCTCGTCGGTGAGGCGTTGAATGAGCTGTAGATCGCCAGCGGCGATGGCCGTTTCCAGGGCGCTTAACTTTTCGCCGATCTCACGGCGCTCGCGGGCGCATTCTGCGCTGCCGCCCATGCCGTTCAAATGGTGTAGGCAGCGTTCCGTCTGGTACAAAATCTGCCGGCCTAGATTTTGCGCCTCGATGAGCGTGCGCTTCTGGCTATCTTCCGCCTCGCACGAGGCCGCTTCTTCCACCAGCCGCTGTACATCCTGCTGTTGCGCCTGGCCTGTGGTCAGTCGCAGCTCATGGCACGAACCGCTGGCCATATCTCGGGCTTCGACATGTAAAATGCCGTCGGCATTGACTTCGAACGTCACCACGATCTGTGGCACGCCGCGCGGCGCCGGGGGGATGCCCTTCAGGTGAAAGACGCCCAGCTTGCTATTGTCCGAAGCCATCGAGCGCTCGCCTTGCAGCACATGGATCTCCACTTCTGTCTGGTTGTCTTCGATGGTGCTGAACACTTCTTTGCGACGCACGGGGAAGGGCGTATTGCGCGGGATGAGCGGGGTCATCAGGCCGCCCATGGTCTCCAGGCCGAGGCTGAGCGGCGTGACATCGCTCAGCGTCACGTCGTGCAGGTCGCCGGCCAACTGGCCAGCCTGCAGCGCTGCGCCTTGCGCCACAAGCTGCAGGTCGCCGGCCAGCTCCACGGGCGTCGAACCGGCGATGCGGCGCACGACTTCGTTCAGGGCCGGCATACGCGCGCCGCCGCCGGCAAGCAGCACGGCGTCTAGCTGCGCCGCGTCAAAACCGGCATCGGCCAGCGCCTGCTCGATCGGCCGCGCCAGCCGCGCTTTGAGCGCCGCGGTTGCTTCTTCGAACTGACCTCGTGTGAGCGTGATCTTGAGGTGGCGAGGACCGGCGGCGCCGGAGGTGATGAAGGGCAAATCGATGGTCGTCTGCGCCGCCTGAGCTAACTGCTCGCGCGCTTCCTCTGCCGCTTTGCGCAGCCGGTGCACGGCGTGCCGATCTCGTTTCAGCTCAACACCGTGATACTTCAGAAATTCGTCTGCCAGATAGTCGCTAATGCGCGCGTCCCACTCTTCTGCGCCCAGGCCAGGGTCGCCGTGGCTGGCGTATACCCTCACGGCGCCGCCATGGCTTTCTAACAGCGACACATCATAATGTCCGCCGCCGAGATCGACGACCAGGATGCGCCGCTGTGCTTCTTTTTTGTGCGCGCCGTAAGCCAGGGCCGCGGCTGTAGGTTCGTTGACCACACGCAAGACGTCTAGATCGGCCAGGCGCGCCGCTTCTCGCGCCGCCTGTCGCTGCCGATCTGTAAACTGCGCCGGCACAGCCAGCACGGCCTGCGAAACGGGCGCGCCTAAATAGGCCTCCGCTTCCAGCCGCAAGTAGCGAAGGATCATCGACACGACTTCTTGTGGCGAATAGGCCCGGCCGCTGCTGGCCGTATAGATCTCCACGCCGCCGTCTGTCGCACGCCGCAAGGTAAACGGCTGCTGGCGGCGCACCTGCTGGACGACGGGGTCGTCAAAGTGGCGGCCCAGGAGCCGCTTGACGGAATATACCGCATCGCCCGGACTGACAGCCGCCTGATGATAGGCGCGGCGCCCAACGCTGGGCTCTCCGTTGCGGTTGAAGGCAACTAGCGACGGCGTCTCAATGCCGCTGCTCGTGGAGATGACGACAGGGCGCCCATCGCGATAGACGGCGACGGCCGACGAGGTCGTTCCTAGATCGATACCAATTATGTGGGTCATCTATCCTCTGAAATTCCGTTACGACGAGCAGCTTACCAGGTATTACTTTACGCCGGTACCATAAGAATTTTGTTGGCTTCGTATATGTCTTGTGTAAATCAGCCCGGGTTCGACGCAGCGCGCCGCCGGCCGGCCAGCAGGATGCCGCCGAGAATCAGCACGCCGCCGGCGATCGTAAGCGGGCCGGGTAGTTCGTCGAATATCAGCAGCCCCAGCAGGCTGGCGCCAATCGGCTCGCTGATAATGGCCACCGACACAAAAGCGGCTGGCAGGTAAGCCAGGGCGTAGTTGTATGAGGAGTGACCCAGGAGCTGCGGGAAAATGGCCAACAGCACAAAGAGCAGCACGGTTAGCGGCGCGTAACCCCACAGAGCGTGCCCCGCCCCCAGCGCCAGGGCCAACAGCACAAGCGCGGCGCAGCCGTAGACGACTGTGGTATAAGAGAGCAGCGAAAGATGTGGCCGCAGGCGGCGGCCGATGATGAAATAGACCGCGCCGCTTAAGGCGCTGCTCAACGCCAGCAGATTGCCGCGCAGCGGATCGCTGCCGCTGCTGCCGCTATCCAGGCCAATGATCACACTGCCGGCCACGGCCAGGCCGATGCCCAGCTTCAGGCCGCGGGTAAGCGGTTCGCGCAGCAGTACGGGCGCCGCCAGTCCCACCCAGATGGGCGTGCTGGTGGCCAGCACGGTGGCCGCTGCGATGGAGGTGTAGGCCAGGGAGCTGATGTAGGCGGCGAAGTGTAGGGCCAGCATGACGCCGGAAAGCAGCGCCGCGCGCCAGCCGGCCGCGGGCATGCGCTGCAGCTCGTCGCGCTGGCGTAGCAGGGTCCACGGCGCGATGATTAAGGTCGCCACCGTAAGCCGGCCGGCGGCGATGACGATGGAGGGCGCGCCGTCTTGCGCCAGGCGGATGAGGACGGCGCTCGTGGAGGTAGCCACAACGCCGATCAGCAGCACCAGGGGCGGGGGAAGAGGGGGATAGCTGCGTGCGTGACGCGCCTCCGGCAGGTTTGACAAAGGATTACCCTGGGGCTAGAATGCTACTGACACGGGACGACATATCGGCAAGATGTGGTTGCACAGCGGCAATAGTAAAGCGGCTAACCATTTACGTCTAGCTTACCCCATATTGTGAACCCAAACAGAAAAGGAGCATGGATAATGGCATTTGAATTACCCCCACTTCCCTATGCAGAAGATGCGCTTGAGCCGCATATCGACGCCCGCACCATGAGCATTCACCACGACAAACACCACGCCGCCTACACCAACAACCTGAACAACGCCATACAGGGCACCGAATGGGAGAACAGGAGCATTGAAGAGATCTTGCGCAATATCGACCAGGTGCCGGAAAACATCCGCACCGCCGTGCGCAATAATGGCGGCGGCTATGCCAACCACATGCTCTTCTGGAATATTATGAGCCCCGACGGCGGTGGTGAGCCGAGCGGCGAGCTGGCACAGGCAATCGACGATGCTTTCGGCAGCTTTGACGCTTTCAAAGACAAACTGAGCAAAGCGGCCGGCGGGCAGTTCGGCTCAGGCTGGGGCTGGCTGGTGGTTACCGGCGACGGCGACCTCGCGGTATACGGCACCGCCAATCAGGACAGCCCCTATATGCAGGGCGACACGCCACTTCTAGGCGTTGACGTCTGGGAACATGCCTACTATCTCAACTACCAGAACCGGCGGCCGGATTACATCAGCGCCTGGTGGAATACAATCGATTGGGATCAGGTGGCGGCCAATTATAACGCTGCCAACTAATCGCCTTTGCGCTATAATAGATGACGAGTCGAAGGCCTACGCGTTGGGGCTTCTTGCATTTGTTATCTATTGAGGAAGGAGATCTTTAATGACCCATATCGTAACCAGATTGTGTTTGCGCGACACAGCCTGCGTAGATGTCTGCCCGGTGGAATGTATGGTCCTGGGCCACCCCGAAGTAGAATGGCCCTGGCTGTACATCGACCCCGACACCTGCATCGACTGCGGCGCGTGCATCCCGGAGTGCCCTTACGAAGCGATCTTCCCCGAAGAGGAAGTGCCCTTCGAGTTTGAAGCGCGCCCCGGACAGTGGATCGCCAACACAAAAGAATTGCTCCCAGATGGTCAGCCTTTTGAAGGCGAGGTCGACGGTCACCCGGTGAAGGTGCTCAATGCCAAGCAGTTGCAGGGCGGAGAGGTGATGGATCTGACCGAGGATATTCCGCCAAACTACGACTTCTTTGTACTCGGTCCGGGATACGACGCCCTGGATATGTAAGGTTGTTGGCTTGTGCCATGGCACAGGCTGGTTGACTCGAAACGGAACCAAACGCTGATAGAGCCGGATTGGTCCACGCCGTTCCCCATAACGCCGTCGACCAATTCGGCTCTTTGGTTTCCACCCATTTAGCCCTCAACACAATTGAGGGCAGGAGGCATGCCATGAGCACCCCGACGGCAGGCGACGCTGTGCGGCGTGAAATCGATTCATTGGGCGAGGTGCAGGTGCCCGCCGGCGCCTACTGGGGCGCCCAGACGCAGCGAGCCATTCACAATTTTCCCATTACGGGCCTGAAACCTTATCCCGCCTTTGTGTGGTCGATGGCCCTGATTAAGCGGGCAGCGGCCGAGGTGAATCGCGACCTGGGCTTGTTTGATGCCAAAGAGATCGGCGGCAAAAGGATTGATGGCAAGCAGCTGGCGGATGCCATCATACAGGCGGCCGACGAAGTGGTTGCCGGCGACTGGGCCGAGCAGTTTGTCGTAGACCCCATTCAGGCGGGCGCCGGCACCAGCCACAACATGAATGTCAACGAGGTGATCGCCAACCGCGCCAATGAGCTTTTGGGCTACGCCCTGGACGCCCCGGCCAAGCCAGTGCATCCCAACGATCATGTCAACATGGCGCAGTCCACCAACGACACGATCCCCACGGCCATACGCCTGGGCGCCTTGTGGCGGCTGGAGGAGCTGCTGGAAACGCTCGATCGCCTTGCCGCAGCCCTCCGTGAGCGGGCTGCCGCCTTCGACGACATTGTAAAGAGCGGCCGCACGCATCTGCAAGATGCCGTTCCCGTGCGCCTGGGTCAGGAGTTTGCGGCATATGCCCGCGCCGTGGAGCGCAATCGCGAGAAGATCGAGCAGGCCGCCGAAGGGCTTCGCCGCCTGGGCATCGGCGGTACGGCCACCGGAAGCGGGCTGAACGCGCACCCCGAATACCACGGGCGCATGGTGCCGGTCTTGAGCCGCCTTTCGGGCCTCACGCTCTACGAATCGGACGACCTTTTCGAATCGATGCAGAGCATGGCCGACGCCGTTCATTTTAGCGGCGCGCTGCGCACCCTGGCGCAAGACATGACGCGAATCGCCAACGACATGCGCCTGTTGTCTTCGGGTCCCGCCACGGGGCTGGCCGAGATTCAGCTTCCGGCGGTGCAGCCGGGCTCCTCGATCATGCCCGGCAAGGTCAATCCGGTGTTGGCCGAGATGTTGAATATGGCCATGTTCCACGTGATGGGCAACGATCTGGCGATTATGATGGGCGGGCAGGCCGGGCAGCTAGAACTCAATGTGATGATGCCCATGATTGCCTACAACCTATTCCAGAGCATGGATATCGTCATTAACTCGCTCAGTGCCTTCAACACCAAAATGGTGGTGGGCATTGAAGCCAACCGTGAAAAAGCGGAAGGCTGGCTGGCGCGCAACGCCATCCTGGTGACGGCGCTAAATCCTGTCATCGGCTACGCCAAGGGCGCAGAAGTGGCCAAAGAAGCGATGAAGAGCAATCGCACGGTGCGCGAGGTCGTGGTGCAGATGGGCTACCTGTCGGCCGACGAGGCGGACCGCTTGCTGGACGTGTATGGCCTGACAGAAGGCGGGATCCGCCAATAGGGCGCGCGACGGCGCGCGTTCGCGTAGCCACGCGCCGAACGGCTTATCGGGTCTGACGTGTCACAGCCACGAAGCACGCTAACCATCCCTCAGCCGCTTTATGAGCTGATGATACAGCAGCTACAAGAGGCCTATCCGCTGGAGGCGTGCGGCCTGCTTGCGGGCTGCGCTGGCTTCGTGAGCCAGCTTTACGCCGTGGAGAATCACCTGCGCAGCCCGGTGGCCTACGAAATGGAGCCGATCCAGCAACTACAGGCGCTGTTGAGCCTGGAGGAAGCCGGCCTGGAGCTGTTGGCTATCTATCACTCGCACCCGTCAGGCCCGCAGACCCCGTCGCCGGCGGATATTGCACAGGCCTATTATCCCGGCGTGGCGCAGCTTATCGTTTCGCTGCGCGAGCGCCGCCGGCCGGTGGCCAGGGCCTTTGTCATTGACGACGGCGATTTTCAGGAGATTGCATGGCAGTCGGTGTGACTTCTATGCCCCTGGTGTGTTCTAATAGATGCCCGCGCGTCGCGACCCCACGGCAGGGCCACGGCGGCGCGCCGGCTGCACGAGGCGGACCACCGTTGAACGGAGATGATGCTGCATGAACGCAATGACCTTTCTCGCCGGCGCACTGATCGGCTACCTATTTGGCGCCATCCCCTTTGGCTGGATATTCGTCAAGCTAACACGCGGCGTCGATCTGCGCCGGGTTAAGAGCGGGCGCACTGGCGGCACAAACGCCATGCGCGCCGCCGGGCCGCTGGTCGGTGGGCTCACTGCTGTGGGCGATGTGCTCAAAGGGGCCGCCGCCATCTGGATAGCCCGCGCGGTGTTTGGTCCGCTAATGCCGGCGGATCTGCTGCCGTGGGCCGAAGTGGTGGTCGGCGTGTCGGCGATCATCGGCCACAACTGGTCCATTTTCCTGGGGTGGGCCGGCGGCGCGGGCACCGGGCCCAACGTGGGTTGGGCCGCGGCCGTATGGTGGCCCATTGCGCTCATCGGCGGCGTCGTGGTCGTGGGCGTCATTCTGCTGACGGGCATGGCTTCGGTCGCCTCGCTGTCCATGGCTGCGCTCATCCCCATCACGTTCGTCGTGCTCTACTTCATGGGGGTGATCTCCACGCCGGCCTACATCGTGGGCGGCATTGTGAGCGCCCTGGTGGTTACCTGGGCCCTGCGCCCAAATATTCAGCGCCTGCTGCGCGGTGAAGAACGGGTGGTAGGCCCCGCGGCCCGCCGCAAAATGGCGGCCCAACGCTCGAAGAGTTAACGCCCACGCGCCGGCTAAGGCGACGCACCGGCTTTCGTCAGCGTGGTGTAGCGCAGCAGGCCCATGAGGTCAAAAGTGACGCCGTCGATGCTGTCGCGGGCGACGAGGCGCGGCGCGGACTGCGTGAGGTCCAGGGTGGGCAGCTCTTGTGCCCAAAGCTCCTGAATCTGGGTGTAGATGGCCTGCTGTTCGGCTTCGTTCAGCGGGTCTACGCGGCGGGCCTGGTTAATCAGCGAGGCCATCGTGGCGCTCTCGTAGTTGGAGCACAGAATATCGGTGTCAGTTACGAAATAGTCCAGCCAGCCCATGGCCGCCGGGTAGCGCGTGGGCCAACCCACAGGGGGCCAGCCGAGCAAGAAGGTGGCGTAGCTGCAGTCTGAAATCTGAGCGCCATACACCTCCCAGGGCGCGCCGTTTAGCTCCACGTCGATCATGCCCGTCGCCTCTAGCTGCTGGGCGATGGCCTCGGCGTATGCTTCTTCCTGGTCGGAATAACGCCCATCGTTCAGGTACCACAGCGGCACCACCAGCGGATTGCTTTCGCTATAGCCTGCCAGGCGCAGCAGCTCCTGGGCCCTGAGCAGGTCGTGCTGCGGTTCGGTGCGTACTTGCTGCGGCACGCTGTCGGGCAGGGGGCTATAGAGCGGCGTGCGCTGCTCGGGGGCCAACGCCTGCACCAGCTCGTCGCGATCGATGGCATAGGAGACCGCCTGGCGCACGGGGGCGCTGGCCCATGGCGTGTCTTCTTGCTGGAACACCAGGTAACTCTTAAAGGTTGGGCTGCCCTCCCAGGCGCGCACGGCATCTTGCTGCAGCATGCGCTGGATGCTGCCCGGCGACAGGTCGCCCCAGGCAATATCCACGGCGCCCAGCTCCAAAGCGTTCTGCAGCGCGGCGGGGTCGGGATAGAAGCGGATCTGGATGTTCTCGAAAGCCGGCTGCCTGGACCCGATCCACTGCGGGTTGGCCTGTAGCTGGATCATCTCGCCGGGCTGCCAATCGATGACCTGGTAGGGGCCAATGCCGCTGCAAAGGCGCGCGGCGTCGGGATTGGTGTTATAGCACTCCTGGCTGACCACAAAGTAGGGCGGCGTGGCCAGGACGTTGGGGAAGAAGGAGGCCGGCTCATTGAGCACAATGCGGATGGAGGAAGGGCCTAGCGCCTGGATGGCATCGACATCGGCAAGCAAATCCTCATTTTCGTCCTTCAGGAAGGAGTTGACGTGCCAACTGCCCAACGCGCCGGAGCGGCTGATCGACCAGACCACGTCTTCGGCCGTCAGCGCCGCGCCATCGGGGAAGGTCAGGCCCGAGCGGATATTAATGGTGTACTCCAGGCCATCGGCCGAGACCTGCGGGTTACCCTCGGCCAGCAGCGGCGCCAGCTCATTATTCTCGTCAAAGATATACAGGCCGCTCATGGTGTTGACCTTCACTTCCCAGCCAATGAGCGACGGCGCCGAGGCTGGATCGATGTCGGCCAATGTGCCCAGGACGCCGACGACGATGATCTCGTCGGGTGTGCCGATGAGCGACTCGCCAGCCTCGATCGTCTCCTGGGAAACGAGCCACGTCCGCGTCACGCGCTCGACAGTACCGTCTTGTCTTGCCTCGTCGATAGCCTCGTTCAGCGCTTGCAGCAGGTCTGTGCGCGACTCGTGCACGGCAATGACGTAGGAGCGCTCGACGATCCAGGCCTCGCGCCCGGCGCCGCCGGCAATGCGCAACTGCTCGTAATGGGTGCGCGTAAAGTGCTCGGCGTCGTCATGGTCCAGGATCACGCCGCGCACATCGCCGTCGATTAGCGCCTGCAGCGCCGCGCCGACCGATTCGTAGGTTACGAGCTGCTCTTCGGGGATTCCGGCGACGTCAACGGCCGCGCGCTGCGCGGCCAATGAGCCGGCGAGCAGACCAACCGACGCGCCAGCAGGAAGATCATGAGCACCGCCAATAGCCTCTTCGTTGGCCAGCACCACCAACACCTGGCCTACGTCGAGGTACGGCGCGGTAAAGACCACGCCGGGAGCCGGCTCGGGCTCGCTCAGCGCCGTCATGGCCATGTCGAATTCGCCGCGGCCCACACTGGCCAGCATGCCCTCAAAGTTTGTCACCACAAACTCGTAATCATAGTCCGTACGGGACATCAAATTCTCGGCCAGCTCCGCATCGAAACCCACCACGTTGCCGAAGTCGTCGAAGAGGGCGAAGGGCGGAAAGGGCGCATCGGTGGCAATGGTCACGAAGTCGTCACTGGCGCGCGGCGTTTCCGTGGGCTGCACGGCCGCCGTGGCCGTGGGCGGCGCAGGCGTCGATTGTTGATCGGCGCCATCCTGGTCACAGGCGCTCATCAAGAGCAACAAGAGCGAGAGCGGGATAAACAGCGTGAGGAGTGTGTGGCGATAAGCCGCTGTGCGGCGCGAGCGTTCGTTCATCAGGGCTGCGAGTATAGCAAGGGGGCCGAGGCGCAACAAACGCCGCCGCCGGGCCATCACGGCGTTCTCATCCATTGATGAGCCTGGCCGGCGGCGAATTAGAAGTCTATCTCGACGCCCAGCCCCAGCTCCTGCGCCCGCTGTAAGGCGATCTGGGCGGCGACGGCGTCCTGTACGGCGACGCCCACGGACTTGAAGGTGGTGATCGTTGTGGCGTCTGGTCTGCCGGGCTTGGTTCCGTTGATGATCTCGCCCAGCTCGGCATGAATGTGGTCGAAGCTGAACATGCCCTGGGCGATGGGGATCATCAGGTCGCCTGCTTCTTCTTTGACGGCTTCACGCGAGTCGACGACGATCAGTGATTGGGCTACTGTCTCCACATCCACCTCTTGCATGTCGGTGCGGAAGGAGCCAACGGCGTTGACGTGCGCACCGTGCGCCAGCGCCGACCCGGAGAAGACGGGCGTCGAGGAGGAAGTGGCGGTACAGACGATGTCTGCGCCGCGCACGGCCTCATCGGCGCTGCGAGCCACGGTGATGTTCTGGGGAATGGGGCCATGCCCGGCCATCTCTGCGGCAAATGTTTCTGCGTTTTGGCGGTTCCGGCTGAAGACGCGCGCATCACCTATGGGCCGCACGGTGCAGACGGCTTCGAGCTGTGTGCGCGCCTGGACGCCGCTGCCGATGATGGCCACGCTGGAGGCATCTTGGCGCGCCAGAATATCCGTTGCCGCGCCCGATGCCGCGCCGGTGCGGATGGCGGTTAGGGCGCCGCCTTCGATGATGGCCAGCGGCTGGCCGCTTTGCGCGTCGAGGGCCAGGACAAGGCCATGGATCGAGGGCATGCCGCGGGCCACATTACCGGGGAACACGGAAACAATTTTCACGGCCAGCGCGCTGCTGCCGGCGAGATAGGCGGGCATGAAGATGGCTACGCCGTCGTGTTCGGCGATGGGAAGCTGGGTGCGCTGCGGCGTTTGCGTGTTCCCGGCAGAAAGCTGGGCAAAGGCCAGCTTCATCCCTTCAATGGCTGCGCGCATGGGGAGGGCGCGGCGCACGTCGCCCGCGCCCAGCAGGCGAATTTTCATGGGGTGTTACAGGGAGTAACTATTCAATGCCTAGATACGCTTTTTGGACCATGGTGTTGGCCTGAAGCGCCGCCGCCGTGTCGCTGAGCA
This sequence comes from uncultured Ardenticatenaceae bacterium, assembly GCA_964384155.1. Taxonomy (GTDB): domain Bacteria; phylum Chloroflexota; class Anaerolineae; order Promineifilales; family Promineifilaceae; genus JAAYYY01. The sequence goes on from CAYLJW010000014.1 coordinate 57,881, forward strand.
CAATGTGGCCTGTCTGCAAGACGTAACCGCGGTGCGCGATCTGCAGGGCCATGTGCGCGTTTTGCTCCACCAGCAGGATGGTGGTGCCGTTGGCGTTGATTTCTTTGATGATCTCGAATATGGTCTCTACGAGGATGGGGGCCAGACCCATGGAAGGCTCGTCGAGCAGCAGCAGGTTGGGGCGCGACATGAGCGCTCGGCCGGTCGCCAGCATCTGCTGCTCGCCGCCGCTTAAGGTGCCGGCAACCTGGTTACGCCGCTCGCGAAGGCGCGGAAAGAGCTCGTAGACGTGCTCCATTTCTTGTTTGATATTGGCTTTGTCTGAGCGGTGGTAGGCGCCCATTTCCAGGTTTTCGACCACCGAGAGCCGCGCAAAAATACCGCGCCCTTCGGGCACCATGGCCACGCCATGCCGCACCAATTGATGCGCCTTGTATTGTCGCAAATCCTCGCCCTCAAGCCTGACCTGACCTTCCTGCGGATGGAGCAAGCCTGAAATGGTGCGCAGGGTGGTGGTTTTGCCGGCGCCGTTGGCGCCGATCAGGGTCACAATTTCGCCCTTGTTCACCTCCAGGGAGATGCCTTTCAGGGCGTGAATGTTGCCGTAGTAGGCGTGGACGTTTTGTACTTCAAGTAAGCTCATAGCGGCTGTTCCTTGCACCTACACCCGGGCAGCAGCGCCGCGACCGAGATAGGCTTCGATGACGTGCGGGTCGTTCTGGACTTCTTGCGGCGAGCCTTCCGAAATCATCTGGCCGTAGTCCAATACGGTGACGCGCTGCGAAATGTTCATCACCACGCGCATATCATGCTCGATGAGCAGAATGGCAATGCCCAGCTCGTCGCGCAGCAGCTTGATGAAGTCGGTGGTCTCCGCCGTCTCTCGCGGGTTCATGCCCGCGGTCGGCTCGTCCAGCAGCAATAATTTCGGTTTGCTGGCCAGCGCGCGCGCAATTTCTAGGCGTCGCTGATCGCCGTAGGGCAGGCTGGTGGCGAGGTGATCGCCTTTGCGCGAAAGGCCCACGAAGCGCAGCAGCTCCATGGACTCTCTCAGGGCGCGCTCTTCTTCTTCGCGTGTGACGCGCGTGCCCAAAACGGCGCCAACCCAGTTGGAAGAGAGGCGCGGATCCATGCCCACCAGGATATTCTCGATGGCCGTCATCTGCGAGAAGAGGCGGATATTCTGGTAGGTGCGCGAGATGCCAAGGTGCGCAATATGGTCCGGCGACTTTCCGGCGACGGATTGGCCGTCGAAGATGATATCGCCTTCGTCGATCTTGTAGAAGCCGGTTACGCAGTTAAAAAAGGTTGTCTTACCGGCGCCGTTGGGTCCGATAATGCTGACGATCGACCGTTCGGGCACGTCGAAGCTAAAGTCGTTGACGGCGATCAGGCCGCCGAAGCGCTTGGTTACATTTTGTGCTTCTAATATGGGCATAGCGCGTCTTTCCCGTAAATATTTGCAGCGTCAGCCGTGCGGCCAGGGCCTGATGGCCCTTTAGGGCGCTTCGACAACCTGCTCACTCATCGGTTCGTTTGTTGCCGGATTCACGCCAATCTGGCTGGGGAACGTGCCCGGCTCCTCGGCGTGGTGCTCTAATTCGCGCTGGCGAATAGGCGAGGGCCACAAACCAGCCGGCTTCCTGACCATCATCGCAATCAGCAGCGCGCCGTACATCAGCAAGCGGTACTCGGCGAATTCGCGCAGCAGCTCGGGCAAACCCACCAGCACCAGAGCGCCGACGACGACGCCGGGCAGGCTGGCAATACCGCCGACAATGATCAGGCTCAATACATTAATCGAAATGAGCAGATTAAAACTGTGCGGAAAGATGGAGCTGAGGCGGCTGGCGAAGATGGCGCCTGCCAGGCCGGAGAAGCCGGCGCCGATGCCGAAGGCCAGCAGCTTCGTTTTGACCAGGTTGATGCCCATCGCTTCGGCCACATCTTCGTCTTCGCGCATGGCCATCCATTGGCGGCCAAGGCGCGCATCGCGCAAGCGCCAGGAGACGAAAGCGGCAAGCACACAACCGGCGAGGATTAAGTAGTAAAACTCCTGGGGCTGTATAAGGCGCAAGCTACCAATTTCCGGCTTGGCGATTTGCAGAACGCCCTGCGCGCCGCCGATATACGGTTTCAGCAGGTCCGAAATAGCCAGCACGCGGATGATCTCGCCAAAGCCCAGGGTGACAATGGCCAGGTAGTCGCCGCGCATGCGCAGAACGGGCGTGCCTAAGATCAGGCCGGCGACCACAGAGCAAGTTACAGCAATGGGCAGGGCCAGCCAGAAAGACATCTGAGCCACGCCCAAATTGCCCGTCGAGGTGAGGATGCCCATGACGTAGGCGCCGATGGCAAAGAAGGCGACGTACCCCAGATCTAGCAAGCCGGCAAAGCCCACCACAATGTTCAGGCCCAGGCCCATGAGGATGAACAGGCCGACGTTGTCCAGCACTTCGGTGAGATAGGTGCCCAATATTTGCGGCAGGATGAGTAAAAGGATGATAGCGCCGGCGATGGAAGCCAGCCGCATGCGGCGCGCTTGCTGCGGATTCTCTGGTTGCAGGCGAGAACGCAGCAGTTGCCGACCACGCCCTTTCCAGGTGGCATAAACGGCCGTCACGAGAATGAACACGACGGCCGCCGTGATCGGCTGCAAGCCCTTCGTGCCAAACAGCAAGCGTGTTGCCGGGGTTCCAATGAGCGGGCGCAGCACGCCCAATAGCACCTCAGACAGCATGCCGATCACCAAAGTCCACAGGACGCCCATCATGATCGGTCGCTCATAGCGCTCTGGCGTCACAAGCACGATGCCGCCCAGCAGGCCTAACAGCGTCATTACCAGGGCCAGCGCCGCGCTGCCCAGCGCCGGACCCAGGCCGAAGGTGAGGATTTCGATGAGCGCCGGCGATACGTTCACCAGCTTGGTGCGGATCGTCGGCGCCAGTACGGACAGCAATACAAGCCCCAGCACTGGCAAGGCGGTGAGGAAGCCGGCAAGCGCTGCGCTGAATAAGGAAGTTCCACGTTGCGACGGCGCATAATGTCGCGCGGCAATGAAGCCGGCAAGCCCGGAGGCAGCGAACAGCAGCACCTGGCCCAGGGTCAATACGCCGGTTATCAAATCGCGGGCATCAAAGGTATGCACCATGCCAATGGCGCTCACACTGGCGGCTACAAGGCCGAAGATGAGCCCAATTCTCACTACGTGTCGTATGTCCATCTGCGACATAGGCAACCTCTTAAGCTTTCTTTTCTGCCAGGCGTTCGCCAATGATGCCTTGCGGCCGGAAAATGAGGACAAGGACCAGCATGGTGAAGGCGATGACATCTTTTAACTGGTGGGCGCCGGGAATGCCGAGGCCTTCAAGGAAAAGGGGCGGGCCCACAGCCTCGATCACGCCCAGGAACAAGCCGCCCAGGGCAGCACCTGGAATACTACCAATACCGCCCAGCACGGCGGCCGTAAAGGCCTTGATGCCGGGCACAAAGCCCATGAAGAAGTGGGTCTGTCCATACATCAGGCCGTAGAGTATGCCCGCTGCACCGGCCATCGAGGCGCCCACGGCAAAGGTAATGGCGATGGTGCGATCGACGTCCACACCCATCAGGGCGGCCACATCTTTGTCTTCGGCCACGGCGCGAATGGCTTTACCCGTCTTGGAGCGCATGACGAAGAAGTAGAGGCCGATAAGCATGATGATGGAAGCGGCCATTACCACCACGCGCGTGCGTAAGATCTGGATACCCAGGATGTTCATCGTGCCGGTGAAAATGGGAATGGAAGGAAAGGGCACAATGGCCGAGCCGTATAGGCCGCGGAAGAAGTATTGCCAGAAGAAAGAAGCGCCGATGGCCGTAATGAGCGGCACCAGGCGTGGGGCCCGGCGCAAAGGGCGGTAGGCGATGCGTTCTGTGAGTAAAGAGACGGCTACCGAGATGATCATCGCCGTGATCATAATGGCGATAAAGCTCATGAAGGGATAGCGCTCCAAATAGCCCGCGGAAGCAAGGGGGATGGCCACGAATACGGTCGCGGTCATGGTGCCAGACATGAAGAACTCGCCATGGGCAAAGTTAATCATAAAGAGCACGCCGTAGACCATGGTATAGCCCAGCGCGATCAGCGCGTAAAGGCTGCCTTGCGCCAGGCCGGCAATCATGAAATCAATCCACGAAGCTGCCGAATATTGTGTGCCGACTCCGAAGAGGACTTTGGCTGCCGTTCCCCAAATGACGAGTAAAATAATTGCGGTTCGAAAAATCCACAAGAAGATACCGACGTAGTCGATATCCATTCTTCGTAAATTTCTTACAGCTTGGGCCATCGTTCCCTTTCCTTAACCTTGCCCTGTTCCCACGGGGCTCCCGTCACATTTGCACTACTGGTGAAATAGGCTCCGAGAGACTCATGATGTTCTCGGAGCCTATTTCATTGCTTACGATGATCCGGCTATATCGCCAGTTGCAGTTGACGAACGATTACAGCTTATGGCGCGTAGCTCCAGATCGGCACGAAGTCGAGTGCGCCGGTCGTTCCCTGAACTTCGTTCACCGCGATGCGCGGATCGGCGCAGTCGCCATTTGCGTCACAGGTGAGGTTGCCGGTGATACCGGCGAAGCCGGAGGTCGCGGCCACTGCGTCAATCAGCGCCTGGCGCCCGATCAGCATCGTGCCATCGCTGCCCACCTGGGCTACGGCTTCGACGGCATCCAGGAGCATGTTCGTGGCGTCATAGGAATGCGCGTGGAACGCCGCTATCGGATCGCCACCGTAGTTGGCATCGTACGCCGCAAGGAAGTCCGTATAGGCCTGATTCTCGAAGCCAAGGTCTGGACCGGACAGGTACATGCCCATGGCCGCATCGCCGGCCGCCGACAGGAAGTCGGGCGATAAAATGCCGTCTGCGCCGGCAAGCATTGTGTTCTCCAGGCCGTCGACCTGGCGCGCCTGCTGCGTTAGGTTGGCGCCCAGCACGGTAAAGACGGGATAGTAAAGGAACTCGGGAGGGCCGGCTGCGGCGATGGACGTCAGAACTGGCGTCACGTTCGTGGCGTTGGGATCTTCAGCTTCGAAGGCCACAATCGTGCCGCCCAGTTCCTCGAAGGAATCGCGGAAAACGCTGGCGAGACCTTCGGTGTAGGGGTCGCCGTCGTGAATGGCGGCGGCGGTGCGAGCGCCAAGCTCGTTATAGGCGAACTGGGCCATAGCGGCGCCCTGTACTTCGTCGTTGTGCGCTGTGCGGAAGTAGCCTGCTTCACGGGTGTCCGGATGCGTCAGGACGGGCGCCGTGTTGGAAGGCGAAATCATGACGTAGCCGTTTTCGGCCATAATGCGTGCTGCCGGAACGCCGGCGCCGGAGCAGCTCGTACCAATCAGACCGATAATGGTGGGATCGGACACGATCTTCTGGGCCGCGGTCTGGCCGCCCTCTGCGCTACAACCATCATCCTCGGCCTGCAGCTCGACAGGGTGGCCTTCAATTTCGCCGCGATCGGCAATGGCTATTTCGACGCCGCGCTGCGAGTCCTGACCAAGCTGGGCATTGGGGCCGGTGATAACCAGGGCCGAAGCAACGCGGATGGGATCTCCCGGGGCAATTTCGACGCAGCCGATGGAGTCTTCGCAGGTCAACGCCTCGCCGCCGCCACAGGCCACCAGAATCACCGCTAACAGGGTCAAAACAAGGGGTAACATCAAGCGTTTCATAATTGTTTCCTTCTCCTCAACTTAATATCGGCAGAATGAGAACGGCTCTACCAAGCCGTTTGCTACTTTGCCTGTACATGGCGGGGCAGCTAACCCCAGATCAAGACTTGGCTGAAAGGTTAAGCAGGTCGCACCTCCTGTCTAAAATAATGGTGATGAACTGCCACTACGAATGGAGCTGATTCTCTGCATTTCGATGCACGCTGGATGACTGGCCTTTAGCGATTCTAGTGAAATAATGAATGTTGTCAACTGATTCTCCGCGCCCGCGGCCCAGTGCTGCGGCTCGGGCGCGCGCAGAATTCGTCTACCGATCCACAAATATGCCTGTACAATAGAAGCGCACAGAATCGGGCGACTCAATGTGTTGCCCTGGTGACGCCGGAGCAAGCCTTCCCGCCGGGAAGCGCATCTTTGAGCCATCGGAAATTTCTAAACCAGCGAGCAGCGACACGATTCGGAGGAAAATGTGACCAAAGAAACCCTGACCATAACTGACAACAGGACGGGCCGCACATACGAGCTGCCAATTACGGATGGCACGATCAAGGCCATGGAATTGCGCCAGATAAAAGTGGGCGAGGACGATTTTGGCCTGATGAGCTACGACCCGGCCTATAAGAATACAGCGTCTACGCGCAGCGCCATTACCTACATCGACGGCGAAAAAGGCATCCTCTGGTATCGAGGCTATCCCATCGACGAGCTGGCAGAGCAGTGTACTTTTCTGGAGGTGGCTTACTTGCTGCTGTTCGGCGAGCTGCCTGATAGCCAGCAGCTACGCGACTGGGAGCAAGAAATCACGCACCATACGCTGCTGCACGAGAACATGAAGGGCCTGTATGAGGACTTCCGCTATGACGCGCATCCAATGGGCATGCTGATTAGCGGCGTGGCGGCCTTAGCCACCTTTTATCCCGAAGCCAAACAGGTGGAGGACAAAGAGAACCGCCTGCTGCAGATGAAGCGCCTGATTGCCAAAATGCCGACGCTGGCGGCCTACGCCTACCGCTTCAGCATGGGTTTCCCCATCAACTATCCGGACAACGATCTGAGTTACAGCGGCAACTTCCTGAATATGATGTTCAAGATGGTGGAGCCAAAATACGCGCCCAACCCGGCCCTGGAGCGCGCGCTAGACGTGTTGTTCATCTTGCATGCGGACCACGAGCAAAACGCGGGCACCACGGCTATGCGCACCGTGGGCAGCACCCTGTCGGATCCTTACTCAGCGATTGCCGCCGCGGCTGCCGCCCTCTATGGACCGCGCCACGGCGGGGCCAACGAGGCTGTCGTGCGCATGCTCGCCGAGATCGGCAACGTCAAAAACGTGCCCGGCTACATTGAGCGCGTGAAGAACGGCGAATTCCGGCTCATGGGCTTTGGACACCGCGTCTACAAGAATTACGATCCACGGGCGCGCATTGTGAAGCAAGTGGCCGATGAAGTGTTTGAAGTAACCGGGCGCAACCCGTTGCTGGACATTGCCATCGAGCTAGAGCGCATTGCCCTGCAAGACGACTATTTCGTTTCCCGCCGCCTATATCCCAACGTAGACTTTTACTCAGGCATTATCTACCAGGCGATGGGTTTGCCCAGCGCCATGTTCCCGGTGATGTTCGCCATTCCACGGACGGTTGGCTGGCTGGCGCAGTGGGAAGAGCTGCTGGAAGATCAGGAACAGGCCATCGCCCGCCCGCGCCAGATCTACACGGGTTCGGACAAGCGTTCCTACCGGCCCCTGGACGAGCGCGATTAAGCGCGGTTGTTGCGCGCCGGCTCGTCCGGCGCCAGCCACGATAGCAGCCCAAAGAAGCCCAGGCCTATTCCCATGAGGAATAAGATCGGCCGCGCTTGCTGCAAGCGGTAAAGCCACAGAGGCGGCGCATCTAACGGCGGCGGGTCGGGCGCATATTGCGCCACGGCGTGCCACACGGGCAGCGGGCTAAAGTCGGGCTCCAGCATGCGGAAGTAATACCAGGTCTCGCCGCGCTCGCTATCACCGGGCCGCTTGAAAAACCAGTAGCTCACCACGCCAACCCAGGGCCACTCCTGTCGCGCCCGTTCAAAAGCCTGCACGGCATAGCGCGCCTGTTGTTCCTCGGTCACGCGCCCATAAATGGGCGGCAACTCTGGCGGCGCGACGTTCCAGCCCATCTCGCTGATCCAGATGGGCTTATGCGCGTCGCCATGCTGCACCATCAGGTCGCGCAGCAACAGGTTGTAGGGGTAGTTGATGACGCTGGGCCGCAGGCGCCGGTCGGTGGGCCCCGACCACAGGCCATAGCCCTGTGCCGACATAATGTCGAAACAGGCCCCTGCTCCCGCGGCGTACATGCGCTGTAGATAAACCAGGTCGTTCAGGTTTCGGCCGTCCAGGGCCACGGTGGGCGTCAGCGCGCCCGCGAGCACCACGGCGGCGGGATCGACCTCTTTGATACGGTCATAGGCCAGGCAAAGCAGCTCGCTGTAAGCTTCGGGACTGACGTCTTGCAGGCCCCACTCTTCGTTGCCGTTAGGCTCATTCCAGACCTGGTAGTAGCGGATGCGCCCCTGATAGCGTTGGGCGACCGCGGACGCAAAATCGCCGAAATCGTGGAAGTCGTCCGGCGGCGCGTAAGTACCGATGGTGTCGGTGAGCGCGCGCGTCCAGGCCGGCGGGTTACCCAGGCGGGCGATAATCTGAACGTCGTATTGCTGCGCCAGATCGACTATGTTGTCGTATTTGGCCCAGGCGTCGACGCCAGCCGGGTCGTTGCGCCGGTCGACAAAGTCCCCTTTGCCGTGAATCTCAATGTCTTCCCAAGTAAACTCCTGGCGAATGAAGGTGACGCCTGCGTCGCGCAGCATCTGTAAGCTCTGCTCGCGCACTTCGGGCAGCACCTCGTATTGCAGAAAAGTATTTGCGCCAAAGGGGCTGACGGCGGTGTGGTCGACAGAAGCCGTGGGTTCTAGCGCCGGCTGGGGGCGCAAAGCGCTGTGGAACCAGTGAATCAGGCCGCGGATCTGGCCTTGCAGCGATTCTTCGCCGGTCAGCTCATATAACGTCAAGGTAGGCGGCGCCAGCGCGACGATCAGCAGCAACAAGCCGGCGAGGATCAAAAGTCTGTGAAGCATAGGGCGATTGTACGTCGCACGGGCGTTTCGGGCCGATGATGGCATGGCCCGCGAGAGTGTATCTCTGTCAGGATGATTCATACAGCTCCAGCGCCGTGGCCGCGACGTGCAGCGTGCCCTCGGCCGGCTTACCCTCTTCCTCAAAACTCCACCAGGACGAGAGCACGGCCTGCGCCGTGGCCCAGGCCAGGATACGCCGGCGGTCTGCCTGCAGCATCTCTGCGAACACGGCGGCGCGCAGCGCCAGAGCTTGCTTGAGATCCGTCCAGGCAGCTACTTGGGGAATGGGATTGCGCATCCACGCGCCGGTCTCGTAAAGCGGCTCGCCGGCCACCCCCTGGGGATCGATAGCCAGCCAGGGCTCGCGCTCTGCCGCCAGGATGTTGTAATGTTGCAGATCGCCGTGCAATAACACTGGCTCGCCCCGCGTTGCCAGCAGCTCTGTGAACAGACGTTCCGCCGCTTCTACTAATCGTGGCGGAAACGGTCCGCAGCCGCCGCCGAAGGTGGGCCTTAGCTGCTGCAAGCCGCTTGCCCACGCTGTTGTGCTGGGAAAGGCGTGCGCCGGCGGCAGGGGCCGCCAGAGCTTGTGCATCACGCCGGCGGCAATGCGCGTGGCTGCTTCGTCGTCTAGGGCGACGAGCATCGTACCGGGCGCCAGCCGTTCCAGCAGCATGGCGCCGTCTTCGGGCGCAGCGGCCAGCAGGCGCGCGCAGCCGCGCCCGTCGTAAATGCGCAGGGCCTCGATCTCGCGGCGACCCTCCGGACCTGGAACACCGAGTTTCAGCACCACAGGGGCGCCGCTTGCCGTGCGCGCCGGGATGACGAGGTTATATCTGGGCTCATACGGCGGCTCGAGGCTGAGCGACCACATGCGCGCGCAGCGGGCAATCAGGGCGGGCAGATTGACGAGCCACGCCTGGCCCTCGGCGCCGTATAGGGCGGCAATACGCCTGGTGAAATAGTCTGGTAGCGCCAGCATGAGGCGCCATTCTACCCCGATTGCCTGCCTCAGGGCCATATGATAGACTTTTGGCGCATGACCTGAAGCAAGCCTGCGCACGTTTAAGCTAGAGGGAAGCAATGTTATCGCCCACTGAGAAGTTCCTGTTTGTCCTCCTCGCTGCGATTTCGATTGGAGCCACCATTGTCACCTTCGATGAGATGCGCCGCATCATCGCGCGCGGCGGCGGGCGCTTGCGCCTCAACGACCTGCCGCGCCGCCTCGTCACCGGGGCCGTTGCGCTCATCACTCAGGGTCGCATTCTCAAAAACCGTAAACTCACCTCATTGCTGCACTATGGCGTGGCCTGGGGCTTCATTTTCTATGGCCTAGTGAACATTCTGGACGTGCTGGAAGGCTTTTTCGCCGGTTTTCATGTGCCGGCGCCCGCCGGCAATGTCTATCGTTTGCTGGCCGATCTTTTTAGCGTCGCGGTCATTATCGGCGTGGTTTTTTTCCTGCTGCGCCGCTTCCTCTTCCCGCGTGGGCGGCGCATTCTAAGCTGGCGCGAAAATGTGAAGCTGATGCCCGAAGTGCGCGACGGCGTGCGCCGCGATTCGTTAATTGTAGGTGTGTTCATTTTGCTGCACGTCGGCTTTCGCTTTCTCAGCCAGACGTTCCATGTGGCCCTTGGCGGTGCAGACGCGGCGCAGCCTTTTGCCAGCGCTGTCGCCGGGCTATGGCAGACGCTCTCGCAACCCGCGCTGACCTTTGGCTTGCACGCCAGTTGGTGGGTGGCGCTGGGGCTCATTTTGCTGTTCTTGCCCTATTTCCCCTACACCAAACACGCGCACCTGTTCATGGGCCCCATCAACTTCATGACCCGCCCGGACCGGCCGGCGCTGGGCGCGCTGGAGCCCATCGATTTCGAAGACGATAGTATCGAGCAGTTTGGCGTAGCGCGGCTGACGGACCTGCACCAGACGCATATCCTGGATGCGTTTGCCTGTATCATGTGCAACCGCTGCCAGGACGCCTGTCCGGCCTATGTGACCGGTAAAGAGCTGTCGCCGGCGGCGCTGGAGATTAACAAGCGTTATTATCTGCGACAAAATATGACGCATCTGGCCTCTGGCGGCGCGGATGAGCCGCATCTGCTGGACTACGCCATTAGCGAGAGCGCCGTGTGGGCCTGTACCGCGTGCGGCGCGTGCGTTGAAGTGTGCCCGGTGGGCAACGAGCCAATGTTCGACATTCTAAATATCCGCCGCGACCAGGTGCTGATGCAGGCGTCGTTTCCCGGCGAGCTGCAGGGCGCCTTCCGCGGCATGGAGCGCACCGGCAATCCCTGGAGCGCGACGGACGACCGCCTGGCCTGGGCCCAGACGCTGAGCTTTGAGGTGCCCACTGTCGAGCAAAACCCGGAATATGACGTTTTATACTGGGTGGGTTGCGCCGGCGCTTTCGACCCCAAGGGGCAGGCCATCGCCCGCGCCATTGTGACCGTGCTGCACGGCGCAGGCGTCAACTTTGCCGTGCTGGGCGATATGGAGACCTGCACCGGCGATTCGGCGCGCCGCGCGGGCAACGAGTACTTGTTCTATGAGATGGCGCAGGGCAATATAGAAACGTTGAAAGAAGTGGGCGCGGATCAGAAGCGTATCGTCACCGGCTGCCCGCACTGCCTTCACACCATCGGCAAGGAGTACAAGGCGTTGGGCGGCGACTTCCATGTGCTGCACCATACGCAAATGATTGCCGACCTGGTGGGTAGAGGCCTGTTGCGGCTCAATGGCGAGACGTTGGAGCAGGTGACCTTCCATGACCCGTGCTACCTGGGCCGCCACAACGGCATTTATGAGGACCCGCGCCAGAGCCTGGCGCAGGCTGGCGCCACGCTGTTAGAAATGGACCGCAGCCGCAATAACTCCTTCTGCTGCGGCGCGGGCGGGGCGCAGTTCTGGAAGGAAGAAGAGCATGGCTCCGAAGCGGTCAGTATGAATCGCTATCGGGAAGCGGAAAAGACAGGCGCCAAGACATTGGCCATTGGCTGCCCCTTCTGCGCGCGCATGCTCGAGGATGCGGGCAAAGAGGCGGGCGAGACGATGCAGGTGATGGACGTCGCCGAACTCGTCGCCAGCGCCGTTCAATAAACTTGGTAAAGAAAAGGAGAGGCTATGCAGGTTCGACTTGCACATGGGGCAGCATGCGCCTTAGCACTGGCCCTCGTGATCATCTTTGTCGTCGGCTGCGCCGGAGCTGCGGGACCCTACTCCGAATCGTTTGAGGAAGCTGGAAGCTGGGGCACCGGCGAGGACCTGGAAGCTCGAGGGCAGGTAACCGGCGGCCGCTACGAATTCCTGGTTAAGGCAGACCTGGGCCTGTTCTGGGCCACGGCCGGCGAAAATCGCTCTGACGGCGTCTTTCAGGTAGAGGCGACGCAGATTGACGGCCCACTGGATAATGGGTACGGTATGATGTTCCGCGTCGATTCCGACACGAACTCCTTCTACCTTTTCGAGGTGAGCGGCGATGGCTACATCTGGGTGGGCGTCTGCCAGAATAGCTGCGAGCAAGAGCAGGCGCTGGCTGGCGACGGCTGGATAGCCTCGGATGCCGTGCGGCAGGGCCTGAATGCCACCAACGTTCTGCGCGTGCGCGCCGAAGGAGGCAACCTGATCTTCTTCGTCAATGAACAGGAAGTGGCGCGCGTGACCGATACTACGCTTGGTCGGGGTGATATTGGTATAATGGTCGAAACGCTTGGCGAGGGCAACGTATTGGTAGCATTCGATAATTTTACCGTAACGCCCCTCTCTAATTGACCTCATTCCCACTTGAGCCACTTAGCTGCAAGGAGAGTTATGGCGCAAAAGGAAAGAATAGCAACCGTTGAAACGGAGGAGCTTGCGCTTTCCACCACACAAATCTTAGACGACTACCGCCTGGCGCTGCAAAGCCGTTTCGCCAGCATCATCGGCCGGCGCGAAGTGCTCAGCGGCAAGGCGAAATTTGGCATTTTTGGCGATGGCAAAGAGATTGCGCAGATCGCCATGGCCAAAGCGTGGCAACCGGGCGATTGGCGCGCCGGCTATTATCGCGACCAGACGCTGATGATGGCCCTTGGGCTTCATTCATTGCGCGAGTTCTTCGCCCAGCTTTACGCGCACGCCGACCCTGAGGCGGAACCAATGATGGGCGGCCGGGCCATGAACGCCCATTTCGCCACGCGCAGTTTGAACCCAGATGGCAGTTGGCGCGATCTGACGCAAATTTATAATTCGTCGGCCGATCTTTCGCCCACGGGAGCGCAAATGCCGCGATTGGTTGGCCTCACCTACGCCTCTCGGCTCTACCGCGAGCTGCCCGAGCTGGCGGACCTCAAGCAGTTCTCGCGCAACGGCAATGAGGTGGTGTGGGGCGCCATCGGCAATGCCAGTTGTGCTGAAGGAATGTTTTGGGAAGCGGTCAATGCCGTCGGCGTGCTTGGCGGGCCCCTGGTGCTGTCGATTTGGGACGACGAATATGGCATCTCGGTACCCAACGAGTTTCAGATCGTGCATGGCGATATCTCTAAGGCCCTGGCCGGTTTTCAGCGTGACCGCGGCTCGACGCGCGGCTACGACATATACCGCGTACGTGGCTGGGACTACGGCAGCCTGCTGCAGGTGTATCAGCAGGCGGCGCGCGTGGCGCGCGAGCAGCACGTGCCGGCCATTGTGCATGTGGTGGAGCTGACGCAGCCGCAAGGCCATTCCACTTCCGGCAGCCACGAACGGTACAAATCGGCCGCACGCCTGGAGTGGGAAGCCCTGCATGACTGCCTGGCGAAAATGCGTGAGTGGATCGTGGAGCACGATCTGGCCAGCGCCGCGGATCTGGAGGAGATGGAGCAGGAGACGCGTCGGGAGGTGGAGAATATCCGCCGCGAAGCGTGGCAAGCTTACCTGGCGCCCATTCGCCAGGAATTGGGCGAAGTGAGCGACATGATCGACGAAATGGCGCCTTACACGGCTCACGGCGAGCAGCTTGCCGAGATCCAGCGCCGCCTGAAACGCGTGCAGAACCCCAACCGCAAACATATCATGCAGGCGGTGCGCCAGCTGCTCATCGTCTTGCGCCAAGAAGACACGCCGACGCGCAGGCTGCTGTTAAGCTGGAAGGAGCAGCAGGAAGCCGCGAATCGCCGGCGCTACGGCTCGCATCTCTATAGCGAGTCGGCGGCCAGCGCGCTAAAGATAGAAAGCATCGCGCCGGTCTACTCACAAGAGTCGCCGGTGGTGAGCGGTTTTGAAGTGCTGAATGCCACGTTCGACGCCATCCTGGCGCGCGATCCGCGGGTGATTGCCTTTGGCGAAGATGTCGGCGCATTGGGCGGTGTCAACCAATCTTTTGCCGGCCTACAGGCAAAATACGGCCCCTTGCGTGTATCCGACACCGGCATCCGCGAGGCGACGATCCTGGGACAGGCCATCGGCATGGCGCTGCGCGGCTTGCGGCCCATCGCCGAAATGCAATACCTCGACTATCTGCTCTACGCGCTGCAGATCATGTCTGATGACCTGGCGACGCTCCATTGGCGCACGCGCGGCGGCCAAAAAGCGCCGGTCATTGTGCGCACGCGCGGGCATCGCCTGGAAGGCATCTGGCATTCAGGCTCTCAGTTGTCGGGCATCATCAACCTGGTGCGCGGCATGCACGTGCTGACACCGCGCGACATGACCCGCGCGGCCGCTTTTTACAACACCTTGCTGCGCTCCGACGAGCCCGGCATCATCATCGAGGTGCTGAACGGCTACCGCCTGAAGGAGCAGTTGCCGGACAACGTGGCCGAGATGACCATTACGCCGGGCGTGCCTGAGATATTACGGCCGGGCAACGATGTGACCCTGGTGACTTATGGCGCCATGTGCCGCATCTGTGAAGAGGCCGCCGGCCTGTTGGCAGAAGTCGACATTGATGTGGAGCTGATCGACGTCCAGTCGCTGCTGCCCTTCGACGTGAACGGCGTGATCGTCGATTCGCTGAAAAAAACCAATCATATTGTGTTTGCCGACGAAGACGTGCCGGGCGGCGGGACGGCTTATATGATGCAGCAGGTCATCGAGGCGCAGGGTGGTTTTTACTGGCTGGACGCCGAGCCGCGCACACTTGCTGCCGCCGCGCACCGAACTGCTTATGGCTCCGACGGCGATTACTTCTCCAAGCCAAGTGTGGAAGCAGCCTTTGAAACAGTCTACAGCCTGATGCACCACACCAACCCTCAAAAGTATCCCCTGTTCTTCCGTCAGAGGTCAGAAAATGGCTACTAGCATCACCATGCCCGAAATGGGTGAAGGCGTTATTGAAGGCACCATCGCCCGCTGGCTGAAAAAAGAAGGCGACCAGATCGACGAGTTTGAGCCGATTCTGGAAATCGAGACTGATAAAGTCACCACAGAAGCCACGGCCGAAGTGGCCGGGATCTTGCTAAAGATCTTTGTTGAGGAAGGCGAGACCGTACCGGTGGGCGCCTTGCTGGCCTATGTGGGCCAAGCGGGCGAAGCCGTTCCCCAGAATGACGGCGACGCCGAGGCAGCCGGCGCTGTGGCCGAGCAGGAGCATGAGCAGGCGGCGACCGGGCGCCAAGTGCCGGCCATAGAGGCCGCGCCGCGGCGCGAAGCAGCGGCCAGAGCCGCGCAGGACAATGGCGGTCGCCCGGCAGAAGGGGAAGAGCTGCCGTTTGCCGGCTGGGCCAGCCCGGTGGTCAAACGCATTGCGGAAGAGCATGACGTCGATTTGAGCCGCGTGCATGGCACCGGGCGCGGTGGGCGGACCACCAAGCGCGATATCCTGGCTTACCTGGAACAGCGCCAGGCGGCGCCCCAGCCAGTGGCCGTAGCGCCTCCGCCGGTTCGCGCGGCTGCCGCGCCCGCGGCCGAGGCTATCCCCGGCGAGATGCTGGCCCTCAGCAATATGCGCCGCGCGATTGCCGAACACATGGTGCGCAGCAAACAGACCAGCCCTCATGTCACCACCGTCTTTGAGGTCGATTTCAGCGCCGTGTCGACGCACCGCCAGGCGCACAAAGCGCACTATGCGCGAGATGGGGTGCGGCTGACGTTTACGCCCTATATCATCGCCGCCATAGCCCAGGCCCTCAAGCAGCATCCGCGAGTGAACAGTAGCTGGCAAGAGGATGGCCTGCTGCTGAAAAAGGAGATCAATATCGGCATGGCCACGGCCCTGGACGATGGCCTGATTGTGCCGGTGATTAAGAACGCAGATCATTACAATCTTTTAGGTCTGGCGCGTCAGGTGAACGACCTGGCCGAGCGCGCGCGCAGCAACCGGCTCAAGCCGCAAGAGGTGCAGGACGGCACGTTCAGCATCACCAATCATGGCATTTCGGGCAGCCTGTTTGCCACGCCAATCATCAACCAGCCGCAGTGCGGCATCCTGGGGGTGGGCAAGATCGAGAAGCGGGTCAAGGTCATCGACGACGCCATCGCCATCCGGCCGCTGGCTTACGTCAGCTTTACCTTCGATCACCGTATCCTCGACGGCGCGACGGCGGATAATTTCGTAGCCGAGGTCAAAGCGATTATCGAGGGCTGGGAGTAGCCGGCGCCTGCCTGTGCCTGCACTCGACCAGCATCGCCACTGTTCCTATTGTGGCAGCGCGTTCGAGGCCGGCCAACCGTGGCCTCGCCGCTGTGCCGCTTGCGGCCATGTGAGCTACCGCAATCCCCTGCCTGTCGCCGTCACGCTGCTGCCGGTGGGTGGTGGGTTGCTGGTCGTGCGGCGCGGTCGCGAGCCAGGGCGCGGCAGGCTGGCCTTGCCGGGCGGCTTTGTCGAACTCCCTGAAACGTGGCAAGAAGCCGGCGCGCGTGAGCTGCAGGAGGAAACCGGCGTCCCCGTCGGGCCAGAGGCCATCGGCCTGTACCGTGTCTATAGCACGCCAGACGGTACCATTTTGATCTTTGGCCTCGCGCCGCCGTGGCAGGGGCAGCTTCCGCCGTTCACACCGCACAGCGAGAGCGCGGACCGGCTTGTTTTGCACGAGCCGCAGCCTATGGCCTTTCCGCTGCATACGCGCGTCGTAGAGGAATATTTCGCCGGGCGCGGGGCGCTCACGGGGAACGGCTCGTAACTGGGCGGGTTGCGCGCAGCTCGTAGAGCATCAGGCCGACCGAGACGGCGAGGTTAAGCGACGAGGCCACGCCGTGCATGGGGATGGCCACAGCCAGGTCGGCCGCCGCCTGCAGTTCTGGCAACAATCCGTCGCCTTCACTGCCAAACAGCGCCAAGAGCGGGGTGCGGTAGGGCGCGCCCCAGAAGGAACGGCCGGCATGGGCCGACGTGGCCACAATTTGCAGCCCGCGCTGGCGCGCCCACGCCAGCAACGTTTGCGCCTGATCGAGGGCTGCCACGGGCGTGTTAAAGATGGCGCCCATACTGGCGCGAATAGCCGTGGGGTGGAAAGGATCCGTGCTAGGGCCCAGCAAAATCACGCCGGCGCCTCCGGCGGCGTCTACCGTGCGCACAATGGCGCCCAGGTTGCCCGGGTCGGAGACGCGCTCCAGGGCGACGACGAAGCTCTGCTCCCCGATCTCGAGCTGCTCTAGAGCGGCAAGCCGCGCTCTCACTACGGCCCCCAGCCCCACGGCGTTTTCGCGCCTTGAAAACGATTGGAAGAGCTCCGCGGTCACGGCCACGACATCGTTCCCCGCCTGCTTCTGCGCTTCGATGGCCGCAAGGGCCGTGGCGCTGGTTAAGAGTTCGGGCGCGTAGACCAGCACCTGCACCGGAGCCTTTTGCTCCAGGGCCGTCAATACGATGCGGATGCCTTCGACGAAGAAGGCGCCTTCTTGCTCGCGGTATTTCTTCTGTTGCAGTTTGCGAATACGCTTGATCAGCGCATTGCTGTGGCTGCTGATCACCTCAGGATGGCGGCGGCGAGAGACAGGGCGCGCAGGCGGCATTGCCCGGCGCTTCTTCACCGCCGGCGCAGGCAGCAGTGATGCCTCCAGCACCTCGTTCATGCGTTCCACTTGCACAAAGTTAAGTCCCTGGCGCAGCTT
Organism: uncultured Ardenticatenaceae bacterium; assembly: GCA_964384155.1. Classification (GTDB taxonomy): domain Bacteria; phylum Chloroflexota; class Anaerolineae; order Promineifilales; family Promineifilaceae; genus JAAYYY01. The sequence goes on from CAYLJW010000014.1 coordinate 75,714, forward strand.
CTTGGGGATTTCGTGCAGGTCGTTCTGGTTCTTGCTGGGCATGATGAAGGTGGTGATGCCGGCGCGCCGCGCCGCCAGCGCCTTCTCGCGAATTCCGCCCACCGGCAGCACGCGCCCGCGCAGGGTGATTTCGCCGGTCATACCCACATCGCGGCGCACGGCCCGTCCGGTAAAGGCCGAGATGAGCGCCGTGGCCAGGGCCACGCCCGCCGAGGGACCATCTTTGGGCACGGCGCCCTCGGGAACGTGGATGTGAATGTCCATGCGCTCGAAGATGTCATCGGGCAGGCCCAGGACCTTCGCCTGACTGCGGGTATAACTGAGCGCCGCCTGGGCGCTTTCCTGCATCACTTCGCCAAGCTGGCCCGTGAGCGTCAGCGCGCCTTTGCCGGCCATCAAGTTCACTTCCACAAAAAGCGTATCGCCGCCGGCCGATGTCCATGCCACGCCGGTGGCCACGCCAACCTCGTCATCGTCGCGCAGCATATCCTTGATGTAGGGCGGTGGGCCGACAAGCCCGGGCAACTGCCGTGCGCGGATGCGCTTGGCGTGCCCTTTGCCTTCTGCCACCCTGCGCGCAATCTTGCGGCAAACCCTGGCAATCTCACGCTCCAGGTTGCGCACGCCGGCTTCGTAAGTGTAGTCACCGATTAAGGTTTTGACTGCGTCGTCTTCCAGGCGTATGCCGCTTTCGCCGAGGCCGTGCTCGTGCAGTTGTCGCGGAATCAAGAAGTGGCGCGCAATCTCTAACTTTTCTTCCTCTAAATAGCCCGGAAACTCGATGACCTCCATGCGGTCTAAGAGCGCAGGGGGGATGGGATCCAGGAAATTGGCCGTGGCTACAAACAGAATTTTGGACAGATCGTAGTCCAGGTCCAGGTAATGGTCGGAGAAAGCCCAGTTTTGCTGCGGGTCTAATACCTCCAGCAGGGCCGCGGCGGGATCGCCGCGAAAGTCCTGGCCCAGCTTGTCTACTTCGTCGAGCATGAACAGCGGGTTAATGGCGCCGGCGCGGCGCATGGCCTGCACGATGCGACCCGGCAGCGCGCCGATGTAGGTGCGGCGGTGGCCGCGGATTTCGGCCTCATCGCGTACGCCGCCCAGGCTAACGCGCAGGAATTCGCGCCCCAATGCGGTGGCAATCGACTTGCCTATGGAGGTCTTGCCCGTGCCGGGCGGCCCCACAAAGCAGAGAATGGGCGTGCGGTTAGACTCCGGAGCAATTTTCTTAACGGCAATGAACTCTAAGATACGCTCTTTGACGCGCTCTAGGCCGTAATGGTCGTCTTCTAGTACCTGGGCAGCATGGGCCACGTCCAGGTTTTCGCTGGTAACCTCGGTCCAGGGCAGCTCCAGGATCCAGTCGAGGTAGGTACGGATGATGCCAACCTCAGGGGACATGGGTGGCATGCTGGCCAGGCGCGCGATTTCGCGTTCGGCCTTTTCGCGCGCTGCCGACGGTAGCGCTTTGGCGTCGAGCGTCTCGCGCAGCTCTTCTAACTCCTGCGCAAAGATGTCGGTTTCGCCCAGCTCGCCCTGGATGACGCGCATCTGCTCGCGCAAGAAGTGCTCGCGCTGGGCACGGTCCATCTCTTCATGGACGCGAGATTGGATCTGGTCTTCTAGCTCCAGCACTTCCAGCTCCTGGACCAGGACGGCGTTGACCTTATGCAGCCTGGCCAGCGGCTCCAACGTTTCCAGGATGTCCTGGCGCACGGTAAGTGGGAAGTTCATGGTCGAAGCGATGAAGTCGGCCAGCCAGCCCGGCTCGTCGATATTCATGGCGAAGGTATACGCTTCTTCGGGCAGATTGCGATTAAGCTCCACGATCTTCTCGAAAGCGGCCAGCACCGAGCGCATGAGGGCCTCGGTAGTCAGCTCCCAGTCATCCTGGTCGCGCAAAGGCCGCACGCGCACACGGATGTAGGGATCCCACTGCACATACTCCAGCACTTCCACGCGCCGTCTGCCCTGCGCCAACAAGCTGGTGGTGTTATCGGGCATGCGCAGCGTCCGGCCGATGACCACTTCCGTGCCGGTCGTGTAGATGTCGTCGGCGCCCGGCTGGCCCACATTGCTGTCGCGCTGTGCGGCAACCACCAGGTGCTCGCCATTGGCTACGGCGGCCTGCACCGCCGCCAGCGAGCGATCACGCCCCACAAAGAGAGGCATAACCATCTGTGGAAAGAGGACCATGTCTCTCAGCGGCAGGAAAGGACACTCCAGAACGGCGTCTTCGTCGTCAATGTCGTCGCTGTCGGTATCGAATTCGTCGTCAAAACCAAAGACGCCAAAGAAGTCTGGATACTGCATAAAATCGAAATCGTCATCTTGTTGCATAAGTTTCCTCCACGCTGCTGAGCGCCCATCGCCCGCCTTCTTCTTACCGTGTCGTCGCTAACTTGCCTGGCCCGCTACACTCAGCAGTTGTGATTTTAGAGTGTCCCAACGATTTAGCAAATCCCCCACGATGTATAAGGATCCCGCGACACAGATGAGATCCGCGGGCCCGGCTATGCGCCAGGCATGCACAAGGGCGGCTTCAATGTCCTTTGCCACACGCACTTCGTAGCCTAGCTCTGCGGCCGTTTGCTGTAGAACCGCGGCCTCCGTGGCGCGCGGGTTATCGGCCATGGTTACAAACGTGCCGCTGGCCAGCGGCAGCAGCGGCTGCAAGATGCCGGGCACGTTTTTATCTGCGGTGACGCCCAGAATGAGCCAGAGGCGCTCGTAGCGGCAGGCGCCGTGCAAGAAAGCGGCCAGTTTCTGGGCCGAGTCGGCGTTGTGCGCCCCGTCTACCAGGAGGGCCGGCTGATCCTGGGCCTGGTGCAGAAGCTGCAAACGCCCTGGCCAGACGACATCGCTCAAGCCACGAGCCATGGCCTCGGCCGAAAGCGCCGGCAGGTAAGGCCGCGCCGCCTCCAGCGTGGCTAGGGCCATGACGGCGTTTTCGCCCTGGTAGGCGCCGCGCAGCGCCAGCTCGAAATGATCGCCGGGCTGAATGACGGCGCTCCCCGGCGACTTTGTAACGGTGATGGCCTGCCGCGCACAGGGGCTTGCCTGCGCGGTCTTCGCCCTCGTCTCAAAGCGCCAGGCGTCGCCGATCAGGATCAGCGGGGCCATGTGTTCGGCGGCGATGCGTTCGATTACGGCTAGCGCTTCTGCCTTTTGCGGCGCACAGACCAGCGGCACGCCATGTTTGATGATGCCGCCCTTTTCCGCGGCAATCTGTGCCACTGTGTCGCCCAACAGCCCCGTATGGTCCAGGCTGAGGCTGGTGATCGCGGCGACAACGGGCATGAGCACATTGGTGGCGTCCAGCCGCCCGCCCAGGCCCACTTCTACGACAGCGACGTCAACCTCTTGTTGGGCAAAATAGATGAAGGCTATAGCCGTCAACAGCTCGAACCAGGTTAGCTCCGCCATCGTCTCCGTGATCTGGCGTAGGCGATTTACCAGGCGCACAAAATCGGCTTCTGAGATATTTCCCTGTGCATCGTCGGCCGTCAGCACGCGGATCCGCTCGCGCAGCTCCTGGAGATGGGGCGATGTATAGAGGCCCACGCGGTAGCCGGCGGCGCTGAGGGCTGCAGCGCACATGGCGGCGACGGACCCCTTGCCTTTGGTACCGGCGATGTGAATGGATGGGTAGCTGCGTTGGGGGTCTCCGGCGGCGTAGAGAAGCTGCGCTGGGCGAAAAGGATCCATCTTCTCCGGCGCGTAGATGTCGGTCATTTTCCGTTCGTAATTCACGAACTGGTATAGAAAATCCAGGGCGGATTGGTAGTTATCGGCGGTTTTCGGCGCATTTGACTGTGACATAAGCGGCGATTGTAACGAAATTGGGTTTTGCCGGCGATAGGAGCGTGTGCCTATGGGCGGCGCAAGGAGTAGTATTAGGCAACTGGCAGCGCGAAGAGCAATGGAGGTGGCCTGTGATGCCGGCTGAGCTTAAGGAACCGTTCGACATCGACCGCGCCGTGGCGCTTCTGCGCGAGGCGGTGCAGCCTTTCCCCCCGGCGGCCATGTTTGCCTTGTACGACGAAGGCTACACGTCGCCGTTTGAACAGTTGGTAGCCTGCATCATCTCTATCCGCACGCGCGATGAGACCATGCTACCGCTTGCCAGGGCGCTGTTTGAGCGCGCCCGTACGCCGCTGCAGATGAGCCGCCTAACGCCGGCGGACATCGACGCGCTCATCGCGCTGTCGGCGTTTCATGCCAACAAGGCGCAGCAGATTTACGACATTGCGCGCACGCTGGTGGCCGAGCACAGTGGGCAACTGCCCTGTGATGAGGCGCTGCTGTTATCTCTGTGCGGCGTTGGGCCCAAGTGCGCCAACCTGGTGTTGGGCATTGCCTGCAGCCGGCCCAAGCTTGGCGTGGATATTCACGTGCATCGGGTCACCAACCGTTGGGGTTATGTGCGCGCGCCGCGGCCGGAGCTGACTATGGTCGCGTTAATGGATAAGCTGCCGCAAGAGTACTGGGTGGAAATCAACCGCTTGCTGGTGCCCTTCGGCAAACATATCTGCACCGGCAGCCGTCCCCGCTGCTCTACCTGCCCATTGCTCACGATGTGCGCCCAGGTGGGCGTGGAAGCGCCACGCTAGCAGCGCGGCCACAGCCCACGTTTACTGCACTTAGTTTGCTTATGCCGCGTCGCGCACAAGGTCGACGAAGTAGCGGTGCAGCCGGTCGTCGTCCGACAGTTCGGGATGGAATGAGGTGACGAGCCAGTTTCCCTGGCGCGCGGCCACAGCCGTGCCATCTTCGAGCCGGGCCAGAACCTGCACATCGTCGTCGTCAACTTCGGCGATGCGCGGCGCGCGGATGAAGATGGCGGGGAAGGGTCTGTCGCCGTTTAGCCCTTCAATCTCCAGATCCATGACGAAGCTATCTACCTGCCGTCCAAAGGCGTTGCGCTGCACCACAATGTCCATCACGCCCAGCAGCGGCTGCTGCATGCCAATGGCGCGGGCCATGAAGATCATGCCCGCGCAGGTGCCCCACAGCGGCTTCTGGCTCGCAAAGGCCTTGAGCGGCTCCACGAGGCCATAGAGCACGGCAAGCTTGCCAATGGTGGTGCTCTCGCCACCGGGAATGATCAGGCCGTCGAGACCCTCCAAGTGCTCAGGCAGCCGCACTTCGACGACCTCGACGCCCAGTTTCTGCAATTTCTTTATGTGCTCGATGAAGGCGCCCTGCAGCGCCAACACGCCGATTTTCATCTTTCGGTTCACTCTCAGTGTGTAAAAAAACGGTGTAGCACGTTAGAGAGGCGCGCCGCGGAGGTCGCGCCGCCGCCTCTCTGATCGTTACCAGCCACGAATGGCGAGCTGCTCGGCTTCTGGCAAAGAGGCGGCAGTGCGCCCGACCATCGGCTCGCCCAGGTTTTCGCTGATCTTCGCCAGGACCTCGGCGTTGCGATAATGGGTTGTGGCCTCCACGATGGCCCGTCCACGGCTGGCGGGGTCGCCGCTCTTGAAGATGCCCGACCCGACAAAGACGCCGTCGACGCCTAGCTGCATCATCAAGGCCGCGTCAGCCGGCGTGGCGAGGCCGCCGGCCGCGAAATTGACCACCGGCAGGCGACCCATCTCCTTGGTCTCCTTCACCAGCGAATAGGGCGCGCCAATGTTCTTGGCATAGCTCATAAGCTCTTCGTCGGGCATGAGCTGCAAGCGCCTAATTTCGCCCAAAACGGTGCGCGCGTGGCGCACGGCTTCCACCACGTCGCCGGTGCCGGCCTCGCCCTTTGTGCGCATCATGGCCGCGCCTTCTCCGATGCGGCGCAGGGCTTCGCCTAGGTTGCGGCAGCCACAGACGAAGGGAATCTTGAAGTTGTGCTTATTGATGTGGTGTTCTTCGTCGGCGGGCGTCAGCACCTCGCTCTCGTCGATATAATCGACGCCGATTGCTTCCAGGATCTGCGCTTCGACGAAATGCCCGATACGCACCTTAGCCATCACAGGGATGGTCACCGCGCTCATAATCTCTTTTATCAGGCCCGGATCGGACATGCGCGCCACGCCGCCGTGGGCGCGAATATCGGCCGGTACGCGTTCCAGGGCCATCACGGCTACCGCGCCGGCCTCTTCGGCGATGACCGCCTGCTCCGGCGTCACCACGTCCATGATCACGCCGCCCTTAAGCATCTGCGCCAGGCCGCGCTTAACGGTGTCGCCGCCTACCTCGCGCTGCCCATTCTTACCATCTTCCATTTTCGTCTTACCTCCAGAACTGGTTGATCAAATAATTAATGGGAGTGTTAGAATTGTAAGCAGGGATCGCCTGTGGCACAAGGGGATTGGCCCTATCTCGTGGAACAGAAATAATTAAACGATAGACCAATTGTGGCTAGGTGGCAGCCGCCACAGACCGCGTGTGCAAGGTGGTTTGGTGCCCGGCCTCAGGCCTGATCCCGTTCGGCCAGCTTTTCCACGACGAGAAAGTGGGATATACCTAGCGCCTGGAACGGCGTGCGCTCCAGCAGATAGAGCAGGCGTTTAATGAGCCGGCCGAGTCTGGGCCGGCGGTGCTCGATGTTGTCGTAGCCGCCGAAGATGCGACTGTGGTGTACAAGGGTAATGGGCAGCCCTTTGAACAAGGCGCGAACATCGCGCGCCGTATAGGTGCGCACATGGGGCGCCAGCCTATCGCGAAGGCGGCGTGGCAGGTAGTTGACCAGCGGAATGTTGCCGAAGCGATAGTCCCCTTTCCAATAGACGCCGTGCTGCTCGACAGGGTACCAGCGGTTGGGGCAGAAGATGACCATGCGCCCGCCTGGACGCAGCACGCGCACCATCTCGGCGACAACTTGCGCGTCGTCGACGACGTGTTCGATCACCTCGTTGCTCAAAATGAAATTAAAACTGGCGCCGGCGAAAGGCAGCCGTTCGCCCTCGCCCAGGGCCACGCCCGCAGCGTGGCGTCTGGCAACGACGGCGCGATCCAGCTCAACTTCCAGGCCAAAGCGGCAAGCGCTGTAGGGCGCCAGGGCCTGCAGGTAGGTACCCAGGCCGCAGCCGTTATCTAAAATGACGCCGTCGACACGCACGTGCTCGCGGATCATGGCCAGCCTTCGTTCCTGGCCAGAACGCCAGACGTAGCCTGGCTCGCCGCGCTGCGCCGCCTTGCCGGAATAACGCTCGGCCATTAGCGTCGCGTGGCGGCCTGGGAGGCCAGCTCGTCGATCTTCTTGCGCACTTCCTGAAAGTCGCGCCAGGTGAGCGACTTGGGTCCGCCGGGCTGACGCGTTGGGTTGCGCAGCAAATAGGAGGGGTGAAAGATGGGAATCACCCAGCGATTATTCCACATGCGCCATTCTCCCCGCAGCCGCGTGATGCCCGTCTCGCCGAGCAGCGCCTGCGTGGCGACGTTGCCCGACAGCATGATGACAAGCGGATCGACCAGGCGGATGATCTCCAGCATATAGGGCTTATAGGCTTCGATCTCTTCAGTGGTCGGCTTGCGGAACGGCTTGTCGTCCTCACCAGGCGGCATACGAAAGACGGCATTCGTGATGAACACGTCTTTCTGCGGATCAAAACCGGCCGACTCCAGGATACGGTCCAGGAGCTGGCCGGAACGGCCGACGAACGGTTTGCCTATCTTATTTTCTTCAGGGCCGGGCGCTTCGCCCACAATCATAAGGCGCGCCTGTGGGTTGCCGCGGTAGATGCACATGGTGGTGCCTGCGCTGGCAAGCGGATCGTCGCGCAAATCGATCATCGCTGCCAGCAGCGTCTCAAACGACTCAAATTGCTGTGGTCGCTCGCCAAATAAGCCGAACTGCATTGCGCCTACTCCTCAGCATGGCCCTGGAATGAAAAATGGTCACTCCGCCCGGCGGAGTGACCACTATTTTAACCAAAAGTGGGCCGATTGCGCACTGGCAATCGCAGCAAGATACGCTGCAGCTTAAAGGAACTTGTCCATGACCGCATCGAGCTGTTCGCGCGATGGGCGCAGCCTGGCTTCGGGCAGGTGGGCCAGGGGAACCGGGCCCAGACGCCCGACTTCCGCCAGGTTCTGGCGTGAGTCGTCGAAGTAGATCAGGCCGGTGATGAACTCTTCATGGTCCATGGCCTGCTCCAGGCGTGACAGAGCTACGCTGCGGCTGGTGGGATTATAATCGGCCTCCAGCTTGCGTAAGACGATGTGCGCGCCGTCGTGCAGGCGCACGGGCTTGGCTTCGCCCGGCGCATAGTCGTCGATCATAATTTCATCGCGAACCGGAACATAGTCCAGGCCGTGTAGCGGCAGCTCGTTTTGCTTGCCCCAGGTATAGCCTTTGCGCGAATCGTCGGCATTGTTAAATGCCACGCAGGGGCTGATGATGTCCAGCACGGCGGTACCGCGGTGGCTCAAGGCCGCCTTCAGTAGCTCGCGCACCTGGTTGGGATCGCCTGAAAAACTGCGCGCAACGAAGCCACAGCCGGCGACGATGGCCTCCTGACAGATGTCGATGGCGCGGAACTCGTTGGTGCCGGCATATTTGAGATGCTGCCCTTCGTCGGCCGTGGCCGAGAACTGACCCTTGGTCAGGCCGTAGACGCCGTTGTTTTCCACAATGTAGACCATGCGCACGTTGCGGCGGCAAAGGTGCTTGAACTGGCCCATGCCAATACTGCCCGTGTCGCCGTCGCCGCTTACGCCAATGGCGCGCAGCGTGTGGTTGGCCATCAGCGCGCCAGTTCCAATGGACGGCATACGACCGTGCAGCGCGTTGAAGCCATGCGACATGCCCAGGAAATAGGCCGGTGACTTGCTGGAACAGCCGATGCCGCTGAGCTTCACAATGTCGTGCGGATGCAGGTTCAGCTCAAAGGCTACCTGGATAATCTGGCTGGAGATCGAATTGTGCCCGCAACCCTGGCATAGGGTGGTGGGATTGCCCTTATACGTGGAATACTCCAGGCCAATGTCGTTGATGCGTTCGCGGCTTCTCGCGGGGGCGCTCATATCTGCTGCTCCTTTTCCAGCTCCTGGAGGCGCTCCACGATCCAACGAGCGGTCAGGGGCAAGCCGTCCAGATAGGCTATCGATATCATCTTGGTAGCCAGATCGGGCATTTCTGTTTGCAGAATGCTGTGCATCTGGCCATCGCGATTCATTTCAATCACATACACAATGTCGTGTTGTTCAACAAATTGGCGCACGTCGTCGTTGATCGGCAGCGCGCGCAAGCGCATAAAGCTGGTTTCTATGTCGCGCTCCGCAAGCCGGTCGCGCGCTTCGTCGATTGCCGGCTGCGTGGTACCGAAGGCAATAATGCCAATGCCGGCATTCTCGACGATATCGGACACGGGCGCAGGAACCAATGTGCGCGCCGTTTCCAGCTTTTGCACCAGGCGGTCCATGTTCTTGACCCAGTCGTCGCCGCGCTCGCTGTAGATGGCGCGCTCGTTGTGGCCTGTGCCGCGCGTGAAATAGGCCGAACGCGGGTGTTCGTTGCCCGGCAGGGTGCGGTAGGCGACGCCGTCTCCGTCGATGTCCTTGTAGCGGGCGAAGCCCTTCTCTTGCACTTCCTCAGCCGTGAGCACTTTGCCGCGCTGCAAAGGCTTTTCCGGGTAGTCGAACGGCTCGGTCATCCAGTTATTCATACCCAGATCCAGGTCGCTCAACACCAGCACGAGCGTTTGTAGCTGTTCCGCCAGATCGAAAGCGGTATTGGCGAACTCGAAACATTCTTTGGGGTCGGCGGGGAAAAGCAGCACGTTTTTCGTGTCGCCGTGACCCAGATAATAAGAAAAGGTCACGTCGCCCTGCGAGGTGCGCGTGGGCAGGCCGGTGCTGGGGCCCACACGCTGGATGTTCCAGATCACGGCGGGAATCTCGGCGAAATAGGCCAGGCCGGCGAACTCGGCCATCAGAGACACGCCGGGGCCGGAGGTGGCAGTCATAGCCCGCGCGCCTGCCCAGCCGGCGCCCAGCACCATGCCAATGGCTGCCAGCTCATCTTCTGCCTGCACAATGGCATAGGTCGGCGTGCCGTCTTCATCATGCCGCAGCTCGCTGGCGTATTCATTCAGGGAATCGATGACGCTGGTCGATGGCGTGATAGGATACCAGGCCGCGACGCTGAAGCCGCCAAACACCGCTCCCAGGGCCGCTGCTTCATTTCCTGTGATCAGGAACTTACCCTTTGTGGCGTCGATGGGCGCCACGCGGAAAGGATCCGTCTTTTCCAGGTTATCCTGCGACCAGTCGTAAGCCAGGCGGATGACTTCCATGTTTGATTCGACGATGCTGGCTCGCCCGCCAAAATGGTAGTTCAACGCCTCTTCAATGGCCTTGAGGTCGATGTCCAGAAGCTGCGTCACGACGCCCACGTAGAGCATGTTGGTGAAGCGGTCTTTGAATTTGCCCCGTGCGCCGACCTGGCGCAGGAAGTCGTTGATCGGCACGCCATACATCGTGATATCGTCGCGCTGCGGCATATTGCGGTAGTCGGCATTGTAGATGCACATGCCGCCGCTGGGCAGCTCTTTGATGTCCTCGTGCACGGTCACTTCGTTAAAAGCAACCAGCACTTCCGACGTCTCGCGGCGCGCTACGTAGCCTTCCTTGCTCAGGCGGATGTGGTACCACGTTGGCAATCCCTGGATATTCGATGGAAAAATGTTCTTCCCGTTCACGGGAATGCCCATCTTGAATAGGGCGCGCAGCAGCGTAAGGTTTGATGTCTGGCTGCCGGTGCCGTTTGGCGTGGCAACCACGATGGCGAAATCGTTCACGCGTACGGCGCGTTCCAGCGGATCAGCCAGATTTTCTCCGACCAGGGGTTGTATGACACCCATAATCTTTATCTCCTACACTCTATCCAATAACAAAGGGAGAGCAGGGCTCTCAAGCCGGACGTTGCCCGTTACGCCACATAGACGCTGTCACAGTTGGCAGCAGATCAAAATGCTCTAGCAATAACTGCCGTCCGCGTAGAAACTCTTTTTCACAGATCGCCTCGACGATCTTCTCATGGTACTCCCACACCTCAATCCAATACTGGTATGAAGCAAAGTGCGTCAGCTCGACCGCTTCGTAAATATCCCAATAAGCCTCCAGAATTCCCGCGACAAAGGGGTTGTTCAGGCGCCGGAAGATGGCCAGGTGTAAGGAGCGATGCTCCAGATTTGGTATTAACACAGGGTCGCCATACAGCTTGTCCCAGGCCCGCGCGACCAGCTTTCGTAGCAGGTCGTAATCCTCAGCTTGCAGCAGCTCCACCGCCGGTACCCAGAAATCCCTTTCAATCGCCTGGCGCACGGCGCTGAAATGATCGAAGTCGGCTTCGCCGCTGGCCAGGGCGAAGAGGACGCTATCGCGCACCACGGGCATGAAGTCGAATGGCTCGCGCACCGTACCGACGCGCGGCTTTACAGAAACCAACCCGCGGCTGCGCGCTACTTCTAGCTGTTCGCGCAGCTTACCCACGCTGATGCCGATCTCCGCGCTCATCTCGGCCAGTGTGGGCAGGCGAGCGCCGGCGTCGATGTCGCGCTCGATGATGTATCTAAGGAACTCTGGCTCTATCTTTGTCCGCACGCGCCCATTTATCCGATAAATCAAATATTTGTAATTAGAGGTGATTATAGCAGCCTGAGCAGATAAAGCCAGTGACATTTGTCATGATCAGCAACGATTCAGATTGATTAGGTTTCGTCTTGAAAAAGCACGCGAGTGTGGAGCGGCAGGCGCGTCTTTTGCCGGGATTCAGAGGGGTAGCCACAGGCGACCAGGCCCTGCGGCTGCCAATCGCCGGGCAGCCCCAGGTGGTGGGCCACGACGTCGGCGCAGAATAGGGGAGCGCACATCCAACAGGCGCCCAGGCCTTCGGCTCGCGCCGCCAGCAGCAGGTTTTGGCCGGCCATGGCCGTGCTCTGTGTGGCCATGATCCATTCGTTGCGCTGGCGCGCCGCATCGGGGTAAGCGTCCATGTCGACCATGGTCATGCAGACGACGATGAGCACCGGCGCGCCGCTAATCCGGGCAAAAGAGCGGGCTACATCTTTCTCGATTAGTTCCGGCGACGCGCCATCGGCCTGTAAGTCGTGGCGCAGGCGCGCGCCCATGGCCTGCGCCAGGGCGCGCTTTTTCTCGTCGTTTTGCAGCACGGCAAAGCGCCAGGGCTGCCGGTTGTGCGCCGAAGGCGCCCAGATCGCCGCCTTCAAGATACGCTCGATGATCGGGCGCGGCACCGGCTGCGGCTGGTAGCGCCGAACAGAACGGCGCGTGAAGAGCACGTCGTAAAAAGATGTAGCTTGGGGCATCGCTTGTTCCGTGAATTCCTGGTAAGGGGTTATGGGCTCATTCGTTCCAGGCAATGAAGACGCCGCTCAGCTTGTTCACGCGGAATTCGCCATAACGCCGGATCTTCTGCTTCACGGCGGCGCGCAGCAGGTCCGCAATATCTGGCCAACTGGCGCCTGGGGGGAGCATACCTTCCAGGCGCTCAATGCTGGAGGCCACATAATCGACTACGGGCTGCGCCTCGGCAAAAACGAGCGCGTTGTAATGTAAACGCTGCTCGACGTGTGTGAAGTGCCGGCGCAAAAATGAGTCGCCGTTTTCCATAGTGAATGTCAGATCGCTTCTGAAGTGACCGGCCATCGAACTGCCCAGCCGGCGCAGGATGCTGTTCTCCAGCGCCTGTAGCTCGGCCATGGAGCGGCGGCTATTGGTTGCGGCCAACAGCTTCCCCTGGCCTTTAAGCGCTCGCCGAAACTGGGCCAGCGCGCGGTCGATGTCTGGTACATGGTAAAGCATATGGTTGGCCAGGATGACGTCGACGCTCTGGCGGCCTATGGGCAACTGCTGCGCGTCGAGGTTCAGCCGCATCACGCCCTTCGCCTCCAAGTCGCGCAGCATGCCTGGCGAAAGGTCGCCGGCGATATATTGTCGCGCCCGTTGGCGCACGGCGTCGATGTAAAAGCCCGCACCGCAGCCTACGTCTAACACGGTTTCATCGCCGCGCCAGCCTATCGAATCGAGCACCCAGGCGGCGAAATCGACGTCGAACTCGCTGTACAGCTCGTGGGTGCGGATGCGCACGGATAGATTGTCTGGCGAGCGATATTGGGTGCGGACATAGGCCGGATCGCTGGAGAGGCGAGGCTTTTCATCTGAGTGCGCGCCGCTGTGGTCATCACTTGTCATCGAAAACTCCAGGGGTGGGCGACGGCGCCTTTAGCGTTTTGCGCAAGACGAATACCGTCGCATCAGGCCTCAGGCTCAGCGTCCGATCTTCGACGAAGCCAAGCTTGTGGTAAAGGGCGCGAGCGCGCCGGTTCTCTTCCATCACGCTTAACTCGACGAGGGTGTAACCGGCAAGCTGCGCGGCTGTTTCCAGCACGGCGATCAGCGCCGTGCCAATGCCCTGGCCGCGATAGGCCGGCGCTACGGCCAGGTCGGCAATCTCCGCCAGGTTGCTAAAGCTGGTTAACTGCCCGCTGGCGACGACCTCGCCGGTCAGCATGCCAACCAGGTGCAGGCGCCTGCCGGCCCGCTGCTCCCGCAAGGAACGCCGGAACGCATCGCCAAATTGCGCTAGGGGCCGCTTGGCAAAACAAGCCGCGTGCAGTGCCGCTAGGTCGGCGAGGCGCGCCGGCCGGAAAGAGATCCGGTTGGCGGGCCCTCCATCCGGCGGCATGCGCAGTTCTTTCAGCACCGTCACCTGGCCGATAATGCCCTGTCGCAGCGGCCAGTGCAAATTGAAATATCGCGCCGAGGGCGGCGACCGGCCAAACGCCGGTCGCCGCCAGTCAACGGCCTTGTTAGCGTGTAAACATCGGCAGGTAGTTGTAGTAACCGTCACCTCCAGGCCCCGGAGGTGATCCTTTCACGGTTAGCGTCACCTCCGCGCTGATGGTCTCGCCGCCGCTGTTTCGGGCCACCAGCCGGTATTGCCCCGCGTCGCCTGGGCGCGCTGCGGCGATGGTCAGCTCCGGTTCGGTCTGGCCCGCCAGATTGATGCCATCCCGCTGCCACTGGTAGAGCGGCGCCGGACTGCCCGTAGCCTGCGCCGCGAAGGTCACCGTCGCGCCTTCCTCCACGTCCTGGCTTTCCGGCTGGACGGTGATGTCCGGCGCGGTCGCCGCGCCTTCTACAATCAGTACGCTGAGCGCTGTGGCACTGGGCTCGAAGTTGTTGCGGAAGCAGCGCGCCTTGATTACATAACTGCCCTCCTGCAGGGCAAACGGGCCGTCGTATTCGGCGTCGCTGGCCTGCGGCTCGCTGCCGTCGAGCGTGTAGGTGATGCGCGCATTCGACGTGCGTGTAGCCATCGAGACGCTGGTCGATTGATCAAACGTGCCGCCGGCCGGGCTGATAACCGGCGTCGCGCATATGAAAGTAAACTCGGCGCTGGAAATACCACCCGACAAGAAAAAGGGCCGGTATGCCTGGGCGCTCACGGTGGTGGGGCTGGAGATGTTGAAGGGGACGCCGTATAGCTGTGAGGGCGGCGTCAGCGGCGGCCCGGAGACTGGATCGCTGCCGTCGCGCGTGTAAAAGAAGGTCTCGAACGTGTCGGGCGAAGATAAGGTTACCTGAACCGTATTGGTGAAGACGCCGCCGTTGGGCGTGATCGTGGGAAGGTTTGTGAAGCCCAGGGGCATCCCCAGACTGAGCATGCCCGACTGCACGACTTCGCTGGGACTGGCGCCGGTCTTGAAGGCGCGCATCTTGAAATACCAGTTGCCGGGCGCGCTGATGGTAATGGGCCCTACGTAGGGCG
>CAYLJW010000015.1:0-88740 GCA_964384155.1 uncultured Ardenticatenaceae bacterium
GGCATTTCGCGACGCAGCTCAACGCCTTTACCCTGGTCGCGTTGCACCATCTGATAGCCCGCCTGGCTCATCTGTTCCTGATAAGCCACTGCGGCTTCTTGCTGCGCGATAAATGCTTGATGCGAATGCAACTGGCCAAAGAACCTTTCCACCACGGCCTGTTCAATGTTTGCGCGCATATCAGCGAACATCTGGTAAGAGCGCCGCTTGTACTCCACCTTGGGGTCCCGTTGGCCGAACGCTTCCAGGCCGATCTCACGACGAAGGTCGTCCATTGCCGTCAGATAGTCACGCCACTCGTTGTCAATCGCTTCCAGCAGCAATAGACGCTGGTAGTTCTCGTACTGTTCTTCGCCGATATTCTCACGCCACAGCTCTTGCTCGCTGGCTACATGCTCTTGTAGCGCTTCCACAAGTTGCGGCGCATCAAGCTCGGAAAGGCTCTCCAGCAGGAGATCACGCAGGATTTCCTCGACTTCCTTGGCGAAATGGCTCTGCTGGTTTCTTAACGCCTTCTGCGACAACCCTTCGACACTGAAATCGGCAAAGGCCTCGCTTAGCCGCGCAACGGCCGACTGCCAGATCTCATCGCGCTGGTCTTCCTCGATGTAATCAGCCAGAAAACGCTCGTACAGCGACTCCAGCCGCGAGGTGAAATCGCGACGCGAATTTTCGCGCGCCTGTAATTGACCGGAACGCAGGGCGCCAACTCTTGCCGCGAGGTTGGGAACGCCCGGAATCAGGGGGATGAAGCGGTTCATGGCGCGCAGAAGCTGGTACAGATTCTGCCCTTCCTCCTCCTGTATATGGGCCAGATGCATAAATCTGTCCGTTAGCCTCGAGGGGGCAAGCTCGGCGAGCTCGGCGCGATCGAATTCTAAGACGCCAGGCAGAAAAGCCCGCAAGCGATTGACCACGCCGTTTATGTTGATCGTATCGGTCGCATCCGTGCTGAAATCCGCCAGCGCCCGCTCTATTTCGCCGCGGATGAAGCCGCCATAGTCCTCAAGGTAGTTATGAACCAACTCTTGAATGGTCGTGGCGAATGCGGCGTCGATCTTCTCGTCCAGGTCAATTCCTTCGTGCATCAGAATGGACCGCCGCTCATCATAAATGGCCTGGCGCTGCTTGTTCATCACATCGTCATATTCGACGACATTCTTACGAAGGTCGAAGTTGAAGCCTTCGATGCGTTCCTGGGCGCTTTCAATCAGGCGATCCAACATGCCCATTTCGAGCGGCACATCTTCGGGCAGGACGTTGCCAGACATGAAGCGCTTCAGGCGCTCGCCGCCAAAGCGGCGCATCAGGTCGTCTTCCAACGAGAGGAAGAAACGCGATGAGCCGGGGTCGCCCTGTCGCGCGGCACGACCTCGAAGCTGGTTATCAATGCGCCGTGATTCGTGGCGCTCCGAACCCACGACATGCAGTCCACCGAACTCCCAAACGCGATGCCGCTCTTGTTCGGCTTCGGCCTTCACCTGCTTGATGCGCGCAATGGCGTCTGATTCCAGGCCCGGCACCGAAGCCACGAGCAGTTCCGCCTCGCGCTCGTTCCCGCCTAGCACGGCGCGGATCAGGGCAGCGCGTCCGTTATAGTTATGCTCAAAGACCAGGCCCGCCAGGAACTCGGCGACCTGCCGCGTATCGCCTTGAATGGCCTGGTAGCGACTGTAGAGGGTCATAAGACGTGCAGCATCTTCGACCAACGCAACATCCTTGCCCACTTGCTCGACGTGATCGCGCGCCGCCGCCAACTGATTCACGCGCACGTAGCGTAACACCTGGCGCAGATCGCTGAAGTCGATGTCGTAAGGCTTCTGCAAAGACTTTGCCAGGTAGCCCACCACTTGAACTTCTTCAATCTCGGTTAGAGCAGCGTCGTACTCGCGCTTCGTCTCTGCCAGCGCATCGACCAGGTCCAGCGTGAGCTTGCGGTGCTTCTCGGCATAGGCCCGCGCCTCATCTTCTCCGTCCTCCACGAGCCGCTGCGCTAACTGTGCCAGGAGGCCCCGGTCGAACATCTCGTTCTCCAGAGCCGCAGCGGCCATGCCTTCCGCATTGCCGCCCAGGATGATATCCGTCCCACGCCCTGCCATGTTCGTGGAAATGGTCACGGCGCCAATGCGCCCGGCCTGCGCCACGATCAGCGCTTCAGAATCAATATTCTTGGCGTTTAACACGTTATGGGCGATCTGCTCTTTTTTCAGCATCCGGTGAATGACTTCCGAATGCTCCACTGACGTGGTACCCACAAGCAGTGGGCGCCCGATATCGTGGTAGTGCCTTACCTCCTGGATAATGGCCTTGTTCTTTGCGCCAATATTGGCATAGACCTGGTCGGCGAAATCGGTGCGCTGGTAGAACACCGGTTCGTCAACGGCGTCTGGGCGCACATAATACACTTCGTCTGCGCCTTCAAGCTTGCGCCGTTTCTCCTCGAGGCCCATCGAACCGTTCTGCACGATGTAATGCACGTTCGTCGGAAGCGGCGTTACCTCAAGCTCGTAGATCTGGTTAAACTCCTCGGCGTCCGTTAGCGCGGTACCTGTCATACCGGCAAGCTTGTCGTACAGCCGGAAGTAATTTTGCAGCGTGATTGTGGCCACAGTAACCGACTCACGCTTTATCTGCACCCCTTCCTTGGCCTCGATGGCCTCATGCAGGCCGTCCGAGTAACGACGGCCGGCCATCAGACGGCCGGTAAAGTCGTCGACAATGAGTACCTGCCCGTCCTGAACGACGTACTGCTGGTCGCGATGAAACAGGTACTGCGCTCGCAGCGCGTTGTCCAGGTAATAGGTGAGGTGGTAGAAGCGCGGGTCATAGAGACTCTGACCGGCCTCTACGTCAATTTCTTCAATGCGCTTTTCAATTTCAGCAATGCCCAGGTCGGTCAGGCTGATAGAGCGGCTCTTGTGATCGATGTCGTAATGGCCATTGGGCTCTGCATCTTCTTCCGCTGTGTTCTCGCGCAGGTTGCGCACATATTGCGCGAAGCGCTGGTAATCCTTCCCCGAACGTTGCGCCTGCCCCGATATAATCAGCGGCGTACGCGCCTCGTCAATCAAGATATTGTCGACCTCGTCGATGATGGCGAAGTGCGCCTCGCGCTGCACGAGCTCCTCGCGGTTCTTGGCCATGTTATCGCGCAGGTAGTCGAAACCGAATTCACTGCTTGTGCCGTAGGTGATGTCCGCCAGATACGCTTCGGCGCGACCACTTGGTCGCCAGTGCACTAGGCGCTCGTCCTCTAACTTGGCCGCCGGATTGACGTAGTCCGGATCGTAGAGCGCCGAAAACTGCTGCGGGCCAATATTGCCTACCGTTAGGCCCAGGGCATAAAAGATCTTGCCCATCCAACCGCCGTCACGCCGCGCCAGGTAGTCGTTGACCGTAACCAGGTGTACGCCGCGGCCGCTGAGCGCGTTGAGATAAAGCGGAAGGGTGGCTACCAACGTTTTACCTTCACCCGTGCGCATCTCGACCACTTCGCCGCGATGCAGCAGGATGCCGCCCATCACCTGAACGTCATAATGACGCAGGCCCGTGGTGCGCCGAGATGCTTCGCGCACCACGGCGAACGACTCGGCCAAAATGTCGTCGAGGCTCTCCCCGTTTGCCAGCCGCTCTCGGAAGCGCACCGTCTCGTCGCGTAGGGCCTCGTCGCTGTAATCGCTATAGCGTGCCTCGAGGGCTGCGACTTCCTCTACGGCTGGCTGCAGGCTGTTGAGCAGCTTTTCGGTGGGATCACCCACGATTTTATGGAATAGTTTTTTCAGCATAAGAATTTTCATTGGCGGGCGCCCACTGCGCGCCCGCTCTATTGGCGTTACCTATGATCGGGTATTCGTCTCTTCCACAATACTCTAGATTATGATCAGTTGGCAACACTCGCCACAAGAAGTGGCCGATTAATACATACTACTAACGTAAAAGCGCGACGGCGACGGCTCTTGTGCTTCGCGCTACTCGTTGAATAGCTCGCCGACGCTGCGACCCTCGTGCGAACGAAGGATGACCTCGCCCAACAGCCCGGCGACTGTCAGCACCGTGATGTTTGGCAGCATTTTGTCTTGCGGAATAGGAATTGTATCCGTGGTAACGATTTCCTTAATGTCTAGCGCTCCCAATCGATCCAGCGCTGGCTCCGAGAGAACCGCGTGGGTAAAGGCCACGTAAACATCCAGCGCTCCATGATCCTTCACCACGTCCACCGCTTGCTGGATCGAGCCGCCGGTATCGACCAGGTCGTCGACGATCATCACGTTGCGCCCTTCGACGTTGCCGATTAAGGTCAAGGCTTCGCGTCGCAAGTCGTTGCCCAGGCGCCGCTTCTCCACGAATGCGAGCGGTTTACCCAATTCGTCGGCATAGCGGCGACCGCCCTTGGCAAAGCCCAGATCTGGCGTCACGACTGTCATATTGGCAATATTCTTCTTGCGGAAATAATCCACCAAAATGTAACGCGCCGTCAAGACATCGCCGGGAATCTTGTAGAAACCTTGAATCTGCCCGGCATGCAGGTCCAGGGTGATCCAGCGGTCTGCCCCGGCTGTTTCGATAATGTCTGCCAACAGACGGGCCGTGATTGGCGTGCGCGGCTGGGTCTTCTGATCGCTCTGCGAATAAGCCATGTAGGGCACGACGACGGTAATGCGCCCCGCCGAATCGCGCTTCAGGCAATCGATGGCAATGAGCATCTCCATGATGTTGCGATGGACCGGGCGGGCGTGACTTTGAATCAGGAACACGTCCTGCCCACGGACGCTGCCGTGCAGCTTCACCCAGATATTTTCGTTAGGAAAGTCGATAATATCCCAGCCACTCAGGGGCACATTAATATATTCTGAAATGCGCTTGGCCAGCGCCGGGCTACCTGAGCCGCCGAACAACTTGATGCCGCCGTAACTAATAATTGACACGAATTACACCATCACTTGCTGTATCAAACGCTGTACTCATTGATACTCTGGGAACATCTGCGCAAAGAGCTGCAACGCAGCCGAAGACGGATCGATATGCCGTGCGGCCACGTCTTCAACGAGCCTGTCCAGGCTCTCCTTGCTAACCTGTTGGTCCAGCCGCTCGGCCACCATTGTTTGCAGGATCGCGTCAATTTCATGCCGGCTGCGCTCGCGCTCGCGCACCAGGCGCTGGCCTGATTGCTGCAAGAAGTCGCGGTGAGCCAGAGTTTCTTGTACGACGCCAGCAATACCTTTGCCCTCGACGGCCACAGTTTCAAAGACGCGCACTTCCCAACCGTCGCCGGTTTCCTGCGCAGTCCTAGCGCCATTGTGCCCCGCCTCACCGCTGCCCTGCCTGGTTCGCGGTTCGCGGCGCTGCCGTCCCATATGCAGCATCAGGCGTAAGGCCTTCGTCGTGCGCGCTGCGCCGGGGCGATCAGCCTTATTGACTACCAGAATATCAGCAATCTCCAGGATACCGGCTTTAATCGACTGGATGTCGTCGCCCAGACCAGGGGCTTCAACCACCACCGTCGTATGCGCCGTGGCGGCGATGCTCACTTCCGCTTGGCCCGCGCCCACTGTTTCCACGAGTATCACGTCAAAGCCGGCGGCATCCAGCAGCTTCACGGCTGAAGAGGTGGCGCGCGCTAGGCCGCCCAGGTTGCCGCGCGAAGCCATGCTTCGTATGAACACGCCGTCGTCTCCGGTGAGATCCTGCATGCGCACGCGATCACCCAGCAAGGCGCCCCCCGTAAACGGGCTGCTGGGATCGACGGCAATAATCCCAACTTGCAAGTCGAGCTCTCGGAAGCCGAGTGCCAGCCTGTTCACCAAAGTGCTTTTGCCCGTGCCGGGAGCGCCGGTAATCCCTACGATATGAGCCTTCCCCGTATGATGAAAAACCGTTGTTATGATCTCCTGCGCACGTTCGCCGCCTCGCTCGATGTGCGTCAACGCACGTGCGACGGCGCGCCGCTCACCTCTTAGCAGCGCTTGCAGCAGTTCATCCACGCGATGAAGCCTCCCGTGGCGCGCTTGCCGCGCGTATTGCTTCTACGATCTTGTCCATGCCCGTGCCCGGTCCAAATATCTCCGTAATGCCCGCCTCCTTCATCGCCGCAATATCATCATGCGGCACGATTCCGCCTAGAAATACGGGAATATCGTCCATGTTCTGGGTGTGCAGGAGCTCCATAATGCGCGGTACCAGCGCCTTATGCGCTCCAGAGAGGATGCTTAGCCCAATTGCGTCCACATCTTCCTGCAGCGCGGCTTCCACCACCATTTCTGGCGTCTGGCGCAGGCCCGTATAGATCACTTCCATGCCTGCATCGCGCAGGCCGCGGGCAATGACCTTGGCCCCGCGATCGTGGCCGTCTAACCCAGGTTTGGCAATTAAAACCCGTAGTTTCCGTTCCTCCATGCATTTCTCCTTATCGACGATCGCACACGAGCTTATCCCGGCATTCTTACCTAACATTATACCGCCTGCGGGCACATTTACGACCAGCTCTACAACCAGGCTCTACAACGGGCACAACCCTCTGTCCACACAATAGCTGGAGCGTACAAGGTTGCTGACACGGAGCCTGCTGCGCACCTAACAGCCTCACTTACAGTGCACGCCGATTATTGACTTTACCTAATCCATTGTTAATAATACAATTGCTTTACCAGTAATGGCTAATGAGCGGTCGGGATATTGATTAGGCGCCCTATGCGTGCAGCATCGGGTCTGCTGCAACCAGTTAGAAGGAGTTAACAATGAAGGTAGAGTCTGCGCAGCAAGAAGAGAGACAGCGCCTCCCGTATGAAGCCCCTGCGATCATATACGAAGGTGAGCTTACCACGCGCGCCGGTAGCCTGACCCCTGGTTCGGGTCTGGACTACGATGTCGATCCCGCCAAGCTGTTCGGCAATGTAAAATAGCAAGGTTCAATTCATAGCCGCAACGAGTAATCTTTTTCCCAATGGAATTCATTGCCGATTGATTTCTAAGAGGACGCTAACGCGTCCTCTTTTTTTGCCTCTTGACGCCAGGCGTCATGCTGAACGAAGCGAAGCATCTAATGCTTATCAGGGGAGCCGCCCAGGACTCGGAAAGCGCCAGACGCGGAAGTCACTGGCGCAGTCGTCGCTATCTCGCCAATATGGGAGTCGCTCCAAAACTTCGCCAGGAGTCGTTACAAGTGGGCAGCCGGCGACGCCAGGGTAAAAGCCGCTTCCGTAGGTAACAACATCCACAACAACGCCATCCGGCCGCCTTAAGAGCAGCTCATCGCCCTCATTGCCTAACTGCAGCAGCGCTGCCGGATCGCCCCAGCGCGGATCGTCTATCATGTCCGTCACATCCTCGCGACTGTCCACTATCTCGAAATCGGGCGCAAATCCGTACATGTCGATGAAGCGCGCCCCGCTCATGGCCACGACAATGGCGCGGCGCGGCGCGAGAATGGTTCCTTCTGGGAAGCGCCGGGCGTCTTCAAAATCGTCGGCGGCGACCGCATCAGAGATTGACCAGCCGCTCAGGTTTACAGGATCAGGCGTCGGATTGTTGAGCTCGATGAACTCGCCGTCGTCGGGCCCTGTGGGATCATACAGGATCTCGCTGATTAGAGGATAGTGGGCCGCTCCGCGGAACTGATTCATTGCTAGAGGCCACCAGACCTGGTGCGGCCAATCCGATTGAAAAAGCTGCGCCAGGAATGTGTACGCCGCATCGCTCTGCAAATGCAGCGCCATTTCACGATTGCCCTTTGCCGATTGCTCCGTGCCGTTCCAGCTACCTACGTTTACCCAGCCCTTTCCTGCCACGCGTGCCAGAACCATCTTGTTATGAATACCCAGACCCGTGGGGTTGGCCAGTGCGCAGTACAGGTGTAAATGCTCAGCCGCCGCGACCTGGCGTACATAGGCGCAGGTAGCAGCATTCGATAAGGGATCTGCGGCTGAATCGAAATGCGCGTCAAGCAAGATGCGTACTGTCGCTCCTCGTCGCGCAGCATCGATGTAGGACTCCAACCTGGGGTTGGGATCTAGGCTGGGCTCGCTATGTGTGGCGCCCCAATGCCACCGTTCGCTCAACTGTTGCACAAGGATCATATCCCCATACCCGGCTGCCGCGAGCAGCGCGAACAGTCCATCTTGCCGCCGCATCAGATTTTCTGGCGCCTGGTAGAGGGCGACGCTGTTCACGTCCTGAAAAGGCACGATGCTGGGATAGCGCACCGTGTAGGTGACCCCGCCCGTAACCGTGATGGGCACAAAGTTGTCTGGCGGCGCGCCATAAGTGGTGTGGTTCGCTTGCCACCGCAACAGGTCCTGATGCGCGGCCGGATCGAGGTCATCGTGAAAGACATCCAGCAGGCGCTGTACAATGGCCGGTTCGGTCGTCATCACAACCAGGCCGCGCCGTCCCCAGGTACCGTCCGCTTTGCTATCGTCAGGTAGGCTGTAGGGGCTGAGGTTTTCGCTACTAATCAGCGCCAGCTTTTCGTCGACAATCATGAATTTGGCATGGACATAGCGGTAACGATCATGGATGCGGCCGGCGTCGTCGCGAATCATGAACCAGCATGCGCCGCCGCTGGCCTCGATACGTTGGCACACAAAACGCTCCTGGTCGTCGATGCCCCCCACTGGTGCGCCCTCCAAAAGGATGTTCACCTGCACCCCGCGCTTTGCGGCGGCCACTAACGCCTCCCCGATGGCCACATGCTCCAGAGTCAGCGTTTCGATGAAGATCGACGCCTGCGCACGCGCAATAGCCCCTTTAAATGCCTCAAATGCGTTGTCGGGAGCCACGGCAATCGAAATGGGCCTCGCGCTGCTGATGGCTATGGGCTCAAAAAACGTGTTGCTTGACCATCCCGGATAGCTCACACGGCGCCCGGCAATCGGATCATGAGTTGACTGCGCCCAGTCGAGCACGCTGTCGGAATCGGCGAGCGGCAGGCCACTTTGTTCGTCACGCAGCCGGAAGAGGATTTGCCCCTCCTCGGCAAATACGCCGCTAACACGGTAGGGCGTCAGGCCAGCGCCCTGCCAGCCAATCCCAGAAGCAGAGCCTGCCTTATACACCAGGGCGTCGGCCTCCGAACGGTCGCTGCGCAAGAGAATCAGCTCATCCCCGGCATTGGCGAAGCCAGGCCATGAACTAAGCACAACATCCGCATCAAAACCGAATTGGCGGCGAAAGGCGGGCGCATCGCGAGCAACCCAGATGGAGGCGAACGGCTCCAGAGACGTCCCGGCGGGCAGAGCGGCTTCGCCTCGGCCGTTGCTAATCAGCCAGCCACTGACATCGACCTCGCTCGCCGCGGTATTCACTAATTGGACGGTTTCGTCGGCGTCATTGAGCTCATAGCCATCGTATAGCAGAGCGCCGATTAGCACGGCGTCGCCGGAAGGGATAATATGCACGGTGACCTGCACCTGGTTGTTGGTGTAAGAAAGCTCATCTTCTTCACCGGCCGTTTGCGCCGTGATTGCCTTCGAGCCGGCGATCGAGGGTTCAACGCCGGTTGCGATCGTGAAGCTGCTTTGCTGCCCGGCCGGGAGTTGACCTAGGCGCCATACGACGACGCCTGGCGCGCCAGGCTCAGGGACCACACCGCTGTCGTCGCTCACGTAGTCAAGGCCTGCCGGTAAGGTCATGGTTACGACGACGCCGGTGACAGCGGCAGCCCCCGAATTCACGACGCTCAGCTCAAGGAGTAGCTGCCCACCGGCGACGCTTTGGGCAGGGGCCGCCAGAGAAAGGGCCAAGTCCGGAAGATCGTCGCTCGTCGGCGTCCAGCTTGAATTCATGGCACGCGGCGTGCCCACTATTGGGTTGCCGCCGGCATCAAAGCCGTTTGTCACAATGCCATTGTTGCTGACCCAGCCGCCCGGGCTGTCCGGGCTGGAGACGGCTGCCCTTTCCATGGTGGCATAGAGCGGTGATCCTTCTCCGGCAGGCCAGGCGCCCCCGGCGGCGTTTGCCGTATCAACGACAGCGCCAGAACCGTCCCTGAGCGTCAACGTTTCGCCGCTATTGTTCAGCCCTCCCTGGTAAATCTGATCGGCGGCCACATCGCTCACCGTTGCGTCGTCGGTACGCTCCAGCAGAAAAAACGCGCCGGGCGCAATCTCCCCCATCATCGCCACCGCCAGGTCGCCGCTGCTATCTTCTAGTGTCCAGCCCGTTAGCGAGACCGCTGCGTCGCCGGCGTTATAAAGCTCTACCCATTCGTCGCTAGCCTGGTGGCGCGTGCCAGACCAGGCGACTTCACTGATGATGATGCGGGCCTCTGTGACCTGCGAAGCCGCCTGACCAGGCAACTTTATAAGCACAACGAGCAAGAAGACCGCCGGACTCAGCGCTGCACTGATGCTAAGTAAACGCGAAAACATGCATGGACGCTTTTTTGGACGCCTACGAGTTGTCGTCGCCCGTAATTAATATCGTAACCATTCCGCCGTCGGCGTTAAAGGTCACCGATACCGTTGGCTGACCTTCGGCGCTGAAGCTCATCGTGGCAAAACTCTCAGTCACCAGCGCGTCGGAATCCGCACGATAGCCTCGCGCCGCCATTTCTTGCTCGTAGAATGCGATGGCTTCGGCCAGGGTGGACTGCACCGAGTAACTGGTAAAGCCGGCAAACGAGTTGACGCCACTCGCGCCCTCCATGATCGGCACATCTAACCCCGTGCTGCTGCACTCGGCCGGCAGTTCGATGGTAAACGGTACGCCCACGTCCAGAACATCCATCACCATGTGGATGTTGCCCCGGCTTTCGTCTGCATCATCATCCAGATCTCCGACGGCATCCATCACCATGCGCACGAGATGACCGTGCTCCTGCGAGACGTAGAGATCCCCACGTACCTGCTCTAGCTGCTGCGATTGATCTCTTAAGTGCGACTCGTCGAAGCGGTAGTGATCCGTGACAATGCCGTTTACCGTCTCTTCGCCAACAAAATTGGGGTTTTCGATCACATTTACCAGCTCGTCGACGTCAAGGCCGGTATCAAAATCGTCCATAATAGCAGTCGCGCCCATACCCGAGACGCAGCCAAAACCCGGAATAATCGTGTAATCCGTCCCCTCGACGACAACGTAAGTCACCGTAGCGCCGTCGGCGACATCAACGTCGTCGTCTTCTGCAAAGCCACCAGAAAAGCTTACTTCAACTTGGCTGGCAGGCGGATCGATAGTGCGGCTGGTAAACATCGTCATCGATCCCGAAGCCGACGATCCGGACAAATCTTCGAAAGTCATGTCCATCCGCGTGCGATAGCTCTCAAACTGCCCCAGGGCATCCTCTACCGACGACAGGCCGCCGAACGACGGTCCATCAGGCGCTTCCGCTCCAGGTAGCTGCACCGGCGCCGTGGCTTCCTCAATTAACGCATCCACGGTGACATCCAGGCTGGCATCCTGGTCAGCCGTTCCGTCATCTCCAGAAAAGAGGTTGCAGGCCAAAGCCGGTAAGCTTACCAGCAGCAAGAGCAATGTTCCCCACCGCCAGACTGTGTGCGACATGGTAACGATCCTCCTCCACAAGGCAAAGGTGTAAATCAAAACAGAAGGCGCGAGATGCCGTTGCATCTCACGCCATCATTAAACGCCAGGCATTGATGTTTGTAAAGGAAGTGCGCGACGCTATCGCGTTCTTCAGCTAACGGAATAGGTATCGCCCACCGCCAGGACCACGGGCTCGGCGCTGCTTGATGCGCGAACCAATGTCGCCCACTCCGAAACGTCTTGCGCCACGATAGGCCAAGTATCGAAATGCCCGGGAATAACGACATTCGGCCGAATAAACTCGATTGCCTTCAGCGACGACTGCGCATTCATGGTGAAGTTGTCGCCAATTGGCAGTATGGCCACGTCGATGCCCTCGTCGCCAATGAGCTTCATATCCGAGAACACTGCTGTATCGCCGGCAAAATACAACTTCTTCCCGCCGGATCTAATCAGAAATCCTGCCGGGTTGCCGCCATAGGCGCCATCTGGCAAGCCGGAGCTGTGTAGTGCCAGCGTCATCTCCACGCGCCCGAAGTCAAATTGGTAGCCGCCGCCGATATTCATACCGTGAGTCTTCTCATAGCCCTGCGCCGCTATCCAATTGCAGATCTCAAAGTTGGAGACGACTAGGGCGCCGGTTCGCTGTGCCAGCGCCATAGTATCACCAATATGGTCGCCGTGACCATGCGTCTGTAGGATAAAATCGGCCTCGACTTCGGCCGCGGTAACCGGCGCGACAGGGTTATGCGGCGCAAAGAAAGGATCGACGACGATGTGCCGCCCGTCGATTTCGATGCCATACGTGCCGTGACCAAACCATCTGATCTCAATTGTCATTTACAACCTCCCATGACAGCTTTATCCGAACGTGGACCCAGTCGACTCTTGCAGTCTTTCCCCGAACCCTGACAAATTCTAGTATAGCCAGCCGCCGCCGGCCGTCAAACAAAGAGAGCGCCGGCTGCTGGCCCGCGCTCTCCAGGGAAGCTGTGGCTTAATTAGGAGGATAGCGTCACTGTATGCCAAGCCGCGCGGCTGCCTGGCGACATAGGCTGGCCCCGCCCGCCTGCAGCCACTTTTGCACGGTTTCACTCTGCGTATGGCCCGCCTGAATATCGCTGTAAATGCCTGTGCTCCAGACGTAGTAGCGCTGCGTCTCGTGCGCCCAGTCATCCCAGCTCGCCGCGGCAGCAACGTGCCCGCCATTATAGCCGGCAAAGGCGCGCCCAATGTCGCCGCCCGTCTGCGCCAGCCGTTCCACGAAGTAATTCATGCCACGATGCGCGTTGGTGTCGGGATCTAGCGAGTTCTCTCCGGCGGCAAAGTGAAAAGGCATCACCTGGAACAGGCCCTGTGCGCCGGCGATGGATACCGCCTGTGGGTCGCCGCACGATTCAATCTGCATGATGATCGCCACCAGGTTCGGATCAAGCCCATATGAATTAGCCCAATTGAGGATCTGCGGCTCCCAGTGACGTACCTCTGCCGTGAAAACGGGCGAGATGACGCTGCCTGGGGCCACCGGCGCGGCCACGATGGCTTCTTCCTGAGCCGCTTCGCCGGCCGCTGATTGCGCGTCGCCGCTGATCGCCGCCTGCATTGCCGCGGCGCTCGACGCCGCATCGACATTGGGTCGCAGCGAGACCAGCAGAGGTACAACGAGCAGAAGCACTGTCGACAAAATCATAACCATTCGCTTGCGGACGATCTGCTGCGTCGACTGCGCGTTGGAAATAAACGGCGTCTGTATCTGCGGGTAATCAGAAAAGTATTGATCGTAATAGGCCATTTTGTTCCGCCTCCAGGGTGCTAGTTACTGCTCCGCGAGCGGGCATGGAATCCATTGGCGCCGGGCATTGGCGGCCGTTGGCGCACGCGACCGTTCGACGGCGAATTGTTGGCGACATTGCGTGGAATCCTGGGCTCGCGAGGCGCTGGCGGCGCCTCTTCGTCAGGCCCATAATCAAAGTCCATGGCCATGGGCGTCTGGCGCGCAGGCGCTTGCCGCTCGGGCTGGTAGTGAGCCGCGCTGTCGGATTCCGCCTCCGTATAACCGGCGCGGCGCTTCAGGAACGCCGGCAGCTCGTCGCTGACAGAACTCAAGCCATGATGGGAGACAAGCGTGGGCTGCTCGTTGCGCGCCTGCAAAATGCTGGTGCGCGCACCGTTCTCCGTAAGCGGCATGCCCATCGCCAGAGATGGCCGGTGGCCGTGCATGGCCGCGCCATGCACATCTTCCGCTTCTCCGTGGATCAACTGGCTTCCTGTGGCCGTGAGCGCACCAATGAACAGAATACGCGTTAACCACACCAGCGTCGCCACGAAAATAGGTACAATTTGCAGCAACTGTCCACGGCTCAGCACTTCGTTGCCGAAGTCATGGGATAGTAATGTTAGCGACACGGCCCACCACGTCATGACGGCATTCATTGTTGCGCCAAGCAGCCAGGCGCCCATTAGGTACCACACCTCTTTCGGCTGCTCGCCGTCTACTTCTGGGGTAAACATGCGCACTAACCCTGCGAAGTCGATGGCGCAAAAGGCAACTGCCAGGATTGAGGCCCAACCAACGCTGGCAAAGGAGACCGGGCCCAGCAGATTCGTCAGGGCATATCTTGTGGTGTCGAAGTTGAAGATCTCGAAGGCAAATAAGGCAATTAGCAGGATAACGGCCACCACCGCCCGCCGCGGAAACCTTATGCTGTTATTGCCGATTCGCTGAAAAAGCTCCATTCCACCGCTTCCATAAAGGACATTCTGTCTCATCACTTTAGGCCTCCTCCATGCCGATTCATTCGGGCAGGACACTGATAGATTTCGTGACACATTTTGTGTTCTTCTGCTGTCTGGCCAGCCATACCCGGTTAGAGGGGGCGGAGCCGGAAAGGGTCGCTGCTTTCCGGCTCCGCTGATGGGAGGGTATAGAACACCTGTTCTGATTGACAGAATAGCACAGGTGTTCTAACGTGTCAAGCTTTTTATAATCGATATTCGGAAGCTGAATTTTGCCCTATCAATGTCTCAGGCTAAGTGGGCTTTGACCGCCTGCCCTACGGTCAGGGGGATACCTGGAACGGATGCAATTTCTTCGGCCGTTGCCGTGCGAATGGCCTCCAGATCTCCGAAGTGCTCCAGCAGGAGCTTGCGCCGTGTCGGTCCTACGCCAGGAATACTATCCAGGACCGAGGCCGTGCCCATTTTCGTCCGTCGCTGGCGGTGGCCCGCGTTAGCAAAGCGGTGCGCCTCATCACGTACGCGCTGCACCAGGTACAGCGCTTCCGAGCGCGCTGGCAAGCGGATCGGCTGTTCTTGCTGCGGCCGAAACAGCTCTTCTTCTTGTTTCGCCAGAGCGGCCAGCGGCACGTCCTCTTCCAGGCCAAAGCTAGCCAGCACGTCTTGCGCCACACCCAACTGCCCTTTGCCGCCGTCGATCAGCATGAGGTCGGGCAGGATAGCCCAGGCTATGTCTTTCTTCGCTTTGCCGATTTGTGACGGATCCGTGAGCTCGCCAGACGCACTTTCACGGTAACGCTGCAAGCGCCGTTCGAGCACCTCGCGCATGGCTCCATAGTCGTCGTTGCCTACAGTGTGTACATTAAAGCGACGGTAGTCGCTCTTGCGTGGCACGCCGTGCAAAAAGACGACCATGCTGCCTACGGTCTGTGTGCCCTGTGTGTGGCTGATGTCGTAACACTCAATACGCGCTGGCGCGGCCGGTAGATCGAGCGCGCGCTGCAGATCACTCATCGCTTCCACATGCCGCGAGCGGTCCACGGCCCACTGTTGGCGCAGCGTGGCCAGCGTATCTTCCGCATTCTTCGCTGCCATCTCCACCAGCTCCCGCTTGCGGCCGCGGCGCGGGACCTTAATGGCCACTTTTTGCCCGCGCTTTTGCTGCAGCCATGTTTCGATAATGCGTGCTTCTTCCACTTCATCCGGTAGCAGCACCTCGCGCGGGATATGCGCGGCTTCGTTGTAGAACTGGGTCACGAATTCCTGAAGCACTGCGGCGTCTTCCTCGTTTTCAGTGCCTTCTAGCAAGAAGTATTCGCGGCCAATGAGCTTGCCGTGCCGAATAAAAAATACCTGAACACAGGCATCCCCCTGCTCGCGGGCGAAGGCAATTACGTCCTGATCGGTATTGGCAGCGGCGATGACCTTTTGTTTGGCCACGACCTGGTCGATGGCCTGAAGCTGGTCACGGTACTGCGCTGCAGTCTCGAAGTCCAGATCGGCGGCGGCCTGGCTCATCTTGGCCCGAATGTCCCGTACAAGGTGCTCGGACCGTCCCTCCAGAAAGTCCATCAACCCCTTAATCATGTCGCGATACTGCTGCTTGCTGACGACCCCAATGCACGGTGCACTGCATAGCTTGATGTCGTAATACAGGCAGGCGCGCTCGTCCTGTCCAGTGATATTGCGGTCACAGGTTAGATAAGGGAATATCTTGCGCAGCAGGTCCAGTGTCTGGTGCACGGCCCACGCTGAGGTGTAAGGGCCAAAATACCGCGAGCCATCGCGCACCATGCGTCGCGTTACGGTCACTTTGGGGTAATCCTCGGCCCAATGCACTTTGATATAAGGATAACGCTTATCGTCCTTCAGCCGCACATTGTAGTGCGGCCGGTGCTTCTTGATCAGCGTCATTTCTAGAAGCAGCGCTTCCAGCTCAGAATCGGTCGTGATCGTTTCGACGTCCGCGACCTTGCGGCGCATGTGCAGGGTCTTATAGGAGTCTACACTTGGCGTGAAATAAGAGCGCACCCGCGAGCGCAAGTTAACCGCCTTGCCGACATATAAGATATTGCCGTCTTCATCCTTATGCAGATAGACGCCTGGCCCCGACGGCAAGCGCTCCAGCTTTTCCTGGATCCGTTTTGGTGGAACGTAACTCATTTGAGCATGTCGCTGTGTCTGGTCTTCGTTTACTTATGTCTATTATAGCGCTTTTCTGTTAGCGTGGGATAAATGATAGCAGCCCCAGAACATATGTTACAATTTAGAGATGAATTTGTCATTCGAGCTTGACAGCACACAAGACGAGCCGCTTCACCGCCAGCTCTTTCGCCAATTGCGCGTGCAGATACTCGAGGGTAGCCTGGCCGCAGCGACGCGCCTGCCGGCCACCAGGGCGCTGGCAAAGCAGCTACACATTGCGCGAATTACGGTTACACAGGCGTACGACCAGCTTCAGGCAGAAGGCTATGTGGTGCGCCGGCGGGGCGCGGGCACCTTTGTCGCTTCGCAGCTTCAGCTCAATCAGCCAGAAACCGCCACGCAGCCGCCGGAACCAGCCTCGGCGCAGCTCTCTGCGTGGGGCCGGCGCATGATGCAGCTTGAGCATCTGGGCGACCAGCCAGAGCAATCACACCCAGTCGAGGTCGATATTGATTTCGGCTTTGGCCGCTCTTTTCCCCATATCTTCCCCTACGCCGTGTGGCGCAGCCTGCTGGCGCGCTATCTGAGCACCGACGACGTGATGCTATCGCGCTACGGTTCGGTCGCCGGTTTTGCGCCGCTGCGCGAGGTCATCTCCGACTATTTGGCGCGGCTGCGAGGCGTCCATTGCCACGCCGACGAAGTAATCATTGTGAATGGCGCGCAGCAAGCCGTAGATATTATTGCCCGCCTGTTACTCGACAAAGGGGACGAAGTTCTCGTCGAGACTCCAGGCTACACCGATGCTTTTTCTCTGTTCGCGGCACACGGCGCGCGTCTGAAGCCTTTGCCCGTGGACAACGAAGGGTTTCCGGCCGAACGTATTCCACCGTCATCGGCTGCTCGCCTGGCGTTTGTCACACCGGCAAACCAGTTTCCCCGCGGCGGCGCCATGCCCGCCGGAAGGCGGCTGGCTCTATTGCAATGGGCCAGGCGCTACAATGCACAGATCATCGAAGACGATTACGACGGCGCGCTGCGCTATGAGCACCAGCCTTTGGGCGCGTTACAAGGTCTCGACGACACAGGCCGCGTGATCTACCTGGGCACCTTCTCAAAAGTCCTCTTCCCTGCCCTTCGCCTGGGTTACGTGGTTTTACCGGGCGGCCTCTTGCCGCCCTTCCTCAAAGCAAAGTCGGTCGTCGATCGCGGCGCGCCAACGCTCACGCAGGCAGCCGTGGCTGATTTCATCCAGGAAGGCCACTTTGAACGACATCTAAAGCGCTTGCGCAAGGAGTATGGCCGACGCCGGCGCACATTAGTCGCGGCCATCGAAGCTGAGCTAGGATCTACTGTTAGCTTCGCTCCGGAGCCGGCAGGATTGCACATCATGGCTTACCTCCCACCGGAGGTCGATGAAGCAAGCGTCGTAGCGCAGGCCGCCTTACGCGGTGTGCGCGTCTACGCCGGGCAACCCTATCATCTGCAGCGCCCGGCGCCGCCCTCCATTCTGCTCGGCTTCAGCGGCCTCAGCGAGCCACAAATCGAAGAGGGCGTGAGAAGGCTTGCCGAGGCCATGAGACAGGCAACGAATACGCGCCGGACGGACTAGCGCTGCTTTCTCAGGCAGAGTTTAGAGATGGTTGCAAAGAAAATGGCCTTCTTCGTCTGAAGAAGGCCATTGTGCTGTCGGGGCGGCCGGATTCGAACCGACGACCTCACCGACCCGAACGGTGCGCGCTACCAACCTGCGCCACGCCCCGAATCAGACTGTAATTATAGAGCAAGCGCGGTGAATTGCCAAACGGCGAGGCTAGGACAATTCGTCATCCAGGAATTCCTGCACCGAGCGCTCCAGCTCAATCTCTCCGTCGATCACGGCCTGCTGATACCTGTCGATCCAGCGGCTCACCATTGGGCGCGCCAACAGCCATTCCTGAAAGAAAATCTTTGCCAACGGCCCAGCTTCTTGGAGGTAATCGCTCATTTCAAAGTCGCGACGCGCTTGTTGCCGGTCGTATTCCAGGCGCACGATCTCGCCCTGCCAACCGTCTCCCCGCCAGGTTAGCTGCGCGTAACTGATGCGCGGATCGCCGTCGAACGCTGTTCCCGCCGAACCAGAATTAACCACCAGCGTGCCATTCACACGGCGCACGAAGGGTAGGTGTGTGTGCCCCGTGCAAAAAACGTCGGGCGCTGGCGCAATCTGCTCCCGCAACTTGGATTCCGGCGTATCGTGATGAATGCCCTTGTCGTTTCCCAACATGCTACCGTGAGTTACACGGATCATCGTGCCGCCCGGGCCTTCGATTTCCACCTGGAAAGGCAGCTCCCTTATCTCGGCCACCAGATCGCCAAGCTGCCGGTAGGTGACGTAGGAGCTGCGGAAGATCTGAAACAGCGGATCACCGGGGGCCGCAGCATCTTCCATCCAGCGCGCCACATAATCCTCATGGTTGCCGCCGACGACGAGCCAACCTGGGAGCTCGCGACGCGCACGAATGAGTTCCCAGGCGTCACGCGAGCGCGGTCCGCGATTGACCGCGTCGCCGTTAACCACGATCGTATCCGGCTTCCATTGCTCTACATGGTCCAATGTGGCCTGCAAGGCAGGCACATTGCCATGCATATCGGAAATCACTGCAACTTTCATAGCTTTCTAGACGGGTCAGTAACCGTACTCGCGATTGACCACATTGAGCAACGGTCTCCCGTCCAAATACCTCCGCAAATTTTCACAAAAGAGATGCGTCGCCCGTTCATCGTAATGCGGCGTCGAGCCGCTAATGTGCGGGCTAATGATGACGTTCTCCAGTTTCCACAGCGGGCTATCGGCCGGCAGCGGCTCTTCTTCAAACACATCCAGCCCGGCGCCAGCAATCCAGCCCTTCTTCAAGGCGCGAATCAGATCTCGTTCGTTGATCACCGGCCCGCGGCCGATGTTCACCACAAATGCGTTTTCGCGCATGGCGCGAAACATCTCTTCATCAAAAAGATGGTGCGTCTTATCCGTCAGCGGCAGCGTAATCACCACAAAATCACATTCCGCCACCATCGACCGCGTCGCCTCGCCAGGATAGATGCGCGCCGGCAAGATGCCCTCGGGATCGCCCGTTTCAGGAATGAAATAGTTCGTATCTTCTAAGTGGCGCGGATCACGCTTCGTCGCTAGCACTTGCATGCCGAAAGCGGTGGCAATCCGCGCGATTTCCCGGCCGATGCTGCCATACCCCACGATGCCCAAGGTTTTTCCTCGCAGCTCATCCGGCAGCAGCTCGCCCCAGCGATCGTCGGGCCATCGCGACTCAGACTGCAACCGAAGCCACTTCGGAACACGGTGGGCCCATGCCAGCATCTGCGCCAGCACATATTGGGCGATGTTGGGCGCATGGATGCCGCTGGAGTTAGTGATCACGACGTCGCTTTCCCAAATAGGAAGGTCACGCAAGCGATCGATGCCCGCGGAGTGGGCCTGAACCCAGCGCAGGTTCGGTGCCTGCTCGGGGTGCGGCACGCCAGAGATGGCATAGATAATCTCGGCCGTCACCTGCTCATCGTCAGGCCACCGCCCATCACTCATAGAACGCTGCGTTACCTCCAAATCTGGCGACACGGCTCTGATTTTGTCGAGAAGCGGCTCGTCAAACCCCGCCGTTATAAGCACCTCAGTCATAATATTTTCCTCAGAAGTGAGAAGCGGATTCGTTACGGAGGAAAGCCTCCACAACTCGGCCACCTGCCTGATGTGACCACGCCAATCCGGTCGCAGAGTTTAACACATCTACACTGCGCCCGCATGCTCTTCAAACACAGTTCAAACCCGCGCGCAACTCTGCCACTCATTTGTGCGTATTGGATCACGAGACAAGCAGTATGGCACAACAGAGAAAGATTTGGAGGTTAAAATGAGTGAAAAGAAGCTAGTTCGTTCAAGCAACGACCGTATGTTCCTCGGCGTCGCCGCAGGTATCGGCGACTATTTGAATGTCGATCCCGTGATCATCAGGCTGCTCTTCGTCCTAGCGGGGCTGTCCACCCTGGGCCAGGCGCTCCTTGTTTACTTCATTCTGGCAATCATCATGCCCGAAGTAAGCACGGCGACGACGGCTAAGGCAAACCCGTTCGACGAAGAAGAAATCAAGATCGTATCTTAAGCAAGCAGCAGGGAGCCTTCGGCGACTGAGCTACCTCCCCGGCCAGCTCCTGACTATTCAATAACTAGTTCTGGCCGGGTAACGTAGAGAGGCGACCGCACGCGCGGTCGCCTTTTTTCATCTTCCCGGCAGTAACGGTATAATCGACCGTCAACAGAAGCGCTGATACGCTCGAATCTGCGTACCGCGCCGGAGGACCGATGGCATCACTTCTGCAAAAACTGAGAACCCTTTTTCGAGCCAGCTTGCACGAGTGGGCAGACCGTGCTATCGAAAAGAGCGATCTGGCAGTTTATGACGAATATATCCGTCGCGCCGAGCGCGAGCTGTCCGAATTCAAGGCCACCATCGACCCGATGATCGCGCAGGTAAAGAGCACAAGGCGCCGCCGCGAGGCGCTCGCCAATCGCGCAGCAGAGCTTGATGCGGCCGTCGATCATTTTCTGGTGAACGACCGCCGTACAGAGGCTATGGTTACCCAGAAGCAGCTAAGCTCGACGCTAGAGCTGATCGCCACCTATGATGGCTCCTTAGAACGGCAGGTAAGCGCCGCCGAGAAGCTGCGTGACGTGGAAGTGAAGCTGGGAGGCCGCCTGGCCATTGCCCGCCAGGAACGCCAGGAGCTGGGCTTTCTCTTAGAGCTGGCCAAAGCCAGAGAAGTCTCGACCAGAGCGATGCGCTCGCTCGATTCATTGATGGGCCAGGGGGACAGCGAGGTCGCCAGGGCTGCCGAAAATATCCGCAGACGCCTGGACCACGCCGACGCTGCCTGGGAAGTGCAGTCTGGCAGCCTGGATCACCAGCTAGACGAAGCCATGCACAGCATGGAAGTTGAAGCGGAGCTGGCAGCACGCATGGAGCGGCTGGGGATCAACTGACCGATGGATCCCTTGACCGCCGAGATCCAGCGGCAGCCGCAATCCGCGGCCGTTGCCGGCGCCCGTGTTGCCCTGGTGCACGATTGGCTCAATCAGATCGGCGGCGCCGAAGATGTGCTGGAAGCCATGGTGGACCTGTACCCCGCTGCGCCAGTATTTACTTCGCTATATTGGCGAGAGGGCATGCCGCACCATTGGCGCTCATGGGATATACGCACCTCGTTTATCGACCGCCTTCCCGGCGCGCACCGACGCCAGCAACGCTATTTCCCCCTGTATCCGCTGGCCTTCGAGCAATTCGACTTCCGCGCTTACGATGTGGTGCTCAGCAACAAGAGTGGCTTTTGTCACGGCGTGATCACAGGCCCGGAAACCGTTCACATCTGCTACTGCCTTACGCCCACCCGCTATGTCTGGCGCTACCACCAATACGCCGAGCAAGAGGGGTTGGGCCGCCTGGCCCGCCGGCTGCTGGCGCCGGCCCTCCATTATCTGCGTATTTGGGACCGCCTGGCGGCCGAGCGCGTGGACCACTTTATCGCCATATCGCAGGAGGTTCGTCGGAGAATCGCCAAGATCTACGGGCGTGAATCGACCATCATACACCCGCCGGTCGATACGCAGCGCTTCCAGCCGGTAAGGCAAGTGGACGACTACTATTTGATGGTCGGGCGCCTGGTGCCTTATCGCCGTGTGGACGTGCTCATCGAAGCCTTTAACCGACTTGGCCGGCCCCTGTTCATCGCCGGAAGCGGCCGGGATCGCGAGCGGCTGGAGGGGCTTGCCGGCCCCAATGTCACCTTTCTTGGTTACGTGAGCGACGACGAGCTCCCAGATCTGATGGCGCGCTGCCGAGCTTTCCTGTTTCCAGGCGAAGAAGATTTCGGCATTGCGCCCCTACAGGCCATGGCGGCCGGCAGGCCGGTGATCGCTTACGCGGCAGGCGGCGCTCTGGAAACGGTCGTGCCCGGCGCCGGCGTTCTATTTGCTCAACAGTCACCTGAGGCTATCATCAATGCCGTCGAAACGTTTGAACCAGAGAGTACGGACCCCATGACCATTCGCGCCCACGCGCAGCAGTTCGATACGGAACTGTTCCGCCGCAAGATAGACGATTTCGTGGCACGCGCGACGCTAGCAAGAGACGAGCGCTAGCCATGGAACTACGTGAATTATGGCGCATTTTCCTCCGCCGCTGGCCGCTCCTGCTCATCCCCGCGGCGATTGTGCTGGCCATTGGATTGGCAACATACCGCCCTCCGGCCACCGCTTACAATGTCGGCATTCGCTTTCTCGTGGGCCAGCCGCCAATAGCCGGCGAACTGCTTACAGACGAGCAACGCTACTATAACTGGCTCACTTCGGAGTATATCGTTAACGGGCTCACCGACTGGGTGCATGGCAACCGTTTTGCAGAGGCCGTAAGCGACGAGCTGGTCGCGCGCGGCCTGGACATCGCCCCCGGCGCCGTGCAGGGCGGCCTCATTGCCGACAATGCGCGCAGCATGTTTACCCTTTCGCTGATCCATCCCGATCCGCAAGCGCTGGCCCATATCATGGATGCCGCTATCGTCGTGCTGCAGCAGCGCAATCATGAAGTCCTGCCTCAGCTGGGAGGCGAAGCGGCGATAATCACGCCGTTAGACGCGCCGTTGGTCAACGCCATTCCGGCTGGCATACGCAGCCAACTAGACCTGCCCTTGCGCCTGGCCATCGCCCTGGCTGCCGGACTTGGCCTGGCGCTGACCGTCGAATACATCGATCCCACCGTTCGCGATCGGCGAGTACTGGAGGAAATGGGTTACACTGTGCTGGCCGAGATTCCCGGCGAGTAAAGAGGAAAACTATAGTGGAGTTTAAGGATTACATACGCATTATTCGCCAGCGCGGCTGGCTGATCGTGCTCTTAGCCATACTCACCGCGGCCGCTGCCTTCGGCTTTAGCCGTATGCAGACGCCGGTATATGAAGCGTCGGCGCGCCTCTTGATTACCTCGCGGCCCGACTTTGGGCAGGCGCAAGCCGTTCGTCTCCGCCAGCGCGATATGGCCGCCTGGCTCAATAGTAGCATGCGCGCCGAGGAGGTGATCGATGCGTTACAGTTAGATATGCAGCCGCAAGCCTTGTTAGGCGATGTCACCATCGCCGCAGCCACCTCGGAATCGATCATCCAAATCAACGTCGAAAATAGCAACCCAAGCCTGGCGCAAGATATCGCCCGTGCCTGGGCCGAACAGCTCATCGCCCTGCGCGTTGACGAGAATGCGCTCCTTCGCGCCGAAGATCACATCAACGCCGAGCTGATCGACCATCCCACCGTGGCCCTCGATCGCCCGCAGACCACAATCAACACGGCCGCCGGCGCTGTGTTTGGTGCTTTTCTTGGCATTGTCGCCATATTTATCCTGGAGTGGCTCGAATCGGGCGTATTACGAAGGCCAGAAGACGTCGAGCGTTACCTTGAAATCCCGGTGATTGGGCGGATTCCGCAGAGCTGAAAGCCCGATACTGATGAAGCGGAAGAAACAATGATGAACCTGATTACTCTTACTGACCCTCGTTCGCCGGCAAGTGAAGCTTATCGCACGCTGCGCACGAATCTGGCTTTTTACAGCGTCGATCAACCACTGCGTACGCTTGTTGTGACCTCTGCTGCCCCAGACGACGGCAAAAGCACGACCATCGCCAACCTCGCGGTGACGATGGCGCAAAGCGACCGGCGCACCATACTGGTTGACTGCGATTTGCGTCGCCCATCGCTGCATGAGGTTTTTGAGGTGTCCAACGACAGCGGGCTGACCACAATGGTGCTTGACGAAACGGTCCCCGTCCAGGCGCAGCGGACCAGCGTGCCGAACCTGTCTCTACTAACCAGTGGGCCGAAGCCGCCAAATCCCGCCGACCTGTTGGGCTCCAGGCAAGTGGATCGGGTGCTCCAGGAGCTGAGCGACACAGCGGACATTGTTCTCATCGACGCGCCGCCGGTGCTGGGCGTGACCGATGCAGCGGTCATCGGTGCTCGCGTTGACGGCGTTCTATTGGTCGTCAATGCCGGCAAGACGCGCCGCGACCACGCGGAACGGGCTAAAGAGCTTCTGGAAAGGACGCGGGTACGCATTGTCGGCGTCACGCTGACCAATGCGCCGAGGGACAATACGCTGCGAGGCTACTACGGGTAACGGGTACGAGAAATAGGCATCTTGAGAAGCTGGCAGCTATGGCTTGGCCTGGCAATCAGCGCCATCTTTGTGTGGCTCGCGCTGCGCGGGCTGGAGCTGAGCGAAGTCTGGCACAATGTGCGCCAGGCCAATTACTGGTGGCTCCTGCCCGGCGTGGGCGCCTACTTCATCGGCGTGTGGGTGCGCACGTGGCGCTGGGATTATATGTTGCGCCCGCTCAAGCAAATCCCGCTGGCCAACCTCTTTCCGGTGGTCGTCATCGGCTATATGGGCAACAATGTTTATCCGTTCCGGGCGGGCGAGCTGCTGCGTTCCTACGTTTTGCGCCGCAAAGAAGGCGTCCCCATGAGCGCCAGTCTGGCCACGGTCATCGTGGAGCGCGTTTTCGATGGGCTGGTGATGCTCCTATTTGTCTTTGCGGCGCTGCCCTTTGCGCCTATCCCTAGCGACGGTCTGCGAACCCTGGTGACTTTAGCCAGCCTCGGCTTCCTGGGCGCCATGGCCCTCTTTTTTGCTTTGGCGGCAGCGCCGCATAGGACGCTGAGGCTGGCCGAGTGGCTGGGCAATCGCTTTCTGCCGCAGCGCTTTCGGCAGACAGTGCTCGACCTGGTGGGGCGCTTCTTGCAAGGCCTAGAATCATTGCGCAATATTCGCAATGTGCTGATGATATTCTTCACGTCAGTTATTATCTGGTTGTTAGAGACGGTGAAATATTGGTTTGTCATGCAGGCGTTCCCCTTTCAGGTCTCCTTTTTTGCCCTCATGCTGATGAATGGCGTCGTCAACCTGGCCACAACGCTACCCTCGGCGCCCGGCTATGTGGGCACTTTCGACACCCCAGGCATTGCCGTTCTGGTGCTATATGGCGTTGCCGCGGATCTGGCTGGGGCCTACACGCTGGTGCTGCACGCCGCCCTCTGGCTGCCCATTACGTTGCTCGGCGCTTACTACATGATCCACGAAGGTCTGGGCTGGTCTGACTTCGGCCGCGCTGCACGTATCGCCGAGAGCGAGGCCCTACCATGACGGGCCGCGCCGCCCGCATCGCCATCGTTGGCGCGGGCGTCACAGGCCTGGCGGCAGCGCACGATTTGCTGCAGGCCGGCTACCAGGTGTCGCTCTTTGAAGCGGCCGATCACGCTGGTGGCCTGGCGGCAGGGTTCACAGACGGGCGCTGGGATTGGCCCCTGGAGAAGTTCTACCATCACCTCTTCACCTCGGATAAAGCAATCATTGCCCTGGTGCATGAGCTCGGCATTGGCGAGGCTCTATTCTTCCCGCGGCCTCTCACGTCAGTGCTTCATCAGGGTAAGATCGAACCATTCGACTCGCCGTTGGCCTGGCTCCGCTTCCCCGGATTTAATCTGCTCGACGTTGCCCGCTTCGGCCTGGTTAGCGCCTACCTGCGTTTCTCAGCGCCCTGGCGCCATCTAGAACAGGTGACGGCCGATGAATGGCTGCGGCGCTGGTATGGCGACAAAGTGTACGAAATGACGTGGCGGCCGCTGCTTATTGGCAAGTTTGGCCCCTACTATCGCCAGGCAAATATGGCCTGGATGTGGGCTCGGCTCAAGGTAAGGAGCCCGCGCCTGGGTTACTTCCGCGGCGGGTTTCAGTTCTTCGTCGACTCGCTCGTCGACTCGCTGACCCGGCGCGGCGCTGCCCTGCAGCTTAGCGCGCCAGTTCAGGCCATCCGGCCGGCGGCCGAGGGCGGGTCGCTGGCCCTGCAGGTGGGCGACCGGCTTCTCGATTTCGACAAAGTGCTGGTCACCACGTCACCCGATCTGCTGCGCCGCATGGCGCCCGACCTGCCGGCCGATTATATGGGCCAGTTGGCGCAGTTGAAGAGCATGGGCGCCGTGGTACTCACCCTTGCTCTGCGCCGCCAGCTTATGAAAGATACTTACTGGCTCAATATCCCGGCCGTCTCCGCCGACAAGTCGCAAAACGTGCTGCCTTTCCTGGCGCTCGTAGAGCACACCAATTATATCGATCGGCGCTATTACGGCGGCGACCATATCGTGTACTGCGGCGACTATGTTGTGCCCGAACATGACTATTTCTCAATGTCCATGCAGGAGATACAGGCCCGTTTCGTAGAAAGCCTGGCCCGCATCAACAAAGATTTCCAACCAGACTGGGTCCGCGATAGCTGGTTGTTCCGCGCGCGCTATGCCCAGCCCGTTCCAGAAGTTTACCACTCGCGCAATATTCCGGACTTGCGTACTCCGCTTGCTAATCTATACTTTGCTAGCATGAGCCAGGTTTATCCCTGGGATCGGGGAACAAACTTCGCCGTGAAAATTGGACGCGAAGCAGCGAATGAGATGATACAGGACTAAACGGCTGTGGTAAGGCGGGCGAATTTTCGCTTCAATAGGCTGTTAGTCGTGTTGCATCGTTTGTGGCCTACGTTTTTGTAAGTCAAGGAGAACAATGATGAAAGTAATTGTAGTAGGGACCGGCTTCGTGGGATTGCCGCACGCAGCCGTACTCTCCGAATATGGTCATGAAGTCTATGCCTATGATATTGACGAAGCGCGCATCGCCGCTTACCAGTCGGGGCACCGCGATAGTATCGAACGGTATGTAAACGAACCGGGCCTGGTTGAGGCCATCGGCGAAACCAGCGGCCGTTATCTCCACTTCACCACCACCTTGGATAATATCGCCGACGGTGCAGACATCATCTTCATGTGCCTGCCCACGCCGCCAAAACGCGACGGTTCCACGGACCTGAGTTACTACATGAATGCCGCCCATTACATTGCGGAGCTGCTGGCCAAGCGCCAGGATAAGAAGCGTGTCGTGCTGGTGAACAAGAGCACGGTGCCCATTGGCTCGGCGCGGCAACTGCAAAAAGTCATGGAAGAGCACAACGTCGAGAATTTTGGCGTTGCTTCCAATCCCGAATTCCTGGCACAGGGCAGTGCTGTAGAGGGTTCGCGCCGCCCCGACCGCGTTGTGGTTGGCGCAGATTCTGAAGAAGATTTCGTCCTACTGCGCCAGGTTTATTCGCAGTTTGTAAACCACGTTCGCATTCGCTATCTGGAAACGACGCCCGAAACCGCGGAGTCGATCAAGTACGTGGCCAACACCTTGCTGCTCACCTACATTTCCTTCTGGAACGGGGTCGGCGCACGCCTGGGCGAATCGTACGGCAACGTGCGCATGGAAGACCTGAAAATTGGCGTCACGGCCGACGAGCGCATCAGCACCTGGGGTTCCTATGTGAGCAATGGCGCCGGCGGCAGTTGCTTTGGCAAAGACATCCAATCGCTGATTTACCAGCTCAATCGCGCTGGCCGCTCCACGGACCTGCTCCAAGCAGTCTATAACATTAATGAATACCAGAAGAGCTATATGATCGATCGTGCCGTCTACGAAGCGAATTTCAACTTTAACAACAAGCGCGTGGCTCTGCTGGGTTTGGCATTCAAGAAGCGCACCAACGACATGCGCGATTCGTCTGCCCTGAAAGCCGTCGAATCCTTGTTGGCCAAGGGCGTCGCCGAAATTCGGGCCTACGATCCACTGGCGATGGACGAAGCGCAGCGTAGCTGGTTCAACCCCGCCAATAACCACCTCTTTGACCGTATCAGCTACTTCGAAACGGCAAAAGAGGCCATCGAAGGCAGCGACGCCGTTTACATCTCCACCGATTGGGAAGAGTTCCGCGGCCTTGCTTCGACAA
Organism: uncultured Ardenticatenaceae bacterium; assembly: GCA_964384155.1. Lineage (GTDB taxonomy): Bacteria > Chloroflexota > Anaerolineae > Promineifilales > Promineifilaceae > JAAYYY01. The sequence continues at coordinate 28,264 of CAYLJW010000015.1, forward strand.
TCGAGCAGGCCGCAGAGTTGCCCTATCTGGTAATCGACGGGCGGCGGATGCTCCCCGATTACGATCGTCTCGTACAAAAGGGCTACGACTATCTTTCGGTCGGCGGCATTTTCCGTCGCGGGCAGGCGTCCACCACTGATACGGAGCACAGCAACGGCCGCAAGTCGGAGCGCATTGCCGCCACTCTGGAACCTGCATCCTGAGCCAGCCCACGTTCCATTAGAAATAACAGCGCCGGATGACTCACGTCAACCGGCGCTGTTCTCTTAATAATGAGCCAGGCTGCCTTCCTCGCGGGCCCGTTCCACCGCATAACGAAAGCCCCATAGCGACAACGGAAAGAGCAAGATCGCAAACAGGCCAAGCGCCAGCAAATCCGGCGCTACGACGCGCCACGGGGCGCCTTCCAGCAGCGACAGGCGCATGGCGCGCAGGGCATAGGTGATCGGAATGAGGCCGGCGATGTGCTGCAACCATTCGGGCATTACCTCAACCGGGTAAAAGACGCCGCCGATCAGCGTGGCAAAGCCGCTAAAGAGGCCGGTGATAGGGTCGCCGCGCTTGGTCACCATGATCACGCTCGCCGCCAATATACCCATGGCGGCAAACGTGGCAATTGCCAGCAGCAGCGTGAACAGGGCCGCAGCGTAGTTTGCGTCTGTCAGGCGCATTCCCAGCGCCACGCCTAACAGCAAATAAAGCATCACGCGTAACGTCGTGAAGGCATAACTCCAGGCGGCCGAACCCAGAACAATGGTGGATAGCGAAGCGGGCGTCATGACCATCGCTTCCAGTGTTCCCGTGGTTTGCGCCAGCCGCAATGCCCGCGAAAAGCCGCTTAAGCCCAGCGAGAAGTAACTGGCGAAAGCTACCCCGATCAGGGCAAAGGCGAAGTAGTCTCCGCCGTACGGCTCCAACATGGGCCGCACGCTGTCGCCCAACAGCGCAGCCACAAAATAGTAGGTGATAGCCGTGAAGAGCACGCTCGCCAGGCTCAATAAGAATGAAAAACGGTAGCTGAGCTCCGTGCGGTAATCGCGATGTAGGAAAGCCCGTAATAATCGTAGCTGGTTAGGCACGCTGGTTCATTCCTGCCCGGCCGTCAGGCGAGCAAAGGCCTCTTCCAAGCTCGGCGCCTTGCTTTCTATGCTGAAAATCGTCGATCCGCCACCACGCAGCACGTCGAGCACCGTGTTTAGCGCCTGGCCTTCGGTTGCCACTGTGAGGCCGAGACGTAAGCCGCCGCCGGCGGCTTCCACCTGTAAATCCGGCGCTTGCCGGCGGATCTGCGCTTCTGCTTCGCCGCTTAACCTATCGACCAGCAGGTCATATTGCAGCTTCTGCCTGAGCGTGCGGCGCATGGCCGCCGGCTCGCCGACGCTGCGAATGGCGCCTTGGTGCATCACGGCGACACGAGAGCATAATGCCTCTGCTTCGGACAGATCGTGCGTAATAAGGAAGATGGTCACTCTCTGCGCAGCCACAAGCTGCAGCAACATCCCGTGCAGGCGTCGCGTGGCCAGCGGATCCAGGCTTCTGCTCGGCTCATCCAGAAATAGCAGCCGCGGCCTGTGCAGCAGGCAACGAGCCAACGCCAGGCGCTGCTTCATGCCCGACGAATAGTCCGAAAAGCGGTGGTCGGCTGCCGTGGCCATTTCCACCTGTTCCAGCACCTCATCCACGCGTCGCTCTGCCGCCTTGTCGTGTATCCGATGCAGCGCAGCGAAGAAACGCAGGTTCTCCCGGCCACTCAGACGCCAGTAAAAGCTGCGATCGTCCGTAACCATCAGCCCCACGGCGGCGCGAATCCTGGCCGCCTGCTGCAGAGGGTAGCCCGCCACCTTAGCCGTGCCCCGGGTAGGCAGCACCAGCGTACACAACATCTTTACGAGGGTTGTTTTGCCGGCGCCATTGGGCCCCAGCAAACCAAACAGTTCGCCGCGTTCGACGGTCAGGCTGACGCTATTGACCGCGCTGTGCGGCGCTTTGCGCGCCAGCCGGCGCCAACCGCCGCGAGAGGCGAACTGTTTGGTCAGGTTCTGGGTTTCAATGACAGCATCCATCAATTGGCATGGCTGCCAGGTCAACACTCACTGTAACCGCAGGTGTAGCATTTGCGGCAGCCCTCTTCGTTCACCAACGTCGCCTCACCGCAGTCCGGACATAAGTCACCTATCAGCCGGCGTTGGGTCTGGGGCGCCGGGCGTCCATTGCTCATCACTTCTTGCACAGCGTCGCTCTCTTCCATGAACTCTTTCAAAACCTGAGAAACGCCGTCCGGTAACGAAAGCACACGCTGCGCGCCGAAGCCCATCGGGCGTCCGCCGCCAATGCCTTCCAGTTGCCGGATCACTTCCTTTAGCCTGTCGCGCGGCGCAACAGGGGACGACAGCCGCAGCACGTAGCTGATCAGACGGCCGATGGCTTCGGAGACGGCAAGCGTATCCGTTCCAGCCTTTGAGGTATGGATAAACACCTCAAACGGCTGCTCCTGACCGTTAATATTAATGGTGACATAGGTTGTGCCCAGCGGCGTCGTGACGCGATAGGTGCGTCCCTGCAGCATGGCCGCGCGCGGCTTTTTCGATTCATGCCACAGCATGGGCTGTTCGGCTTTTTGCTCTTTGGCTTCTTTCGTCGCCTTCGTTTCCAGCACCACCTTTTCGCGCGTGCCGGTGACATATACGGTAAGACCCTTGCAACCCAGCTTCCAGGCGAGCTTGTACGCTTTGGCTACGTCCGCTTCGGCGGCCGTTTCAGGGAAGTTGCACGTCTTGGAGATGCTGTTGTCGACAAAGGCCTGGATAGCCGCTTGCATACGGATGTGCTCTTCTGGCGTAATGTCTGCCGCCACGACAAAGCTGTGACGAATATCTTCTGGCACCGCCTCAATGTGTTGGCAGCTTCCCACGCGCACGACCTCTTCCACGATTTCGCGCCGCGCCGCTTCGCTAACCCCGGCCTGGATAAGCGCACGTTCGAACAAAGGGCTGGTGTAATATAGCTCAAGATCTTTGCCCCGATCGTCGACATGCCTAATGTATGCCAGGGCAAAAACCGGCTCGCAACCGTATCCCTCGCAGCCCGACACCGTGGCAATCGTGCCCGTCGGCGCCACCGTCGTCTGCGCGGCATTCCGAATGCCATAGCGCTTCAAATCGTCTACCAGCTCATGCCAATCCAGGTCGGGCCGGCCCCACGTCTCCTCGCTGGAGACCAATGGCGCCGGCGGCTGCCATTGCAAATTCTCAGGATCGTAGATGCTGCCCTCGATTGCCGGGAACGGCCCGCGCGCCTGCGCCAGCTCAATGCTGGTGCGCATGCAGTGGTATCGCACAAACTCCATCACGACGCCTGCCAGCGCCTGGCCTTCCTTACTGCCATAACGTACGCCAAGGCTATACATCAAGTCTCCCAGGCCCATAATACCCAGGCCAATGCGCCGGGCGCGGAGCGCAGCTTCCACCAACTGCGGCACCGCCGGAACATAAGCGTTGGCCGAGACCACGTTGTCCAGAAAGTGCGTGGCTTCCTCTACGGTGTGCTGCAGAGCCTCCCAGTCGACTTGTCCATCCTCGTCCAGATGCCGCGCCAGATTAATCGAACCAAGGCAGCAATTCTCGTAGGGCCCCAACCATTGCTCGCCGCAGGGGTTCGTCGCTTCCAGCGCATAGAGGTGGGGCACCGGGTTGCCGCGATTGGCCTCGTCGAGAAACAGCACACCCGGCTCGCCATTGCTATAGGCATACTTCACGATCTCGTCGAAAAGCTCGCGCGCCCGCACCGTTTGCCACACCTGCCCATCTTGTGGATTCACCAGGTCAAAGTCGGTATCGTTCTCCACCGCTTTCATAAAAGCGTCGGTGATTCCGACTGAGATATTGAAATTGGTGATTGAGCCTTCATTGGCTTTGCAGGAAATGAACTCAAAGATATCGGGATGGTCTACGCGCAAGACGGCCATATTAGCGCCACGGCGAGTGCCGCCCTGCGCGATTTCGCCGAAAGCCTGGTCATAAACGCGTAGGAAGCCGACAGGCCCTGTAGCCTGGCCTGCCGAGCTGTGTACCACGGCCCCTTTTGGGCGCAGTCGAGAAAACGAGAAGCCGTTGCCGCCGCCCGTTTGCTGGATCAACGCTGCATCGCGCAGCGTCTGAAAAATACCGGCCGTATTGCGGCCCATGTCGTCTTCAATGGGCAGCACAAAGCAGGCAGCTAACTGGCCCAGCGGTGTGCCGGCCCCGGTAAACGTGGGGCTGTTGGGCATAAAGCGGAGCTCAGCTAGGAGATTGTAAAACTTCTGTTCAGCGCGCGCGCTATCGGCGCCGTGGTCCGCCTCGGGGGAGGCTATGTGCCGCGCCACGCGTTCAAACATGCCCTCGACGGTTTCCATCGGCTTGCCGTCCAGTCCGCGCCGCAAATAGCGGCGCTCCAGCACGGCACGGCCATTCGCACTTAAGGGAATCTCCGTCCTTTTAACCTGGGATTGAACCCCGTCTAATTTCTCCAACATAGCTGCCTCCTAAAACTTGAACCGGTATTGCGCTCCCCGATTAGCGCAAGACTTAGCGCCTGCCCCGCCTATTCTGCCAACAGGCGATCAATCTCGTCTTGTATCGACTCCAGGTCGTCGAGCCTCAGGTAGACGATGGCGTAACGCACATAGGCTACGTCGTCCAATTCCTTTAGCTTGCGAATGACCTTGTCCCCGACCAGACGACTGGGCACTTCGGCCTTACCCATTTGCTGCAGCTCCGCCTCAATCTCGCCCACCATACGCTCAATTGCTGCCGCGGCGACAGGGCGTTTGGCGCAGGCCACGCGGATCCCTGCCGTCAGTTTGTCCCGCGAGAACTCTTCCCGCGTGCCATCGCGCTTGATCAGCAAAGGCGTTGCCAGAATTGGGCGCTCATACGTACTGAAGCGTTCGCCACAGCCAGTGCACACGCGCCGCCTGCGGATGCCTCCCCGTGCATCATGGCTAGTGTCAATTACCCGGGTCTTTTCTGTGCCACAGTAAGGACATCTCACAGTACGTTCTCCAACTATTAAGCTAGTTGCCCATCACTGGGTAAAGACTGCCGTCAACTACAAACGCCAGATATTAGGGTGAACGAGGGTTGCTCCCCCATATCTAGCGCTTTATGAAGGCATTATAGCATAGCGCAACAGCTGCGGCAAGGGTCGGAGCCGTGAAAGAACCTTAAAAGTTGTATTGATCCGCACAGGGAGGCTAGCTGCGCCTGCCAGGAGAAAGGAACAGGCTGCCGGCGACCGTGCCATCGCCGGCAAAGCTGTCCTAAGAGGGGTAACCGCTGGATGAGAACAAAAACAAGGTTGTTCTCGACAAACCGCCGATACGACTAGCGCTTTTTACGCAAGAAAGCAGGGATCTCCAGGTCGTCCAGCCGGAAAGAAGATTGCTGGCGCGAGCTATCGGATGACGCCTCTTGCGGGGCGTGCGCAGCAGCACTGCTAACGGGCGTCGATTCGCGCACCGGCGCCGCTTCACGTACCGGCGGACGAGTAGGGCGGCGATCCGTACTCCGCGGCGCGCTGGTCATGCGATGCACGGCCGGCAACGTCCGCTCAAAACCCGTGGCAATCACGGTGATGCGGATCTCATCGCCCATATCTTCGTCCACAACGGCGCCAAAGATCAGGTTCACATCGGGGTGCGCCGTCTCGCGAATGACGGCTGCGGCCTGGTTGATCTCGTACAAACTCAGGTTCGGGCCGCCGGTAACGTTGAACAAAATACCGCGCGCGCCGTCGATGGTGACGTCCAGCAGGCGGTTGGAAAGTGCTTGCTCGGCCGCCATCTGCGCGCGGTCGTCGCCGCTGCCATAACCAATGGCCATCAGCGCCGCGCCGCCCATGGACATGATCGTGCGCACATCGGCGAAGTCGAGGTTGATCAGGCCGGGCACTGTGATCAGCTCGCTGATGCCTTGAATGCCCTGCCGCAGCACGTCGTCCGCCAGGCGGAACGAATCCATTAACGAGACGCGACGATCCGCATTCTCCAACAAGCGGTCGTTAGGAATCACAATCAGGGTATCGACATGCTCCTTGAGCTGATCAATGCCCTCTTCGGCGGCCTTCGCCCGCTTGGACCCTTCAAAGGTGAAAGGCCGCGTCACCACGCCAATGGTCAGCGCGCCTTCATCGCGCGCCACCTTGGCCACCGTAGGCGTTGCGCCGGTGCCCGTGCCGCCGCCCATACCGGCCGTCACAAAGACCATGTCCGACCCGCGCAGCACGTTGCGCAGCTCGTCCATCGACTCTTCGGCGGCCCGCGAGCCCACCTCAGGGTCGCCGCCCGCACCCAGACCGCGCGTGGCCCGCTCGCCGATGTGCATGCGTTGCCGCGCCCGGCTGGACATCAGCGCCTGGCTATCGGTGTTCACGGCGATAAAGTCGACGCCGGCAATTCCGGCCTCAATCATGCGGTTGACGGCATTGCTGCCGCCGCCTCCCACACCCACGACGCGGATCAAAGCCGCGCCCTCCACATCGGGCATTCTTTGCACTTCTTGATGTCTTCTATCTGTACCCATCATTTTACCCCTCTATAACTTGTGATTGAACGATTGACGACGATTTGCTTGTTGCTAGTTGCACGATGTCACACGGCAAGCTTGCCTCCCCTTACTCTGGTAACAGCGAGCGGAAGAACCCGCCGAGCCGCTTGGTCCATTCGCCCTGGCGTGCGCGCGGGCGATAGGCATTACTGTCGCTGATTGCCCAGCGCAGCAGGCCCACGCTGGTGGCGTAGGCCGGGCTGCGCAAGCCATCGACCAGGCCCACCAGGCTGCGCGGCGCGCCGACGCGCGCGGGAACGTTCAGCACGCGCTGCGCCACCTCGCCAATACCGCGCAGTTGGGCGCCGCCGCCGGTAAGCACGATACCGGCAGGCAACAGCCCGTCGTAACCAGACAGCTCGATTTCCTGCAAGATCATCTGGAAGATCTCGTCGACGCGCGCCTCTACCACTGTTGCCAGATCTTGCCGGCCCACCAAAATCTGTTCGCCGCTGAATGGCGAAACAGTAAAGACCGACTCCGGATCGATATCTTTCGGCCGGCAATCTCCATACTGCAGCTTGACGCGTTCTGCGACCTCAAAGGGCACGCGCAAACCGATGGCAATATCGTTGGTGACATGATAACCGCCTACAGGCAGAACCTTGGTGTGGAAGACGCTGCCGCGCCGGTAAAGGGCCAGATCCGTCGTGCCGCCGCCAATGTCCGCCACAATAACGTCCATCTCGCGCTCGTTCGGCTCCAGCACGGCTTCACCGGAGGCCAACGCATTTAGCACAAACTCTTCGGTCTCGATGCCCACGTTGTCGGCGCAGGCGCCAAGGTTGCGCAGCGCAGTCGAAGCGCCGGTCACGATGTGGGCTTCCACCTCTAGTCGATAGCCGTGCATACCTACCGGCTGCTGCACAATGGTCTCGTCTACTCGGAAATGTCGGGGTACTAGGTGTACGATCTCGCGGTTGTGCGCCACCGGCACAGCCTGCGCCGCTTCCAGCGCCCGCGATATATCCTCGGCGGTCACGCCGCTGCCATTGCGGCTGATGGCTACCGCGCCGCTGCTGTTGGTCGAGCCGATATGCTCGCCGGCCATGCTCACCAGCGCCCGCGACAGGGCATAACCAGACGTCTCTTCCGCTTTCTCCACCGCACGGGCGATGGCAATCGAAGCCTCGCCGACATCGACGATCATCCCTTTACGCATGCCGCGCGAAGCCTCTACGCCATACCCGATAATCCGTAGCTGTCCCGAGCGCACTTCGCCCACCAGGGCGCATACCTTTGTTGTGCCGATGTCTAGACCGAAAAGAATTCCTTCCATCCCATACCTCTACCAAAACCTGCTTGCATAAAGCGCCAACTGCGCGACCAGGCGCCCCGGCAATCGTCTCTCTCTGTCCACGTTACGAATCACGCGCCAGGTAGAACGGCTTTTCCTGATTTACGACGCTGACATAAACGGGCGCTATCTGCCTGGCCAACAGGTCATCTACCAGGGCCTCGTAAACGGCCAGCTTTTCGGCCATATTGCCGCCGGCGCCAAAGTAGACCCGCCAGCCGCGGCCATCCTGAAAGCTGAGCCCGCCGGAGACGTCGTAGTTTAAGATGTCGATGTTTGGTCGCAGCTCACGCAGGGCAATAGCCCCTTCGAGCACCTCGTCGGCGACAAAGGGCATAGGCGGCGCGCTTACAGCTTCCTCAGCCCCGGCCGTGCCGGCGTTGTCGTCGCCATCTTCCGATGCTTCACTGGGCGCCGGCGCCTGATTTTCATCGACGTCGGCGCGGATGTGCAGCAGGCCCGGCACGTCGACGCGCGCCGGGGCCAGCGCGCCATCGGCATTAACCCAATAGGTCATGCCGCCTTGCTCCCAGATGGCGATCGGCGTGTCTTCCGCAATTTGCACCAGCGCCGAGTTTGGCCATTGCAATTTCACCGTCGCCGAAATGACGCCGGGTATGGAGGCGATGCGCTCGGCCGCCTCGCCAGGATCCGCGGCAAAGATATGCGCGCCTGCCAGGCCGCTTACGTCCACAATCTCTGGTGGTGGAATCGAGGCCGCGCCTTCTACCGGGATCATCGTCAGGTAATACCGTTCGTCCATACCCACAGAGAAGAGGGCAGCGACGCACGCCGCCATTAGAAACAGGCTGATCCAGCGCGTGGAGAGCACCACTTGTTTGATAGCCGCCTTCGGCAGGCGCACGGCGGCGCGGTTACGCCGGCGACGCTTCTGCGCCGTCTGCGGCACCACCAACTTGGGCACACGCATGCGGCTGCTGTTATCTACACGGCGCATCTTTGGCTGTCGCCGCAGCTTGCGCTGGGAGCCCGGGCGCCGCTCTGGTAAGAGATCCTGAAGTCTATCGATCATGGTTGCCCTTCGGCTTCAAACGTCGTTCTCAAGCCACTTCTTTCTTGGTGCCGCTCTAAGGCCAATTGAATCAGGCGGTCCAATAATTCGGAGTATGGCACGCCGCTCGCCTCCCACAGCTTGGGGTACATCGAAATGCGCGTGAAGCCCGGGATCGTATTAATCTCGTTCAGGTACAGCGCACCATCGTCGCGGGCAAGCAGCATATCAACGCGCCCCATCCCCGCGCAGTCGATGGCGCGGTAGGCTTGCAAGGCCAGGGCTCTAACCTTCTCGGCTAGCTCATCATCTATAGGCGCGGGAATCAGCAGCTCAGAGTCGTCGCTGATATATTTCGCCACGTAATCATAAAATGAGCGCCTTGGCTGAATTTCACCCACAATGCTGGCGACGGGCGCATCGTTTCCCAGCACCGCGACTTCCAGCTCACGGGCGTTAATGCCCTGTTCCACAACAATCCGCCGGTCGAATTCGGCGGCGGCTGCGAGTCCGTTCTGCAGCTCGTCACGATTCGCGCAGCGCGAGATGCCCACCGACGACCCCAGATTGGCAGGCTTGGTGAACATCGGATAGTTCAGCGCCGATTCCAGCTTCGCCACGATGGCGTCGCGCTGTGTGCGCCATTCACTGGCCAGAACCAGGCGCCACGGCAGCACCGGAATGTTGTTTGCGGCCATCACCGACTTAAAGATGGCCTTATCCATGCCTACCGCCGAACCGACGACGCCCGCGCCGACGTAGGGCAAGCCTGCAAGCTCTAACAAGCCCTGCATCGTGCCGTCCTCGCCATATGGGCCGTGTAACACCGGGATCACCACGTCGAGTTGGGCCACTTCTGATAGCGCTGCCGGCCTTGCCGCCGCCTGCTGCACGTGCATCAACGTCGAAGCCTGGGGGTCCGGAAGCAGCGTCGCCAGTTGCGCTGCTTCAGAGCGACCTTCAGCAAGGGCGTCCAGGGCGTCGCCAGCCAGCCAGCGTCCAGCAGGTGTGATTCCAATGGCAATAATGTCGTACTTGCTGCGGTCGAGCGCTTCGATCACCGAGCGCGCCGACATGAGCGACACGCCGTGTTCGCCGGAGCGCCCACCAAAAATCACGCCCACACGCACGCGCGCTGGCGCCGAGTTGTTCTGATGGTTCATGTTGTCCAGGCTCGACTCGTTTTCCATTCTTCCTATCTTGTCCGCCTACTCTTCCTGGTCCGCGCCTTCGTCGAACTGCCAGTCGCCTACCAGCTCCACTTCAAGCTCCAGCTCAACGCCGAACTGCTCGCGCACCGCGTGCCACGCTTCCGCAATGAGCGCCCGAACATTTTCTGCGCTGGCCTTCCCTTCATTTACGAAGAAGTTGGCATGTTTTTCCGATATCGCCGCATCGCCCATGCGCAGCCCCTTCAATCCGGCGGCCTCGATGAGATAGCCGGCGTAATAATGCTCCGGGTTCTTAAACATGGAGCCAGTGCTGGCGCCGCCCGGTTGGGTCTGTTTGCGGTGCGCCGTAAAGCCGTCGGCGCGCGCGATTAAGACGTCCACGGGCTCCGGCTTTAGCTCTAGCTCGGCAATCAGCACCACGCGCCGCGGATCTGTCTCGGCCTGCTCGCGCTTTAACAGGCTATCGCGATAGCCATAGGCCAGCTCTTCGTTGCTGTAAATGCGAGCGCCCTCGCCCGGTTCCCAAATAGTGGCTGCGACCAGCGCGCTGCTCATGTCGCCGCCATGTGCCCCGGCGTTGCCCACCACGGCGCCGCCCACGGTGCCCGGCACGCTAACGGCCCACTCCAGCCCGCCAAGGCCCCGCGCAATGCACTGGCGCGCCAGAGAAGATAAATTCATGCCGCTTTCCACGGTGCAAATGACGCTGAAGCCCGTATTGCGAAACTTCACTTCGCGGGCGCGGTTCATAATCACCAGGCCGCGGACACCGGGATCGGCCACCAGGATATTCGAACCGCCTCCCAGCACAAAATATGGCACTGCGAGTGTATGCGCCGTCTCTACGGCCATCTGCAAGTCGCTTACATTTTGCACCATCAGGAACATGTCAGCCGTACCGCCAACGCGCGCCGAGGTATAGCGCGCCAGCGATACGTCATGGCGCAGTTCATCGCCGAAGACTTCATTGAATCGAGAAATAGCCGTCTGCCAGAGCTTTGTTTGTAGGTCGTTCACTGCTTAACGTCCTCTTCTTTCAGCTTAGCCACCAGGCGACGAATATCTTCCGCGGACACCGTCGACGCCAACGCCTTGCGCCGACCATGCTTGCCGGCCTTCGGCCCTGGCCGTTTTTCTTCGCTAGCTCTCGCCATCATAACCCTCCTGTGGACTGTGGCCGGATTCTCCGTTCCAGGCCTTCTAACACCCACTCCCCGACTGCATTGCCGTCACCCGCTCCTAACGTCAGAATAACATCGCCTGGCCGCACGCGATCCAGGATGAAAGCAGCGGCCTCGGCGCGTGACGCAATATGGCGCGCATAGGGATGATCCATTTCCCCAACTATCTGCGCCGCGTCCACGCCCAGCGTATCCGTCTCACGGCTGCGGTAAACGTCGAGAACGACGACGCGATGCGCATCGCCAAAGGCGCCGGCAAAAGCCGCTTTAAGCAGGCGCGTGCGGCTGTATGTGTGTGGCTGCCACACAGCCCATAGTCGCCGGCCCGGATAGCGCTGGCGAGCCGCCGCCAATGTGGCGCGGATCTCGGTGGGGTGGTGTGCATAGTCGTCAATTACCGTCACATCGCCGGCTTCGCCAACGAGCTGGAAGCGCCGGCCAACGCCACCAAAGCTAATCAGCGCCGGGACGGTCTCGGTAAAGGCCAGGCCCAGCTCTTCACACACGGCAATCGCCGCCAGGGCGTTCAGCACGTTATGCGCGCCGGGCAGGCGCAGGCGCGCCACGCCCAGCGTCTCCGGCCCACGCGCCACCACAAAATCAGAGCCGCCCAACTGGTTGCTCTGGATGTCCAGCGCCCTGTAACCGTCATCGCCCGCGCTATGGCCAAGGCCATAATGAACGATCCGCCAATCGTCGCGCTGCACGGCGCTCAGCAGCTCCCTCACCCCGGCATCGTCACGGCAGGCCACCAGCAGCCCACCCTCCGCCAGCCGCTCGACGAATTGGCGGAAGGCGTCCTGGTATGCTTCTGGCGTAGCAAACAGATCAGGATGATCGTGCTCGACGTTGGTCACAACCGCGATTTGGGGCCACAAGCCTAAAAACATGTGATCATACTCGTCGGCTTCGACGACAAGATAACGGCTGTCGCCTGCATAGCCGCTGCGCCCAGTCTCTGGCTGCACACCGCCAATAACATACGATGGATCCAACTTTGCGTGGCGCAGAATATGGGCAATTAGGCTAGTCGTGGTGGTCTTGCCATGAGTTCCGGCAACGGCAATACCCACGCTCTTTTTCATCAGCTCGCCAAGCAGTTGAGCCCGTTTCCAGACGCCAATGCCCGCGCCGTAGGCCGCGGCCAGCTCGACATTTTTGGGCGGAATCGCCGCCGAGACCACCACGAGATCTGCGCCGGCGACATTCTCGGCTGCATGCCCGATAAAGATTTGAGCGCCGGCGCGCTCCAGGCTCTCGACCTGTGTGCTGCGCTGCACATCAGACCCGGACACCTGGTAACCTTTCCCCAGAAGCAGCCAGGCGATGGCCGACATGCCGCTGCCGCCGATGCCCATGAGGTGCACGCGCATGCCGGGTCGCAGCGACTCATTCTCACCGCCCACACGTATCGCGTCTTGATAGGGTGCTTTGTTCATGAATACAGACATTCGTCACTGGCCGGCTCAGTCAGAGCCGCGCCATCCTAAATGAGCGCAATAATGACAATAAAGAAGGCGATAAAGAACACAACTAACCAGACATTGGGGCTGAATAAGCCCACGGGCAGGTATTCGGCTACGGCCGCCGCCGCCGCGGCTGCATCAGGCCGCATGATCACACTCGGATCGAACGGGTACGGTTGGCCCGGTGGTAGCTGCACATAGCCGTTCGGCGTGATCTGGTACTCAAGAAAACCCCAGATGCCGCCGATTGCCAGGTATCCGTTCACCGCGCCGATCATCGCCCCAATGACGCGGCGCTCTAGGCCCGAACGCAACCGCTCGGCAAGGCGTCCGCCGGTGGCCTGGTTAGCCAGCCGCGCCACTACCTGATAGCTGAAGAAGGCGATAACCGCATGAAAGATGGCCTGGATCCAGAACTGCTGGCGCTGAAAGGCAAAGGGATCGGCCGGGTTTGGCTGCACCGTCCCGGTGAGTCCGCCCACAATGCCAGTTATCATCTCGCCAAACTGAGACAGCGCCGCGATCGAAGCGACCAGCCCACTCAACGCAATGACTTCGCGCTGCCATCCGCGCAAATAGCCGATCAGGGTGAAGAAAAGAATCATGAACCAGAAAACGAAGTGCAAGCTTACCATTTAATTCGACCTATTCACTTTTGGACAGCTCGCGCAGCAGCCGCGCCAGGTGGGCGGCCGCCTGGGGACGGTCCAGGGATGCGGCGGCGGCGCTCATCGCCGAAAGCCTCGCCTCATCTTGCAACAAAGAGAGCACTACCGGCAGAAAATCGCTCGGTAGTTGCTCATCATTCAGGCGCACAGCGGCGCCATGCTTCACTAAGTAATCTGCGTTCACCTTCTGGTAGCGCCAGGCGTGAGGGTAAGGTACCAGCAGCGAAGGCAGGGCAAATGCCGGCGCTTCGCCTAACATGCTGGCGCCCGCCCGCGCAACAACCAGATCCGCGGCGCGAAAAGCAGCGCCCATCTCCTCATGTAGGTAGGCGTAGGGCCGATAAAAGCGCCGCTGCGCAGCGGGCAGCCCTGCCGCCTGCTGTTCCACCAGTGGCCAGTCGAGGGCGCCGCTAACATGAATCACCTGGTAATGCGACAAGATCTCTTCCAGGCTTGCCGCCAGCGCCCTATTGATGCTTCGCGCGCCGCGGCTGCCGCCAAAGACAAACAGCGTGCGTCGCTCTGCAGCAAGGTCGAAGCGCGCCAGGGCTTGCTCGCGACTCAGCTCCAGAGCCTGGCGCAGTTCGGCGCGCACCGGATAGCCCGTCACCACTACTTTCTCCGGCACAAAGTATTGGCGCGACTCAGCCGCCGTGCAGGCAATGCGGCTTACAAACTTGCTCAGGTGGCGAATCGCCGAACCCGGCTCGATATCGGGCAGAAAAATGGCGGCCGGGATCTTCATGGCCTGCGCCAGCGGTGCAACAGGCACATTGACATAGCCGCCGGTTAGCAGCAATACATCGGGCCGAAAGCGGCGCAGCATGCTCACGACCTTAGGCGCGCTCGAAGCCAGGCGCAGGCCATTGAGCAGGCGCGTGTGCCACGACACGCCGGCGATGGGTCCACCGCTTATGGTCATCAGCTCGATTCCTGCTCGCGGCACCAATGTTTCCTCCATCTGTCCGCCTGTGCCAATCCATAATATCTGCGTCGACGGCAAACCTTGCCGGCGCAGGTCATCGACTACTGCCAGGGCGGGATAAATGTGACCTCCCGTTCCCCCGCCGCACACCAATACTCGCACGTAACGACTCCGTAACTGGTTTCTTCGGTTGGCTGCGCGTGGTCAAATGCGCATCACGTGAAATGTTGAGTAAAACGCCAATCCCGACAACTGAAATGAGCAGCGAGCTTCCGCCGTAACTCAAGAACGGCAGCGGAATTCCGGTAAAGGGAATCACGGCGGTGATCACCGCAATATTAATCAGCGCCTGGTAGCTTAGCCAGCAGGTGATACCCATGGCCAACAGGCCGCCGTAGCTGTCGCGCGCCTGCTGCGCAACCCGGATGCCGCGCCACACCAGCATGCCCAACAGCAAAATGACCAATAGTGAGCCCGCCAGGCCCAGCTCCTCGCCGACGATGGCAAATACGCCATCCGTGTGCGCCGCGGGAAGTGGGCCGAACTTCTGCGTGCTGTTGCCCAGCCCTACGCCTAAGAGGCCGCCAGAACCCAGCGCGATAAGCGCCTGCCGCACCTGCCACACTGCCGTGTTCGGATCGCGCAGCACTTCCTGCCATGCAGCCACACGCGCGGCTGCATGCGGCACCGTAAACATCAGGAAGACAAAGATGCCGCCGCCCACCGATCCGGCTACAAACATCTGCTTCAGCTCCGCGCCGGCCACGAAGAAAATGGTCAGGCTGATGATGGCGATCAGACCCGAGGTGCTTAGGTCCGGCTGGGTAACGATCAAGAAGCACACGATGCCCGTGATCACCGAAAACGGCAGCAGGCCATAGGTAATATCTTTAATGCGGTCGCCCTTCGACGATAGCCAGTGGGCGATATACATCACCGTGGCCAGTTTGGCCAGCTCGCTGGGCTGGTATGAGTTGGCATATAAGCCGCGAGTCGCGCCAAAATTCTCTTCGCCGAATAAGATCACGACCACCAGCGACAAGAGGGTGAAAACCATGATGGCCACCGAGAAGCGGCGCAAGATATGGTAGTCGAATTGCATAAAGAAAACGCTCGCGGCTACGCCGAGAGCCAACGCCCCAAGCTGTCGCTTGAAGTAGTAAGTGGGCTCGTCATGCACCAGCATGCCCAGGTCAAAGGTGGTGCTGTACACCATCAGCATGCCGATCACCACAAGGCCCGTGGCTGCCAGCAAGAGCCAATAGTCGAAATACAGTTTGATGCCGGGGCGCACACGATCGCTCTTCTTTCGTACAACCGTTACACTTGCCATTGGTTACTCACGTCCTTCAGAGGTGGCCTGTAATTGGCGCACCAACAGTCGAAACTCATCGCCGCGTTCTTCAAAATCGACGTAGGCGTCGTAGCTGGTGCCGCCCGGTGAGAGCAGCACCACGTCGCCGCGTCGCGCGATGGCAGCCGCGTGCGCCACAGCTTCGGATAACGTCTCTACGCGCGTGAAAGGCGTCCGCTCACTGTATGATCGCAGCAACGTCTCAAGCTGCGGCGCCAACTGCCCAAACAAAACAACATGATGCGCGCGCCGGACGACCTCCGCGCCCCAGGCAGACCAGTCCATGTCCTTGTCGCGGCCGCCGGCCAGCAGGATCAGCGGTTCGTGGAAGGCCGCTATACCGGCCAGGGCTCGTTCTGGCGCCGTGGCAATCGAATCATTTACAAAGCTCACACCGCCAATCTTGGCCACCATTTCAAGGCGGTGAGCCACACCCTCAAATGAACGGATGGCCCGGCGCATGGCGCTCACCTCGATGCCCGCGCTGTCGGCCAGGGTGACGGCAGCCAACACGTTAAGCACGTTGTGCTCGCCGCGCAGCCGGATCTCCCCAAGCTGGCACACTTCGCGATCCTTGCCGCCACTCCTGAGCCGAATCTGCCCCGCATGGGCATAGGCGCCGTCATCAACCGCGCCGCGTAAACTAAAAGTCCGCAGCCGTCCCTGCACATGCTTCGCCAGCGCCATGGCGCCGCGATCATCCGCGCAGAGCACGGCAACGCCGTCTCCTTTCTGCTGCTTCAGCAGATTAGCCTTTGCTGTCGCATAACTTTCTAAGGTCTTGTGCCGGTCGAGGTGGTTTGGCGTCACATTGAGTACAGCGGCAACCGAGGGGCTCGGCGCGTCGTCGTTGCCCCATGCCTCAGACCAGATCTCTAGCTGAAAGCTAGACAGCTCCTGCACCACTAGGTCATCTTGCGTCATCTGCGCCAGGTCGATTATCAGCGGCCGGCCGATATTGCCGCCGATCCACGTCTGCATATGGTCCGCGCGGCCCATGGCTCCGGTAAGCGAGGTCGTCGTAGTCTTGCCGGCCGAGCCTGTAATGCCAATCACCGGCGCCGGCGAACGAAGGTTAAATTCCAGCGCGTCGTTTGTCACGCGGATGCCTCGCTCGCGGGCCGCCACGACGATGGGCGCGTCGGCCGGCACGCCGCCGCTCACCGCCAGCAGATCCGCGCCATCGAGCAGGTGCAGCGGATGCTCGCCCAGCACAAAGCGCAGCGGCAAATCGCCGAGCCTATTCAGGCTTGTCTGTAAGGCGTCCGGCGCGCGCAAGTCAGAAACGACCACCTCTGCGCCGGCTTGCGCCGCAAAGCGAGCCAGAGCCTCGCCCTGTCGCGCCAGCCCCAGAATGACGATGCGCTTATCATTGAGAGGATCCATGATCTCTGCCGGCTCAGGGATGGGAAGCTGGCCGATGCCCAGTTCCGTTCTTACAACTTCCCAATCCTGAATCACGTCGCAACACTCCACACTTAAATAAGGTCCAGGGCAATGCCGATCATTGCTGCCAGGATTCCCATCAACCACCACCGCTGCACAATCTGCGTTTCGCTCCAACCCAACAATACAAAATGGTTGTGCAAAGGCGCCATTCTAAAGGGCCGAATGTCACGCCCCAGGAAACGCCGGCTGAGGACGGCTGACACCACCTGGGCGATGGTGGAAAAAGTCGTAGCCATCGGCACGAAGGCGATGATCGGAAGGATCAACCATTGGTTAGTCATCAGCGCAACCACGCCTAGGGCGCCGCCAAGCGCCTGTGCACCAACATCGCCCATGAACATTTGCGCTGGGTGTGCGTTGAACCATAAGAAGGCAAAGCAGGCGCCCACCACAATGAAGCTGAAAATCACCAGATACTGCTGGTCTTGCAGGTAGGCGATGATGCCGTAGGCGGCAAAGGCCGTCGCCGCGATGATGCCTGCCAGGCCGTCCAGCCCGTCGGTCAGGTTCACCGCATTGGACGTGGAGGTGATGATGAAGGTGGCAATAGGGATATACCACAGGCCGATATCCAGCAACACATCGACCGTGGGAACCGCCATCCAGCCATTACCCCGGTTAACAACCAAATACAACACGACGGCCGCCGTGGCCGCAATGGCTAGCTGATACCAGATCTTGTAGCGCGCCAGCATGCCCACGCCGGGCCGCTGGCGCAAGCCATGATAATCGTCAATTCCGCCCAACACCGAGTAAGCCACCATCACGCTGAGCGGAATGATCACGCTTTCGGCGATCTCCAGACGTTGGATGAGCTGCACAATGTTCACCACAATGCTGATGATGACCGTCCAGCCCACGATCAGGATGCCGCCCATAGCCGGCGTGCCCATCTTGGCCATGTGCTGTTGTGGGCCTTCGATGCGGATCTGCTTTCCCAGCCGCAAGCGGCGCATGATCTCCACAAGGGGACTTCCCCATATAACGGCCATCACGAAGGTGAAGCCGCCAAGCGTCAGTGCAAAGGCCATAATAGTTCAGGAAACGGGCGAGAAATCGTCCCGGCTACAGGTTTCGTCATACTTCCCCTTCTCCTATCATCTCGCGCCGGGAGAGCGCTGCGACAACCTGGTCTAGCTCGACTGCGCGTGAGCCTTTCACCAGGATGACGTCTCCCGCGTCTATCAGCCCTTCTAATACCTCAATGGCCTCCACGGCGCGTCCCACCGAAAAGACGCGGCTCGCCGGCATGCCATCAAGCAGCGCTTCTTCGGCAATGAGCTTGCCGCGAGCGCCGACCGTGACCAGAATATGGGCCACGCCTTTCACGCGCCGGCCCACCAGGCGGTGCGACCTCTCTTCCGCCGGCCCCAGCTCCAGCATGTCGCCCAGCACGGCAATGCGTCTGCCAGGCAGATCTTCAAGCAGGTTCAGCGCTGCAATCACCGACTCTGGGCTGGCGTTGTACGTGTCGTCCAGGATCAGGCTGCCATGCAGGCCGCTCGTCGTGACAAGCCGAAGCTGCGCCCGCTCGTCCTGTAGGCCATCCACGATTTCGTCCCAGCGCATGCCAACGGTCAGGCCCACGGCCGTGGCGCGCAGCGCCGTGTGCACACTATGCCGGCCCAGAAGGGGCACTTGAATGCGGATCGTCTCGCCCTCGTAATGCAGAGTGAAGCTGACCCCTGAAAGGCCGCGCGACTCAATCTCGTCGGCCCACAGGTCGGCGCTGGGATCCAGCCCGTAATAGAAAACTCGCGCCCGCGTGTGCGATGCCATACCTTTTACAAGAGGTTCGTCATAATTTAGAATTGCCGCACCGCTTTCCGGCAGCGACTCGACCAACTCGCGTTTCGCGTCGACGATTGCTTCCAGGCTGCCCAGGCGCGACATGTGTACTGGCCCTACAATGGTCACCACGCCGATAGACGGCCTAGCAATGTCGCACAACAGCGAAATTTCGCCCAGGGCATACATGCCCATTTCCAGCACCGCCTGCCGGTGATGCGGCCGCAACTGCAGCACCGTGAGCGGCAGACCGATCTCATTGTTAAAATTACCTTCCGATTTCAGCGTCTCAAAGCGCCGCGAAAGCACGGCGTAGGTCAACTCCTTGGTCGTCGTCTTGCCCACGCTGCCGGTGATTCCCGTAACAGGCAGCTCAAAGCGCGAGCGCCAGGCGGCGGCCCACTGCTGCAGCGCACTCATGGTGTCGTCGACCACGACCTGCAGCGGGCGGTCGAACGAGAGCAGCGGCGGCCGGCTCCCTTCATCGCTGCGAAAGTCGATGGTTGTCGCATCAGCCAGGACCGGGTGTTCCACCAGTGCGGCAATAGCGCCGCGGGCAAACGCTTCGGAGGCATAGTCGTGGCCGTCGCGTCGCTCACCACGGAATGCCACAAAGACATCTCCCGGCTCCATCTCCCGGCTGTCGATGCCCACAGACCGAACTTCCGGCTCGTCGCCGGCAGCACGGTAAGGTGATAACGCTTCAAGGAGGTGACCGATGGTTAACATGACGCTTTCGCTTGTGGCATCGACCGCTTGAGTGAATAGCGGGCGATGGCCAGCATGCCTGAGTGATACCTTAGAATGTGTAATTTGACTGCCGAACCTTAATTCCCTCTTACTTCGATAACGTCAGCCTGCAGGCGCACCGAGTCCGGCGCGACATTCAACAACACGACGAGCTCTTCGGCAAGTTCGGCGAAGGCCGGCGCAGCGGTCATCGAACCCCAGGGCGAGACCGTGGTCCGGTCCAGTTTTACCAGGATCAGAAGCCGCGGATCGTCGGCCGGCAGCCAGCCGATAAATGAGCCGATGGTGGCGTCGGTCAGGTAGACGCCGTTTTCGGGAATTTCAGCCGTACCCGTCTTGCCGGCTACGGTGTAATCGGCTACCTGCGCCGAGCTTACCTCGCGGCTCACCGCCGCAATGGCCATCGTGTTCATTTCCTGAGCCGCAGCGGGGCTGATCGGTTGGCTGGATACCGTCGGCTCATGGGGAAAGACGCGCCCACCGCTGCGTATCTCTTTGACGACGTGCGGCTGCATCAGCCGTCCACCGTTGGCAATGGCCGAGACCGACGAGATCATCTGCAGGGGCGTTACGGCAATGCTTTGCCCATAAGAGTTGGTCGACATAAATGATTCGGCCCAATAAGCGCTTCCCGGCAGATACATGGTGCCGCTTGCTTCTGCCATCAGATCGATGCCCGTCAGTCGCCCAAAACCAAAGCGCTCCATATACATATAATAGGTTTCCGGCCCCATCCACGAGGCTAACGTTGCCGCGCCAACGTTTAGGGAGCGCGCCAGAAGCGTGGTCATATCGGTTACGCCCGGCGCGCTGCGGTCCCAATTGTGCGTAAAATGGCCGCCGGCTACCAGCGTTCCCGTATCATTGTACGTTGACTGCGGCGTAACCGTGCCAGAGTCGAGCGCCGCAGCCATTGTAATCAGCTTCATCACCGAACCCGGCTCGTACTGCTTGCTAATTGCCGGGTTCACTAGCAATCCTTTAGGCGCATCATAAAACTCGTAGGGTGAGAAACAAGGATGGTTGGCCATCGCCAGAATGGCGCCGGTCTGCGGATCCATCACAATGATCGTGCCGCTCTGTGCGCCGTACTCACGAATGGCGCGCTGCAGGTGCTGCTCCACAACAAATTGCACAGAGCGGTCGATGGTTAGAACCAGATCCGCACCCTCACGGGCAATCACGCTTCGCTGCGGCGTCAGTGGAGAGATGCTGCGCGTGTCGCTGGCTGCTTCGCCGGCCAGCTCGTTGTGGTAATAACCTTCCAGACCAGAACCTCCATCGCCGTCGAAGTCCACATAGCCCAACACATGGCACATCAGCTCGCCTTGGGGGTAAATGCGCCGCGGCAGAGGATCGATCTGCAAGCCACGATATGGCAGGTCGCGCAGCGCTTCTGCCACTTCTGGCGCCACACGGCCAGCTAACATGACATACGGCTTGTCGGCCTGCAGCAGCGCCAGCAGCTCGTAACGCGGCTTCTGTAAGATAGGAGCCATTGCCGTGGCCAGCTCTTCGGCCTGCGTGACCAGTGAAGGCGAGACGCCAATCTGATAGTCGGCGCTGTTGCCGGCCAGGACGGCGCCGTTGCGATCGTAGATGATACCCCGGTCGGGGCGGGCGATGACGCTGATACGTTGTACTTGCTCACCCATCTCTTTCCAGTGGGCGCCCTGCACCACCTGAAAGGCAATCAAACGCCCGATGATGATCACCGAGGCGAACCCCAGACCAATGACAACGATCCACATCCGTCTTAACTGGCTGCCGCTCATGCCGCTATTCCTCTCGTTCGATTGCCGCCAGGCGCTTCGCACTTATCATTGCGACGACTGGCCCATGACCATATCGACAAGGCGCGCTTCAAGCATCAGGCGCAGCGCCTGGCCAAGAGTGCCGGCTGGCGCCGCTAGCGGTTCGGCCACGGCCGCGGCCTCTGGCGCACCCGTGTATCCCACGGGTACTGCCGGATAGTGCGACACCACCAGATATTCGATCTCGTCTGGCGTCGCCCGCCTATAACCCAGGCGCGCAGCTTCCTGCTGCAAGCGATCCAGCGATTGCGCTTCGGCAATCGTGCGCTCCAGTGCAGCGTTGTCGCGCCGCAGCGTTTCCAGATTGTTCTGTAAGATCTGTACCTTGCGGCCCGTGGCAGCGATCGCGCTGGCCTGGTTTAGATAGATGGTCCCGACAAGCGCGGCCAGCGCCAGAATGACAAACCAACCCATTGCTGCCTGGGCATCAGTGAGAATTCCCAGCCGGCGCGCGAGCTGCCTTTTCTGTCTTCCCGATCCTTTTTCTGCTAATACGGCCATTTCTTCATCTCCGCGTTACTTTCTTCGACGTCTTTAACAACGGGCCAGTACCTAATTAATGAGCTTCTCGGCAACTCTGAACCGTGCGCTGCGGCTCCGTGGATTATCTTCCGCCTCTGCTTCTGTAGGCGCTACAGGTTTACGCGTAACCAGGCGAACCCGCGCCTGGGCCTCGCATGTGCATACCGGTTGCTGCGGCGGACAGACGCAATTACGACTGAGGTCGCGAAAATAGTTCTTAACAAAGCGGTCTTCAAGCGAGTGAAAGCTGATGACGCCCACGCGCCCACCAGCTCGCAAGAGGCCGACCGCCGCCGGCAATCCTCGTTCAAGCTCGTCAAGCTCACCGTTCACGGCAATTCGCAGCGCCTGAAAGACCTGCGTGGCCGGATGAATGCGCTTGCGGCGCACATAGCCTGGCGCTTCCTTCTCGATAATCGCCGCCAGTTCCGTGGTGGTTGTGACGGGCCGCGCGGCAATGATGGCCCGAGCATACCTGCGGCTGTGCCGTTCATCGCCATAGCGCCAGAAGATGTCGGCGAGCGCTGCGGCATCCAGGTGGTTCACCAGTTCCGCCGCCGGCTGGCCCACCGTGCGATCGAAACGCATGTCCAGCGGTCCTTCCCGCAAGAATGAAAAGCCACGTTCTGCATCATGCAATTGGCGTGAAGACAAGCCAAGATCTAGCAAGATACCGTCTACTCCGTTGAAACCATGTGTGGGCGCAATTTCACCCATATTTCCATAACTGTCGTGCACAAACGTCACCCGGTCGCCATATGCCGCTAGTCGTCGCTGCGCAAAACGCAACGCTTCCGCATCGCGATCAATAGCCAACAACCTGCCTTGCGGCGCCGACGCTCTTAGCAGCCCTTCACTATGGCCGCCGGCGCCTACTGTGCCGTCGATATACCTGCCGCCGTCCCGAGGAGCCAGATGCTGTAGAACCTCTTCGAACAATACCGGGATGTGCTCATCCATGTTGAATGAGGGCAGGCGAGAGCCTGAGGATTCAAGATAAGCCCCGTGCGCAAGGGGCCCAATCTCCGGCCTGTCGTTATACTCCCAGGTCCTCCCAGCGTCGGGCATCGTTGCTATCCTCAATTGATTTCCGTACCGTACGCCAGGCTTCTGCGCTCCAAAGTTCCACATAATCGAACATACCGGCGATGACCACTTCATTATCAATGCCGGCAAAGTCGCGCAGAT
This sequence comes from uncultured Ardenticatenaceae bacterium, assembly GCA_964384155.1. Taxonomy (GTDB): domain Bacteria; phylum Chloroflexota; class Anaerolineae; order Promineifilales; family Promineifilaceae; genus JAAYYY01. The sequence goes on from CAYLJW010000015.1 coordinate 51,434, forward strand.
ACTGAGGCAAAATGATCCGGCCTTGCCGGTCGGGGCTGAGGTCTACGGCCCCGGAAAAAAGTCGCCGGCGAAAAGCGCGCACACTTTCGTCGCCCATTGGCCTTTCGGCAAGCTTTGTCCCCAGGTTGCCAAACTCTTGCTGTGTGAATACCATCAAGTTCAGGTCGAAGCCACGCGTTACCACCAGCCCCGCCGCCAGCTCGCCGCGGAACTTAGCCGGGATAGTGATGCGCCCTTTGTCGTCGATGGTGTGCACATACTCGCCGAGAAACATGTCGTCCGTAATATCCTGACCCTGAGTTGACCCTTAACTCACTGCTGGCCTGCGAGACGTCATATGGGGCCATGCCTTCTGTTATTAGAACATTTGTGCGAAGCGCTCCATTTAGAAACGTTTCTCGGGTCTATCCTGGGTAGAATGACCCACTTCGCCCCACTTTGCCCCACAATATGGGACAGTATACAACATCTATGTGGCGCTGTGAAGGAGCCTCCGGTACTAGCGGGCATATTTTAAGGTACAAATGGCGCACGCAGGGGGCAGCCAATTGGCACGAGCGACCTTTTTGCGCTCGGCCATGCGTTGTTAATGCTGTGGCGTACTGAGCTTGCTCCGAGGTGAAACTTGTTTACGCGACTATTAATGCTCCCAAAAATGACTGGGCGCCTGAACTAGCATACCAGCATTTTAACGCCTTTTTCACGCCTGTCCAGTGCTTCAACCTTAAAAAGGCCGAATTTGCCGGAAATGGCGCGTAGATCACCCATTTTGGCTATGCGTCCCCAACATTCTGGCCCTTTCATCGGCCAGTTGCGCCAGATACTGTTTCTCCTCCGGAGATAAAGAGGCTGTTAGCAGCAGATCGGGGCGTCGCTCCCACGTTCGGCGCAGCGCCTGCTGCCGGCGCCACGCGCGAATGCGCGCTTCGTGCCCCGATCGTAACACTTCGGGCACAGACCAACCACGGAAGACCGCCGGCCGCGTGTAGTGCGGACCCTCCAGCAAGCCGCTGGCAAAGCTGTCATCCCCCGCGGCGTCCTCGGCGCCCAACACGCCGGGTATCAGGCGCGCTAGCGCATCGACGATAACCATGGCGCCCAGCTCGCCGCCGGTCAGCACGAAATCGCCGATCGAAATTTCGTCTGTCACCAGGTGCTGACGCACACGTTCGTCGGCGCCTTCATAGCGGCCACATAGAAACATGATCTGCGTGCAGCGGGCAAGCTCCTCGGCCATCGCATGGTTAAATAGGCGACCCTGGGGCGTCAATAGAATGATCCGCGGCTGCGGGCCAGCGGTCCCTGGTGGTGGCAGCGCGGCGCGCGCCTCTGCGAGAATGGTCTCCACGGCCCGAAAAATCGGCTCGGGCTTGAGAATCATGCCCCCACCCCCGCCATAGGGCGGTTCATCGGTGACACGGTGCTTGCCGCTGGCATACTCACGAAGCTGGTGCAGGCGAATATCGATTAGCCGCGCCTGGCGCGCGCGCGCCAGGATACTGGCTTCAAAGTAACCCGCAACCAGTTCGGGGAAGAGCGTGATAATGTCGATGCGCATCTTGCTATTATCAGGCCGGCGCACACGACACGCAACCAGGCGCCCTTACACAGGTAGACATAAGCCACGGGCTGACTTACCACGCAAGCAGGGTTATAATGCGCCAGGTTTACGGGTTTACTTTCTGGAGGAGGTTAAGCAACTCGTGCGGGTACTGATCACTGGAGACAAGGGCCAGTTAGGGCAGGCGCTGCACAAGCAGCTTCAAACAGCGGAAATTACCGGCGTTGACTTGCCAGAAGTCGACATCACCGACTTGCACGCCATTACTGAGGCCGTTGTGCAGGCGCAACCGGAGCTGGTGATCCATTGTGCAGCGTACACCGACGTCGACGGCTGCGCGCGGGATCCCCAGTTGGCCTATCGCGTGAACGGCCTTGGCGCGCAAAATGTGGCCCTAGCCTGCCGCCGGGCCGGCGCCGATATGGTATACGTCAGCACCAATGAGGTGTTCGATGGGCGCAAGCCACGAGGCTATGAGGAATGGATGGCTCCGAATCCACCCAACCCTTACGGTCGATCGAAAGCCGCCGGCGAGTTTCACGTGCGCCGCTTGCTGCACAACGCCTACATCGTGCGTATCGCCTGGGCCTATGCCCCCGGAGGGCACAACTTCGTCCATGCCATCATAAGGAATGCCAGGGAAAAGGGCGCCATACGGGTTGTGACGGACGAGATCGGCAATCCCACTTCGATGGCCGACGTGGCCGGCGCTATCGCCCAGCTCATTAACACCCGCGCCTACGGCATCTACCATTTCGTGAACCAGGGAAGCTGCTCGCGCTGGGCATTTGCCAATGAGATCTTGCGCCTTTGCGGCCTGGAGCATGTTCCCAACACGCCAATTCTCAGCAGTGAGTTCCGCCGTCCCTCTACACCGCCGCCCTACGGCGCACTGCATAACATCGCCGGCGCGGCCATTGGCATACACATGCGCCCCTGGCAGGAAGCCCTGGCGGACTTCCTTCTAGGGGATGGCAGCAGCCAGACACAGGAGAAAATAGATTGAACGACACGCCTCTGACCCAAGCTTCCAACCTGCCCAGGCCGCCAGAAGCGGCGCGTCGCCCTTGTGAGCTGACGATGCACGGGCACACGCGCGTCGACGAATATTACTGGCTGCGCGAGCGCCACAATGAGGAAGTGACCACCTACCTACAGGCAGAAAATGAGTATACCAGGCAGGGACTGGCACATACCGAGGCGCTGCAGCAACGGCTGTACGACGAGATGGTAGGGCGCACTGAGGAAACGGATCAGACCGTGCCGGTAAAAATCGGCGACTACTTCTATTACTCGCGCACCGAGCAAGGGCTGGAGTATCGCATACACTGCCGGCGCGCCGGTTCGACCGAAGCGCCCGAGCAACAGTTGCTCAATCTCAACGAGCTCGCCAGGCAGCACGACTTCCTCAAAATGGGCGCTTTTAAGGTCAGTCCAGACCATAATATTCTCGCCTATTCACTAGACACGGACGGTTCCGAAGCATATACCATCCACTTCAAAGATCTGCGCAGCGGCAGGCACTTGGCCGATAAAATCGAAGGCGCGCACTATTCGGCCGAATGGGCGGCCGACAGCACCACCTTCTTTTATACAACCTTCGATCACGCCAGGCGCAGCGACAAGGTCTGGCGCCATCGCCTGGGCGCCCCGCAGAGCGAGGACCAGCTCCAGTTTCACGAACTGGATGAAATCTATAACCTCCGTCTGTATAAGACCAAGGACAGAGCCTTCCTGGTGCTGCTGGTTCGCAGCCTGGAAACGTCCGAGGTGTACTTCCTGCCCGCGGCCCAGCCACAGCAGCATTGGACGCTCGTCGAAGCACGCAGCCCGGGCGTTCGCTACCATATTGAGCACCATGACGGTCGATTTTTCATCGTCACCAACCTGGATGCGCCCAACTTCCAGCTGCTGACCGCGCCGGTCGCCGCGCCCTCCAGGGCGAACTGGCAGGAAGTCCTGGGCCATCGCCCCAACGTGATGCTGGAAGGCATCGAGCTTTTCGCGCGGCATCTGGTGCTCTACGAGCGCGAAGATGGCTTGCGCAGGCTGCGAGCCATGAACCTGCAAGACGGCCGCTTTCGCGACATCCCCTTCCCCGAACCGGTCTACACCTTCGCCGAACACGAAAACCCCGAATTTGATAGCCACCTGCTGCGCATTACATATCATTCGCTGACCACGCCCGAAACCGTGTACGATGTAGACCTGGACAGCGGTGAACGCCATCTGAAAAAGCAACAGGTCGTGAGCGAGTACGCTCCGGGCCTATACCAGAGCGAGCGCATTTATGCCGCCTCCGTCGACGGCGTTCAGGTGCCCATCTCTCTGGTCTACCGCGCGGATCTGTTCGAGCAAGGCAAAGCAATGCCCTGCCTGTTATATGGTTATGGCGCTTATGGCGCAGGCATGGAGCCGGGATTCAGCAGCACGCGCATCAGCCTCTTGGATCGGGGCTTCATCTGGGCCATAGCCCATATCCGCGGCGGCGCAGAGCTCGGACGTGCCTGGTACGACCAGGGCAAATTTCTCAACAAGCGCAATACGTTTGAAGATTTCATCGCCTGCGCCAGGCGCCTGATCGACGGCGGCTATACCGCCCCCGATAGGCTGGCAATCATGGGCCGCAGCGCGGGCGGCTTGCTGATCGGCGCTGTGCTGAACATGGCGCCGGAACTCTTCCGCGCGGCCATGGCCGGCGTGCCGTTTGTGGATGTGGTTACGACAATGCTCGACGAGTCGATCCCCCTCACCGTGGGTGAATTTGAAGAGTGGGGCAACCCCAAGGACCGGGAATATTACGATTACTTGCTCTCGTACTCGCCCTATGACAATGTGAGCGCCCGCGACTATCCGGAGATGTTGGTCACGGCCGGCCTGAACGATCCGCGCGTGCAGTATTGGGAGCCGGCGAAATGGGTGGCGCGCCTGCGCGCCCATTGGAAAGGCCCACAGCGCCTTTTCCTGCGAACAGAGATGGGCGCCGGCCACGCCGGTCCATCGGGCCGCTATGAATCGCTACGCGAAGTGGCGCTGTATTATGCCTTTCTGCTAGATAGCGTGGACGCGTCGCACAACCCGGAGCACGGCGGGCGTTAACGTGTCGCATCTGGCTGCAACCCGACCGGGGCTCGTGTCCGTGATCATCCCGCACTGGAATGGCAAACAGCATCTGCCCGTGTGCCTCAGCGCCCTGCGCCGCCAGTCGCATAAGGATGTAGAAGTGATCCTGGTCGATAATGGCTCAACTGACGGCTCACAAGCCTTCGTGCGCCAGGCATTTCCCGAGGTACGCGTACTCGAGCTGGGGCGCAATCTGGGCTTCACGGGCGCCTGCAACGCCGGTTATCGTGTGACCCACGGGCAGTTCATCGTCCTTCTCAATAACGACACCGAAGCGGATCCTCACTGGATTGAATGTCTGGTCGACGGTTTTGGCCGCTATCCGCAGGCCGGAGCGCTGGCCAGCAAGCTGCTGCTTTTCGACCGGCGCGACCATTTCCATGCCGCCGGCGATTTCTATCGCGTCGACGGCATACCCGGCAACCGTGGTGTGTGGCAGCGCGATAGCGGGCAGTTCGACCGCGAAGAAGAGGTCTTTAGCGCCTGCGCTGCTGCCTCAGCATACCGGCGCCAGATGTTAGATGACATCGGCTTCCTGGATAACGCCTTTTATTTCTCTTGTGAAGACATCGACCTGAGTTGGCGCGCCCGGTTGCGCGGTTGGCAGGTGATCTATCTGCCGCAGGCCGTGGTCTATCATAAACTGAAGGCCACCGGCGGCAGTGTCACGGGTAGTTATTATGACGGGCGCAACTTTCTTTATCTGATTTGGAAAAACTACCCGACCTCCCTGCTGCGCCGACATTGGCCATCTGTTCTGGGGGCGCAGTGGCGCATATCGCGCGCTGCGCTGGGCGCCTGGCGCGGAACGGCTGCGCGGGCCCGGCTGCGTGGGCAGCTGGCCGGCATTGCCGCCGCCGGCCGCCTCTGGCCCAAACGCCGCCAGGTGCAGGCTACCCGACGGGTGACCGACGATTACCTGATGTCGCGCTTAACAGCGGTTGACGACGCCTCTGGGCACAGGTAACATTGCCCGTCTGGCCTCTGCCGGCCGGCTCAGGGCCAAAAATAGGGCCGGCGGGCGGACGAAGAAGACCACGAGATGAAATTGCAGAAACCGTTACTGAGCATCATTGTGCCGGCTTACAACGAGGCCTCCCGCCTTCCTGAAACGCTACCTCAGATCGCGCAGTTTATCCTCGACCAACCCTACAAGGCGGAGCTGCTCATCGTCAACAACAACAGCAAAGACGCCACGCGTGAAATCGCCTGTGAGTTCGCGCGTGAATTTCCCTTCATTGCCGTTCTCGATGAACCGGATCAGGGCAAAGGGGCCGCCGTGCGCACCGGCATGTTGGCGGCAAGCGGCGACTTTCTCTTCATGGCCGACGCGGACCTTTCCATGCCTATCGCCGAAATCAACAAGTTCCTACCGCCCGCACTCACCAATTATGATGTGGCCATCGGCAGCCGCGAAGTCCCGGGCGCCGTGCGCTACAACGAGCCTGAATACCGGCACATTATGGGGCGGGTTTTTAACTGGATCGTCAAAATCCTGGCCGTGCCCGGTTTTCAGGATACCCAGGCCGGCTTCAAATGCTTCCGGCGTCAGGTGGCGCTGGATGTGCTTCCAAACCAGACCATCGAGGGCTGGGCCTTCGACGTAGAGCTGCTGTTTATCGCCCGTCTGCGCGGCTACAAGGTCGTCGAGGTGCCTATCCACTGGTATTACCGCCAGAACAGCCGCATCAGCCCGCTAAAAGACGCCTTTGAGATGGTGCGCGAGGTCCTGCGCATCCGTTTGAACGGCCTAAAGGGGCTCTACGACGCGCCGGCCCCTGTGGAGGCCGTGAAGCAGTAACGTCCGAACCCGGTTGGCCTAAGCCACATCCAGCCCAATGCCCGATATCACCTTAGAGCTCGCAGCCCGCAAAGAAAGCGGGCTTCAACATATCGCCGGCCTGGACGAAGCCGGGCGCGGCGCGCTCGCCGGGCCCATTGTCGCCGCGGCCGTCATTCTGCCGCTCGACGCGCCGCAGACGATAGCAGCGCTGCACGCGGTGAATGATTCTAAGCAACTGACCTTCCGCCAGCGCGAAGCGCTCTACGAGCTGATCACGCAGCATGCCCTCTCCTGGGCCGCCGGCCGCGTTTCAGCCGCTGAGATCGACCGCATGGGCATCGCCGGCGCCAATGCCAAGGCTATGGAGCGGGCGCTGGAGCAGCTAGATCCACGCGCCGACTACTTGCTCATCGACGGGCGTATTCGCCTGCGGGCCGTGCCCCTGGCCCAGCGCGCCATTATCCGCGGCGACGCTGCCAGCCTGAGCATTGCCGCGGCCTCAGTTGTGGCCAAAGTTACCCGCGATCGCGAAATGGCAGCCCTCGACCGCCGCCATCCACAATATGGCTTTGCCAGGCATAAGGGCTATTGCACAGCGGCGCATGTGGCTGCCCTGGAACGTTACGGGCCACGCCGCCAGGTGCACCGTTATTCATTTGCGCCCATTCGTGCACCGCAGATCTAGACAGGCGGCGTTTGCTCTTCTTGCGCTGGCCGCTCCCAATGCAGGATAAGGCTTCCTGTTTCGTGCACCTCGGCGCGCCAACCAGGCGGCGTCACGGTAGTCGAATCATACTGGAAAACCACAGCGGGGCCGAAAAAGTGGGCTCCTGCGCCAAGGGCGTCACGGTGGAAGACGCCGGTACGATAAGGCCGACCCTCGAACCAAACCGTTTTATGATCGGCCGGCTCGATGGGCCACTCGGCGGCAGCACCTGCCAGCCGTGCCAGAGACGGTGGCGAAGTAGGGGCGACGACGGTCAGGCGTATGGTAACCACCTCCACCTGCTCTGCTTCGCGGCGGAAGCCATAACGGCGTTCGTGCGCTTCGTGGAAGCGGCCAAGGACTGCGCCCGGTTGCCCCAGATCGTAAGGCACATTTAGCTCGTGGGCCTGTCCCAGGTAGCGCAGGTCCACGCTGCGCCGGGTGTCGAGCAGCGCCTCATCATAGCCTTCGGCGACCATGTCGCGGCTGGCCTTCTGCTGCAGATCGGCCAGTACACTTTGTAACCACGATTCGTCGTCGCCGGGCTGCAGGCTACGTAAGACGGTCTGCGAATAATCGCGCATCGGCTCTGCGACCAGCATGCCAAGCGCCGACAAGGCGCCGGGCGCCGGCGGGATGAGCACACGAGGGATACGCAAATTTTGCGCCAGATCGCAGGCATGCAGTGGCCCGGCGCCGCCGAAGGCCACCAGCGTGAACGTTCGCGGATCGTAGCCTCGCTCGACCGAGATCTTGCGGATGGCCCGCTCCATTGTGGCGTTGGCCACACGAATGACGTCCCATGCCGCAGCCTGCGGCGCCGGCGCGCCAATCTGCTGCGCCAACGCCGCCAGCGCACGCTCTGCCGCTGCGACGTCAAGGCGCATCGCGCCCCCGAGAAAGTAGTCGGCGTCCAGCCGGCCGAGCACCAGGTTGGCGTCGGTCGTGGTCACATAAAGCTCCGCGGCGGCCGGTGCAACGTCGCTGGCCGCCTCTGAGGCAGCGCGGGCGGCGCGGCCATAGGATATTGGGCCAGGGTCTGCGCCCGCGCTTTGTGGCCCCACGTGAAGCGCGCCGCCGGCATCCAGCGCCACCAGGCTACCACCGCCTGCGCCAACCGTGTGAATATCCAGGACCGGCAGCCTGAGCGGCATACCGGCGATTTCACCTTGCGAGGTAGCCGGCAGAACGCCCGGACAGAGGGCCACGTCGCTGCTTGTGCCGCCCATATCGAAGGTGATAATTTGCTCGAAGCCACACTGGCGCGCCACGTGGAAGGCGCCGACGACTCCGCCCGCCGGTCCGGACAAGACGGTGCGCGCCGCCTGGCTGCCTGCCACACCGGCGCTGATAATGCCGCCATTGCTTTGCATCACCACCACCGGCCGCGGCCGAACCTTTTCTTCCAGCTTTTTCAAGTAGCGCGCCATGATCGGCGCCACGAAGGCGTTGATCACCGTCGTCGAGGTTCGCTCATACTCGCGAAATTCTGGCAGAATCTCAGAAGAAAGCGAGATATGCAGCGCTGTGCGCCAGGCTTCAGAGCCGTGCACCGAAAAATAGTCGCGAATGGCCTGCTCGTGCGCCGGGCGCAGAAAAGAAAAGAGCAGGCAGACGGCGACCGACTCAATTTGCTCGGCCTCCAGGAAGTCGACAATGCCTTTCAAGCTGTCAGCCTGCAGGGGTTGCAGAGTCTCGCCATCCGCCGAGATGCGTTCGTCCACTTCCAGCCGCAGCCGTCGCGGGATCAGCTCAGGAGGCTTGCTGGGAACCAGCGCATATAGCTCGGGGCGCTCCTGCCGGCCCAGGGCCAGCACATCGCGGAAGCCGGCAGTGGTGAGCAGCGCCGTACGCGCGCCGCGCCGTTGCAACAAGGCATTGGTGGCGACCGTACTGCCATGTACCAGCGGCGTATCCGCCGCCAGCCGGATCTGCGACAGCCCGGCAATGACCGCCCGCGAAGGGTCGAGCGCGGTGCTGAGCTCTTTATGCACTTTCAACTGCCCATTTTCGAACCAGACGAAGTCGGTAAACGTGCCGCCGGTATCGACGCCAATTCTTGACTGCTGCCGGCTCGGCGCCGCGGTTACTTTAATGTCCATATTAACTCACCTCGCCGTTCAGCAGCAGCAGCACGCCCAGCGCATTTAAAAGAGCTTTCGGCACAAAGGAGTCGCGAGAAACGTATTCCTGTTCCTTGCTGCCATCTGCGTTGCGTTCTGAACAATGTGCATTGCCGCCAGAAGGCCCCAGGGCATCCAGCGTGGGAATCGTGCGCCAGAAGTAATTGCCATCGCTCAGCCCGCCCCTCTGCTCGGGGCGCACATCAATGCCCACCATGTCTCCCGCGCGCTGCCACACGGCAAGCAGGCGCTCCGTGGCTTCATTGCGCGGCCAGGGCTCCGTGCGGCGCACAACAGAAACCGAGGCGCGGCAGACAAAGTCGCCGTTCGCGCTGCGCACCGTTACGTCGTCGGCGAGGGCCAGCATCTTAGCCACTCCGTCCCCGAACGCCTCTGTGTCATAAGCGCGCATTTCCACGAGCGCCTGGGCGTGGTGCGGCACGCGGTTGACCACGCTGCCGCCGTGGACGACGCCGACGTTAAAGGTTAACTCACGCGCGTAGTCGGTGAAGGTAGCGATCTGACTTACAAATTCGGCGAGCTGCACGATGGCGTTGGCGCCGTGTTGGTGCGCCGCACCGGCATGAGATGCTTTGCCTTCAACTTCGACCTCGAAGATGGCCATGCCTTTGCGCGCGACCACGACATGGGCGCGTGTGCCATCGTAGTAACCACCTTCGAAGATGAAACAACCGAGCGTGTCTGGGCCCGCCAGCCTCTCTTCGCAGAGGGCACCAAAATCCTGCCCATCCGTCTCTTCAGATGCGTCCAGCAGCAGCACCCAGGTGACGTCTTCAAAAGTCGCGGGGTCTGCCTCACGAATGGCCTCGAGCGCCATAAGCATCAGCACCGTGCCGCCCTTGATATCAACCGTTCCCGGCCCGTAAATGCGCTCGCCCTCTGGGCGCCAGCGAAAATCATTTGCTGCTTCCTCATGCGGCGGGAACACGGTATCCAGGTGGGAGACAAAGCCAATTTTGCGCGCGCCGCGGCCGCGGCGAGTCAGCACCAGGTGGTTCCCAAAACGGGGATTCTCGGATGGGATCAGTTCGGCCTCAAAACCGAGCGTCGCGAAGACATCCGCGGTGAGCTCGGCCAGCGTGTTGACGCCTTGCGCGTTGGCCGTAAAGCTATTGATCGCCACCATCTGCTGGAGAATATCAAGATAATAGAGCATGCGCGCCTCAAGGTAGGCGCGAACCAGAGGGATCTTTTCTGTTGCGTTCATCCTATCACTTTGTTTTGGGTAAAAATGCAGCATACGTTAAACTCGCGGCCGGATTTTAGCGCAAATCGTGTCGAAAGGAGAATTTATGCCTGGAGTAGTGGCTGCCGGAAACGAGCAGACTGCCGCCGCCGGCGCTGCCACCCTGGAGCGAGGGGGCAACGCCGTTGATGCCGCTATCGCGGCTGCTTTCGCCTCGTTTATTGCCGAAGTTGGCGTGGTTCACCTGGGCGGCAGCGGCCTAGCCCAGATTTTCGACCCGCACACAGGCCAGGCGCAGGTTTACGACTTCTTTAGCAACATGCCCGGCCTGGGCGGCGACATCGATGCAGCGCACCTCGACTTCGAGCGCGTCACGATCGACTATGGCGCCACCACGCAAGACTTTCATCTGGGCCGCGGCTCAGTGGCCGTGCCCGGCAACATTTTCGGCCTGTGCCGCCTGGCCGCCGACTATGGGCGCCTGCCCCTGGCGCGCCTGCTCCAGCCGGCGCTTCGCCTAGCGCAAGAGGGAGCCGTGCTCGACGAGTTCCAGGCCAACACATGCAAGCTGTTGCGGCCGCTATACACGCATACGGCGAGTATGCGCCGTGTTTTTGCGCCGGACGGCGCCCTACTTGGCCGCGGCGACGTCCTTGAAATTCCGCATCTCGCCGGCACGCTCGACCTCCTGGCCCAGCAGGGCGAACAGCTCATGCGCCGTGGCCGTCTGGCCCAGGCCATCGTCGGCGATCAGCAAGAGCGCGGCGGCCTGATCACGCAGGAGGATCTGCAACAGTATGAAGTTGCCGTTCAGCAGGCCATCCGCCTGCCCTATCGCGGCTACGAAATTTTGCTGCCGCCGCCCTGCTCCACCGGCGGCGTACTCACCGCCTTCGCCCTGAAGCTGCTCGCACCCTTCTCTTTCGCCGGGCTGCGGCACAACTCGGCGGCTCACCTGCAGTTGCTGGCGGAAGCGCTGGCCGCTACGGCGCGGGCGCGCGCCTTCTGGGATCACGCTGTCGCCACGCGCCCGTGGCCCGAAGCAGTGCACGCCATGCTGGCCGATGATTTCGTTGCGCCGTTCATTCAGCAAGTGCGCGATGCGCTGCAAGGTCAGGGCCGGGCAACACCAGTCGTCGAAGCGCGCGGGCCTCACAGCACCAGCCACCTCAGCGTCGTAGACGGCGATGGCATGGCCGTGGCGCTCACCACCACAGCCGGGGAATCGGCCGGCTACGTGACGCCCGGCACAGGCTTCATTCCCAACAACATTCTGGGCGAGGAAGACTTGAACCCCGGCGGCTTCCATCGCTGGCCCGCCGGCCAGCGCATCTTCACCATGATGACGCCGCTTGTGGTGTTGTCACAGGGCAAGATCCGCCTGGTCACCGGCAGCGGCGGCGCCAATCGAATCCGCAGCGCTATCTTGCAGGTGTTGGTCAACGTGCTCGATTTCGATCTGCCGCTGCAACAGGCGGTCAACGCGCCGCGTATCCATGTCGAAGACGGCATTTTGCAGTGCGAGGCTGGTTATGATGCTGCCGCGGTCGACGTGCTGCAAAGCGCAGGCTACGATGTCAACCGCTGGACCACTCGCAGCATCTATTTCGGCGGCGCTCACAGTGTGGCCCAGGATGAAAGCGGCGCGCTCATCGCCGCCGGCGATAACCGGCGCGGCGGCGCAACGGCGACGGCCGGCTAAGGAGAGCTAACGCGCAAGTTGTCGAACTGCACGGTCGCGCCGCCCTCTTCAAAGGTCTCGACGGCCAGGCCCACATCGCCTGATATTCGCTGACCTGGTTCAATCTCCGCGACAAGCCGATCGTTGACGAAAAAGGCCAGCGTCCGCTCGCCGGCGACCACACGCAGCCGGTTCCAACTTTCCAGACCGCGCTGAATGGCCTCGGATGCAAACCAACCATCGCCAGCCAAAGTCGTGGCCTCGCTGCAGCTCTGCGCGCAGCGACCAATCCACACATAGCCGTCGCTGCTGATCTCAAAGAGGTAGAATGACTGAGCATCGTGATCGACGCCAATGAGCAACCCGGACGCTGCGTTGCCTGAGCCGGCTACCTGCGCAGCGTGCACCTCGTACTCAGCCGCGCCAAACTGCCGTCCGGCAGAGGTCCAGAAAAATCCGCGCGAAGCGTCAACTTCCAGGCGGTAAACGCCGTCGTTCAGCGCGCCAACCGCGCCTTCTTGCCGGCCGGCCCCCCAACCACCCTCATCCTCAAACGAATCCTCAAACAGTATGCCGGCCGAGCCGGGCGCTGCAGGCAGCATGCCGGCGAGGGCCGGTAGGTAGAAATCGGCGAGCAGCCCATCGAGGCTGTCGGCCGGCGCTTCAATCCAGGCGACCACCTCCTGGCCGTCGTAGACCGTTGCCAGAATGAGCCCGGCGACCAGGCCGCGCGCGGAGTCATATTGAAATGCGACGCGCGACCAGAGGGCATCGCGCAAAGCATACGGCTGCAACTCGTCGGCTTCAAAATCGTCCACACCGCGCGCCGCGACGTCCGCCCAATAGTTGCCGACTTCAGCCGGCGGGCGGCCGCTTATGGCCTCCTGGCGCACCGCCAGGAAGGCGTCGCCATCTTGAAACAGCGCCCAACCATTCTCCAGGACGCTATGTTCATACGACCCCGGCAGCCAGACGCTCAGCGGTCCCACCTCCGTACGCCGCCACTGCTCGGGCCATTGGCCCTCACGGATCGGCACAAACTGCCAGGTGGCAGCGACATGGCGCGCGGCTTCTAACGTCTCCGCCTCGTCCAGGGCCAGCCCATCGACGTCGATCACATAACCCCTTTCCTGGCTATCGTCGACGAACGTGATGAAAACGCCGGTGTGCGGGCCGTCGCCGGCGTCGTATCCGTAGGCCGTCAGGGTTCCATCGCTGCCGGCAACCGTGATGACTTCCTCATATAGGATATCGGGGTCGCCAAAGGCCGCCAGCGTTTCTAGCTTGAGCCGCCCTGCCGCCGCCAGGCCCTGCCCAACCTGCGCATGGCTCGTCACGCTCAGCGCAGGTCCCTGCTCGCGCGCCGCAGTCGTGAGGCGCCGGCCGTCAAAGACCGGCGTAGGCCAGGAAGCCGGATAAAGAAACTGGAAGCCATGCTCTCGGTTTTGATAGACGTGATACCCGGCTAATCGCTGCTGGTTATTTACTGCCAGCGGCGCCGCTTCCAACAGGCTCATGCCGGAGATCTCTTGTGTGAGCACGCTCAGGCGATAGTCGCCGTCGGGCAGCGGCGCATATTCAAACTCAATCGGCGCCCCACCGGTGTAAACCAGCGTCGCCCCTGGAGCATAGGCCAGCGCGCCGTCCGCTTCCTGGAGGATGTTATAAAGCTGGAAGCTATCGCCCGGCTCTGGCGCGCGCCAGGCAGCCGCTTCACGATCATGCCCCGCCAGCCAGAATCCGGCGATAGAGTGCGATGGCTCGTCGAACAGCAGCGCAGCCTCGACGGCGCTGCTCTCCTCTCCTGAAGCAGAGTAAAGCCCTTTTATGGCATAAAATGGCGCCCCGGCCGCAACCGGCCACAGCGGCGCGAAATCGCCATTCGTGCCGTCGCTCACGTAAGGTGAAGTGGCGTCCCAGGCAAGCTCCATTTGCGTGACGCCGGCAGGCCAACCCTCGCTTTCCGCTGCGTCTTCGACAGCGGGCGCCAGCGGCTGCACATCAAGCAAACGAACCTGCCCTTCGCTATTTTGCTGGAAGACGGACATCGCGGCGCTCTCGGTGGCCGTGGAGCGAATCTGAATGCCGACAAGCGCCGGCTGCTGTATGCCGGCAAACCCGGCTGATTGTGTCCACACCTGCCCCTGCGCTAGCGAATAGTGCTCGACCTGCGCCGTATAGAACGCACGCAGCGCCCCCTGCCAACCTGCGCCATCCAATTCGCCATAGCCCGGATCATCCACGAGCTCGGCGGGCAGAAAGGCGACTACCATCTCGGCGTCCGCCGGCGCTGGGGCGCTGTCGTCGCCGCGCACGGCAACAGCATCCAGCGCGGCGACCATCGCGGCGGCGCGCCGCCGCAGATCGGGCAACGGCGCGAGCTGCTCCAGACGGCGTGCAAAGCGCCGCAGCTCGATCGCTTCGTCCGGCTCCAGGTAGGGTGCGCCTTGTAGCTCGTGCAGGCGGGCGGCGGCGTGGGCCTGCGCCAGCGATGGCACGACCAGCTGGGCATATTGCCCGATGGCCTCGCTCAAGGCCTGCATCGCCTCGGTCACAAGCGGCAAGCTGCTCAGGTCGAAGGGCGTCATCGCCGGTTGCACAACTGACGGCGCAGCGGAAGGCGGCGCGCTCACTAAGCGGGCAAAAAGCTCCGGCGTTAGATCGTCCGCGGCCGCCAGTTCGTCGAGCAGGCCGGCGTAGTCGCGCGGCGGCGCAAAGGGCAACCCGACCGAAGCTGCTGCGTAGCGTGCATAGGGCTGCAGCGCCGCCAACACCTCCAGGGTTGCCGTCCTCCCGCCCTCCAGAACGATGAGGTCAAATTGCGACCCCGTGGCGCGAGCTCTGCTGCGCTCCAGCGCGCCCGCCAGGTCGCTCAGGCTTAAATCGTCATCGTCATCGGCATCCGCCGACAGTCCGCGCCAGCCGTCATGATTGCCCCACAGGATCAGCGCTGTGCGGCTTGCCGGATATGCGTCAAGAGCCCAAACGATAAAGTCGCTCAGGCTATCAGGATCGCCCATGTTTACGGTGCCCATTTCCTCGGCCAGCTGCAACCCATCTTCGCCGCTTTGGCGCACGTAGCGCCGCGTACCCGACCAATCGTCCTCCTGGGGCACCACACGCTGCCGGTCTAGCTGCGCCACCACGTGAAACGGCGCATTGGGGATGCTTTCGATGGCATTCAATGCCGCCACAGCCGCTGCATCCAGACCCTCGGTGGCGCTCATATAGAGCAGCACGGTCCATTCATTGGGGCGCGCATCGTCAGGCTGCTGAGCGGCCGCCGTCGTGGTCATGGTCGCCGCCTCGCCTGCCGGCTTAATCGGTTTGGCCGGCGGCGTTTGCGTGGGCGCCTGGCCCGTTTCGGCCGGCCGTATAACTGTTGCGCTCGCGGGGGCCTGCGGGGTTAGCTGCACCACGTTGGGCGTCGCGCTGGCAGGCGGCGCGTCTGGCTGGCTGTCACGGCAGGCAGCCGCCAACAGCACGATGAATAGAAAACAGGCGGCCCATCCCCAACTTTCACCACGCATCACGCGACCCTTCGTAGACGTTTTTTATTTCCGACGCTTGCATTATAATCGTCTTCACTTTTTATGACACTTTGATGTCATGGTACCTGGTTCTTATGCACGAGCTTGTCGGCAATCTACACATGCATACCCCGTATTCTGACGGGGAAAAGTGGCACCGGGAGATTGCAGAAGACGCCATCAAGGCAGGTTTAGATTTTATCATCGTTACGGACCACAACGTTTGGGTTCACGGTCTGGAGGGTTACGTCGAGACTGATCAGGGGCGGGTGTTGTTGCTAACGGGGGAAGAGGTGCACGATGTACGCCGGCAGCCGCAGGCCAATCACTTTCTGGCCTACGGCGCACAGACGGAGCTGGCGTCTTACGCCGCAAACCCACAGGCGCTCATCGACGCTACGAATGAGGCGGGCGGTCATGGCTTCCTGGCGCACCCGTTCGAGCGCGATCTGCCATTATTCGACGGCGGCGATCTCGGCTGGCATTGCTGGGACGTCGAAGGATTTCGGGGCCTAGAGATCTGGAATTACATGTCCAGCTTTAAGAACGAGATAAGCCGCAGCATCGATAATCTGGCATGGCGCAATGGCCTTACCGCGCGCCTCAAGATCGTCAGCATGGCCCTGAATCCGGAGAAACACATCACGGGCCCTGAAGCCGAGGCGCTCCAAAAGTGGGATGAGCTATTAACAGCCGGCAAGCGCATCGCCATCATTGGCAACAGCGATGCGCATGGCACAGTCATGAGCATGGGCCCCATCACGCGCACTATATTTCCCTACGATTTCCTTTTTCGCGCCGTGAACACCCATCTGCTGCTCCCGGATCCATTAAGCGGTGACCTCCAGCAGGATCGGGCAATGATTATGGAGGCCATTTCCGGCGGCCGGGGCTGGGTAGGTTACGATATGGCGCACAACACGGCCGGTTTTCGCTTTACGGCGCAGGGTCGTAACAAGGGCACAATGGGCGATGAAGTGAGACTGGATACCGGCGCCACCCTCCAGACGTTAACTCCCGTGAAAGCAAATATTCGCCTGATACATGAGGGCCAGGTCGTGGCAGAAGTACAGAATGAACAAAACCTGACACATCTGGCCATTGACACTGGCGCTTACCGCGTCGAGTGTCGCATACCTTACCAGAATAAGGTGCGTGGCTGGATCTTTAGCAACCCCATTTACCTGGTATAAGCCAGAGCACGCGATTTGAGGACCATGCAATCTTCGACCACACCCCAACCCCTTCAACCAATGGCGCGCGCCATCGTCGTCGGGGCATCTTCCGGCATTGGCGCCGCGCTGGTGGCCGAGCTTGTACAGCACGGCTATGTCGTCGCCGCCCTTGCCCGGCGCGACGCACAACTGGAGCAGGTTTGCGAGGCCGCAAACCGGCGCGCAACGGTGGGCCGGGCGCAGGCCTATGTGCACGATGTGACCCAGACCGAAGAGGTTCCGCAGCTATTTCAGGATATCGTGCGCGATCTTGGGGGCCTGGACCTCATCGTCTACGTCGCCGGCTCACAACCGCCTATCGCGCCCAACGAGTACAATTTTGATAAAGACGCCGCCATGGTGCAGGTGAACCTGCTGGGGGCTGTATCCTGGCTCAACGAAGCGGCTCGCCGTTTCCAGCGGACGGGCAAAGGGCGCATTGTCGGCATCTCGTCGGTGTCTGGCGACCGAGGGCGGGCCGCCTTCCCCGTATATCATGCCAGCAAAGGCGCGCTATCGATCTACCTCGAATCGCTGCGCAACCGCCTGTCGCGGCGCGGCGTCACTGTGACCACCATCAAGCCCGGCTTTGTCGATACGCCGCTGTTGGCCAATGCGTCCAAGACCATGTGGGTCATTCCGGCAGACGAGGCTGCGCGCGAGATTCGCAAAGCGACCGAGTCTAGAAGACAGGTGGCCTATATTCCGGGCCGCTGGCGCTGGGTGATGCTGGTCATCATTCACATCCCTTCGTTTCTATTTCGTCGCCTTAACATCTAGGGCATTGGAGAGTCACCGTGACTACAAGGGAAGGTTACAACGGACAAAGAGCGCGCCAGCGCCAAGGCCTGGCGCAGCCGTCTGAACGGCGACTTGAGCGCGTCGCCGCCTGGGGCGGCGCCAGTGACAGCGTAAGTTATGTCTATCGGCCCACGACCGTCGATGAGTTACAACATATTTTCAACGTTGCTGCGGCCAATAACCTCACCGTAGGTTTCCAGGGTCGCGGCAACAGCTACGGCGATGCGGCCTTGAATAACGAAAACATCCTCGTCGACTTACGACGCATGTGCCGAATTCTGGAATGGAACCCGCACAGCGGCATTATTTGTCTGGAGCCAGGCGTTACGTTAGAGCAATTGTGGACCTACGTTGTCGAAGACGGTTGGTGGCCGCCCGTGGCCACGGGCACGATGAAGATCACCATGGGCGGCGGCGCAGCTATGAATGTGCACGGCAAGAACGCCTGGAAGCTGGGGCCGATTGGCGACCACATTTTGGCCTTCGACCTGATGCTGCCATCTGGAGAAGTGATCACCTGCAGCCGCCAGGAGAACAGCGATATCTTCTTCGCCGCTATCGGCGGCTTTGGCATGTTGGGCTGTTTCATCTCGATCACCTTGCAGATGAAACGCGTTTACTCCGGATTGCTAGACGTCGACGCGCTCGCCAGCCCGAACCTTGAACAGATGATGGCCTATTTCGAGCGCCATCTCGACGACTCCGACTATCTGGTTGGCTGGATCGACGCCTTTGCCGGCGGCGATAACCTGGGCCGTGGCCAGATTCATCGCGCCAACTATCTGGCGCCCGGCGTAGACACCGAGGCGCACGAAACCTTGAAGGTCAGCAATCAGGCTATCCCACAGACCATTGCCGGCGTCGTGCCCAAGTTCTGGCTGCCCTTTTTCATGCGACCCTTTTATAACAACGCCGGCTGGCGCCTGGTTTGCATGGCTAAATACCTGGCTTCGCGCCTGGGCGATGGCTTCGACGGGCAGCGATACCGGCAGCCGCACGCTCACTTCCACTTCTTGCTCGACGCCATTCCCTTCCGCAATGCTTACGGGCCAGGGGGCATCATTCAGTACCAAGCCTTTATTCCAACGTCCGAAGCCTTGCCGGCCATGCAGCGACTATTGCGCCTGGGGCAGGAACATGGTACGCCCAACTATCTCGCCGTTCTCAAGCGCCATCGGGCGGATCCCTTCCTGATGACGCATGGTCTGGACGGTTATTCCTTGGCCATGGATTTTCACATTAATGAGGGCAACCGGGGCCGCATCCGCCAATTGGCGCGGCACATGGACGAACTGGTTCTCAACGCCGGCGGGGGTTTCTACTTTGCCAAGGATAGCACGCTTCATTCCCAGACCGCGCGCGCTTATCTCGGCGCGGAGACCATCGAGCGCTTCACGGAGCTAAAACAACGCTGTGACCCATTGGGGCTCATCGAAACGAATCTATGGCGCAGGCTCTTCGCCGGCGACTAGGCCACCGTGGCGTTGTCGTCGACCGGCGGGTCGAGCCGCGTGAAGAAGGAGTGCTCTAGGGTCAGCGTATCCAGCCGCAGGCGGATAGGCCGCCCGTCGTCGACTTCGTAGGCCAGGTACACGCGCCTACCGAGCAGCGCGCCCACCATGGTCCAATACTGTCGCGAAAAATCGTCGACGGCGCGGGCAGCGCCCTGCGCATCTTCCTGGCGCCCGGCTCGCAGCTCCGCAAGGCGCAGCAAGTAGCGATCAAGCTGCTCATCCAGCGCCTCGACTTCCGCGTCGAAGACGGCCCTGATGAAATCCCCATCAGGCAACTGCCAGACAAAGTGGATAGTGAAGGAATCGCCGGGTTGGTGGTTGGCTATGGGCATACGGCCAGTGTATGCCAACAGGCTGCGCCGGACAACGTTAGCCGCTTCAGGTAGCGGCGGTGCGCGCCGGGCGCCAGTTAACCGCGGCCACTCCGCTTAGAATGAGTAGCCCGCCCAGCAGCATGCGCCAGTCCAGTTGCTCTCGCAGAAAGAGCACCCCCGCGGCGACGCCGACAATGGGCACCACGTAGGTTACCAGGGTAGTGCGCGTGGCGCCCCACTCCTCCAGAACGTAAAAGTACAGGATGTAAGCCACGCACGAGCCGAACAGGCCCAACCACAGCAACGCGCCAACCGCCTGCACCGTAAACGCCTGCTGCGCGAAATCGACGAACAGGAAAACCATGACAAAGACAATGACATCGGCCAAGAGCAATTGCCCCAGCGCAAGCGCTACCGGCTTTAAGCCGCGCAGGTAGCGGCGGGCGTAGATGGTGCCCACCGCGTAACAAAAGGAGGCCGTGACCACGGCAATTTGCGGCAGGATGCTACCGCCGCTATCGATCGGGCCGCGGCTGAAGAGGATGACCACACCAGCAAAGCCCACGATGAGGCCGGCGATAGCGCCCGGCGTGATGCGCTCCATTTGCAGGACCATGCCGGCGATGAGAATACTGAACAGCGGCACGCTGCTGTTTAGGATGGAAGCCAGGCCGCTATTCAGGCCATTGGGTCCTGACTCTGCCCAGGTGATGAGGATGAAAGGAAGGGCCACGTTCACGGTACTAATCACGGCCAGGTGAAACCAGTCAGCGCGCCTGGTGGGCAGGCGAATGCCGCGTACCCGGGCGATAAAGAAGAGCCCTAGCCAACCTATTAGGAGGCGAAAGGCGACGACTATCAGCGGCTGCAGCGTCTCGACAGCCAGCTTAATAAACATGAACGATGTGCCCCAGGCCAGGGCCAGGAGCAAAAACGCTCCCCATACGCGCTTTTCACTCATTCTCTATTCCCACCGTCACAAAAAAAAAGCCGCTGCCCGGTCGAGCAGCGGCTTGCGAGGGCTTGATTAGGGCTAGCGGATTGCCAGCTCCGTATTCTTATCAAACAGGTGCATGCGGTCCATGTCCATCACCAAATCCAGCTCTTGGCCTGGCGAAGGGGCTAGCCGCGTATCGACGGTGGCGACAAACGTGTTTTGTCCTGAGGTCAGGTATAGGTGCAGCTCGTGGCCCAACAGCTCCACAACTTCTACCGTGGCATTGAAAGGCGCGGCAATGATCCTAGGCGGCACAAACTGGCGCGCGTGAATATGCTCCGGACGCAAGCCAAAGATTACTTCTTTGCCTACATAGGCATCATAGACGCCTCTACGCTCTTCTGGAACAATGACACGGAAGTCGCCGGCGTCTACGTACAGATTGCCTTCTTCACCTACAAGCGTTGCATCGAAGAAGTTCATGCTCGGACTGCCAATGAAACCGGCAACGAAGATGTTGTTCGGCTCTTCGTAAAGGCTCCGCGGCGAGTCGATCTGCTGCAGCACGCCATCCTTCAGCACTAGGATGCGGTCACCCATGGTCATCGCTTCTACCTGATCGTGCGTCACATAAATGAACGTCGTGCCCAGGCGGCGATGCAGCTTTGAAATCTCGGCGCGCGCCGTTACGCGTAGCTTGGCATCGAGGTTAGAAAGGGGCTCGTCCATCAGGAACACGGCCGGCTCACGCACAATAGCGCGGCCCACGGCCACGCGCTGGCGCTGCCCACCGGAGAGCGCTTTGGGCTTACGATCCAGCAGGTGTGCCAGGCCCAGAATCTCGGCGGCTTCTTTCACGCGCCGGTCGATCTCTTCCTTGGGTGTGCGCCGCAGCTTCAGGCCAAAGGCCATATTGTCGTACACGCTCATGTGTGGGTAGAGGGCATACGACTGGAACACCATGGCGATGTCCCGATCTTTGGGCGGGACGTCATTAACCACACGGTCGCCGATCATGATCTGGCCTTCGGAGATTTCTTCCAAACCGGCAAGCAGGCGGAGAAGTGTCGACTTACCGCATCCGGAAGGGCCAACAAAGACGACAAACTCCTTGTCCTTGATCTCGACGTTCATGTCCTTGATGACTTCGACGTCCCCAAACCGCTTGTATACGTTGTCGTATGTCACGCTTGCCATAACACGCTTCTCCTTAAAAGTCTATTGTGCCCTTCCGACTGAGGTTCTTTCTTCACTGATCGAGGTTTCCCTCCTCCAAAAATATAGCGGTGTGTCTCCCCCCTGTCAAGGTATTATGTTAGCTGAATGTGCCGGTCTGGCCCGCAGCGCACTTTTGTAGCTGCGCCCCAGCTTGCTGCGGCCAGTTGTGACTAAAAGATGGTCAGTACAACAGCCAGGATAAACAGGCCAAGTGCGGCGAATACGAGCGGCAGGTTCGCGCGTATCGCCTCGTCCCAGCCCTCTTGCACCGGGGTCGACCGCGGGCGACGCGCCACCTTGCCGAAGAGGGCCGCAGTGAACTCTCGTACGCTTTGTGGCCGGTCATCGGGGTGCATTTCAATGGCCCACATCACGGCCTCCGATACGGGCGGCCTGATTTTCGGATTCAGCTCGCGCGGCGGCCGCAGCTTTGCCGGCGTCAGGAAGCGCGACTTGGCCGAGGCTGGCGCCTGGCCGGTGAGCAAGTGGTATAAGGTGGCGCCCAGGGCGTAGATGTCCGAGCGCACGTCCGTGTGGCCGCTATCTCCGCCATACTGCTCCAATGGCGTGTACAGGGCTGTACCACGGCCCTGCACTACGGTGATTGTTCGCGCGTCGTCTTCTTCCATCAGCTTCACCAGCCCAAAGTCCACTAGCTTGATGCGATTGGAAGGTGTTAGTTTGATGTTGGCCGGTTTAATATCCCGGTGCAGCACGGGCGGCTCGTGCTCGTGCAAGTAGACCAGGGCGTCGAGAATCTGCTCGGCCCAGGTCAGCACCTGCGCCTCGCTCAATGGCTTGCCCGTACCCCAGCTTTCCTGGCTCACTTGGCGCAAATCGTCGCCCGGCACATAGTCCATTACCAGATAATCGCGGCCTTCCTGCGTAAAGAAATCGGACACCTTGGGCAGATTTGGATGGTCCAGGCGGGCCAGGATGCTGGCCTCCTGCAAGAACTGTTCTTGCGCCTGCTTGTATTGTTCCGCCGAGGAGGCCGGGTCTGGCTGTACTTCTTTGATGGCGCACAGACGGCCCGGCAGCCGCAGGTCTTCTGCACGATAAATGCTTCCCATGCCGCCCTGACCGACGATGTTGGTGATCTTATATCGTTGGCGTAAAATGGTATTGTTAGGTAGCGGTGGTAACATGTTTCCTAATCAGCGGCGAGTGCAGCGCCTGCACGGCATCGCCGTATTTCGAGCCAAACGGTCGCAACCATTCGTTCGCCGCGAACGACGCTTTTTTGAGTAGTAAGGGCAATCCAGAGATGAACGAGACCCCAGTAATCGTTGCCAGTGAAGGTGAACTTGCAGGGCAGCAGTGGCCCGTAAACCAGGACCCATTCATTGTTGGACGAGGCAGTGATTGCAACATCGTTCTACCAGAGCGCCAGGTCTCGCGCCATCATATCAAGATCACCCGCGAGAACGGTCAATATTTTCTCCATGATTTGGGGAGCAAGAATGGCACCCACCTGAACGGCGTCCAGGTTAACGGCACGGCCCCACTGCACGACGGCGACGAAATCCAGATTGCCCTGTGCGTGAAGCTCTTGTTTGTGGGCACCGATGCCACGCTGCCGCTGAGCTTCGAAATGCCAACGGTAAGCGGAAATCTCGTGCTTGAAGTCGACCAGCGCTCGCTCACCATTAATGGCCGAGAGCTAGATCCGCCCTTGTCGTTGGCACAATTCCGTCTCCTCCAAATTCTGTACGAAGCCGATGGCGCAGTCATCGACCGTGATGCAATCGTCAATGCCGTGTGGCCCGGTACAGGCGGCGCCGGCGTCTCAGAGCAGGCCATCGATGCTCTGGTGCGCCGCCTGCGCGACCGGCTGTCAGAACTCGACGATTACGAGTACATCGTCACGGTTCGCGGTCACGGCTTTCGGTTGGACAATGAACCGCATTAACTTGCGCTATCGTACCTGACTGGCACCGTGAGGCATGATTATAATCGCGCTTCTACCATCGTTTTAATCTGATTCACACGCGCGGCCATTTCCACCCCCTGCCCATCGCCGCCGGGACTACCTGCCATTTCCTGCGCCAGGGCGTCCAGCATATCGACAAACTCCCGCGTGACTAACGCCGGGTTTTCATCGAGGATATGGCGCGCATCTTCCACTCTTTCAGCACGCAGTAAACGATTGATCAGGCGAATCTGAGGCGGCGCCTGTTGTTCGACCTCGTTCATAATCAATTCCTGCACGCGCAATAAACTCTCGTTTTGCTCTGATCGCCCCTGCTGCTCATTTTGGGCGATGACCGCTGACAAGACGTACATGAAAGTCTCGTCAATGCGGCCCATGTTTTCGCGGATGGCTTCTCCAGGATCCTCCGCCTCTAAAATCTCCTGCAGCGTGGCCATCGCCCCTTCTAAAATTTCGCGCGACTGGTTCTGCATCTCATTGTGCAGCTCTAGCAGCCGCTCACGCGTTGCCGTTAAGGCTTTGGCTGCGGCCTTGTTCTTCTGGCGCGCCTGATTCTCTATCTCCTGCGTTAACAGGTTAAAAAAGTCGTAATTCAGCGCCTGTTGTCCCATAGTTACCAGAGCCTCAACGGCGCCCTGGTCTTCATGGTGACGAATGACGTGCTCGGCAAGTATTTTTGGCGTGAGCCCTTCATTTTTGCGCACATCTTGTTGGAACTGGCGCAGGATCGTCTGCCGGCGCTCCAGCTCGCGCCCAACATCTGTTTGCGTATATAACCTGGCCTGCAGGTTGATAAGCTTAATCAAATCCTTTTCATCCTGCTGCTGGGCGGTCTCGATTATGTTGTGCAGCAGCGCGAAGAACGTCTCATCAATCATCTCCGCCTGCTCCTCCAGCATCGTATCCAACGCCGCCTTATCGGCCGTGATCATGCTTTGCAGCAGCTTGGCCTGTTCCCGTTGGCGCCCGATCACGTCCGCTGTGATGCCCTCGGTTTCCAGCACCTTCTCCATGAAAGTCTGGTAGCTGATGATCTCCTGCGGCTGCAGCATATATCCGCGGCGCTGTTCCGGCGGGATCTGATTCATGGCCTCCTGCACCAGCCTTCCGATGAGCTGCTGCTGTTCCTGGTGTGGCATGTTCATCTCCAGAGGCACATGCACCATAAACAGTTCATGTTCGGGGTCGTGATACAGCAGCGGTGTGGCCAATTGCCCAGAAGCGCCGCAGTTGGGGCACGAAAACAAGTTCAGGGTACCATTTAGTAGCTCAAATTTAAGCTGGGGGTTGCGACCTACGTCCACCACCTGGTAAATTTCGGCATTAAAGCGCGTCTGGCAGCGTGGGCAGCTAATCTGTGTAAGCATTCAATTCTCTCTCTTCATTATTATCTCAAGCAGGCCGCATTCCCGGCCACGCTCCAGCTACTTTCATTCTTGTGGAGCTTCCAGGCGCCCATCGCGGGGCAGGCAAAATGTAAACGTCGTGCCCGGAATTTGCTCGCCATTTTCTCCACTTCCATCGTCGCGCTGGTTGCTATTGAACCAGATGCGGCCGCCGTGCGCTTCGACAATGGCCTTGCTCAAAAAGAGGCCCAGTCCGGTGCCTTCCGTCTTACGGCTAAGCGCATTATCCAGACGTGAAAACTTCTCAAAAATGCGGTGTTCTTCATGGCGAGGGATACCGATACCTTCATCGCGCACCGCTACCATTATATAGTCGGGAGTCACATCACCGCTGATCTGGATAAGGCTACCCGGCGTGGAATACTTTATCGCATTGCTCACCAGGTTATTAAGCACCTGGGTCAGCCGTCGCTCGTCGCCGCGCACGATTGGGAACTCATCGGGAAAGTGCACTTCAACGCGGTGCCCGCGCTGTTCATCGCCGCGATTCTCGCCCGTCTGCCCACCGAACTTACGCGCCACCGAACTCACCAGCTTGGGCATCCATACTTCGTCGAGCTCCAGCTTGAAGGTGCCCGCCTGCAGGCGCGACGCTTCCAAAAGGCGATCGATAAGCTCCGTAAGCTGGTCCGCTTCTTCTTCAATCACCGACAGATATTCGTCGAGCACTTCGGGGGGCCAGTTCGCTTCCTGCTGCCGGCGCAGGGTGCCGGCATAGCCTTTAATGATTGATACCGGCGTCTTCAGCTCGTGGCTGATCACCGAGACGAATGTCTTTTGCAGCTCCTGTTCTTCGCGATAGCGCGTCAGGTCGCGCACATTAGCAATGATGTCCGTCATGCGCCCCTGGTTATCTAGCAAGGGCGCGTACGTAATACCCAGGCTAATCAGCGCGCCGTCCTTTCTTCGCAGCTCGCCTTCTACATACAACTGCGCGGCGTGAGGCAGAGGCCATCCATTAGCCAGCGCCACTTCCAGGTCCATCTCCGTCTCAAGCGAATGCCAGCGAACGATGGCATCGTGCATACGGCCGATGGCATGTTCGGCTTTCCAGCCGGTCATCTGGCTCAACGCGCGGTTAAAGACCGTAATCTCCAGGTGAGCATCCAGGATCATCACGCCATCGGCGCTCTGGTCCAGAATGGCGTCCACGCGCTGCTTCTCCGATATAACCGCTTCGTACAGGCGAGCGTTCTTGACGGCAATGGCCGCCTGGTCGGCAAAGCTGCGCAGCAGGTTAGACGCATCGCCGCGAAAGCGATAATTGCCCGTCTGGAAGACGTAGATCATGCCCACCACGCTGTCGCCGCTAATCATCGGCAGGCGGATTACTTGCGTGAGGCCTAGGTCGGCCTCGCGCGCCAGCTCCTGCATGCGCCGTGTCAGCTCCGGAATCGCCTCATGCTCGCGCCCCTCGCCATAGGGCAATCCCTGCAGCAACGGATCGAAGCGGCTGATATGATCGGGCGGAATACCATACACTGCGGCCACGCGAAATGTCTCGTCGATGGGGTTAGCCAGGGCGATAATGCCGGCTCGTCCCGAAACCAGCTCTACGGCGGCGCGCACAATGATGCGCAGCACATCGCTGAGATCCAGTTCCGCGGTCAGCGCACGACTTATGGCCAGTAAGTATTCACGTTCCAGTACACGGTAATCAAGCAGCATGGCGCCTCAACATCGATCCCATGGATTCTAACATAGGGCACAACACAGGACGAGACCACTAAGCGGCTGCGCCGTAAGAATTGTATAGGAATTGCACCGTAGCTAGCGCCCTCGCCGCGCGCCAGCGAGCGCCGGAAATTAACTGCCGCCGCTGATTTGGAATTCATGCAACAACACACGATCATCCGCCTGATGCTCGCCGCCGAGAAATGCCGGCAGCAGCGATAGGTCGTCTGCGCGATACAGGCCCACATAGAGGCGCGCTTGCCCTGACATCGCCTCCTCAAAAATGGGGATGCGCCGCTCCTCCACCACGACCTCGCCCGGCAGCCACGTCTCTGTGAGCCACGCTTCGCCCACTGGCGGCGCGTCGAGCTGCCCTAGCAGCTCACCCGTGGACCCCACCACGTGGTTGAATACCGTGTAGTTCGTGTCCGGCGTCGTGGCCGCCTGCCAGACCAGCCGCAGCAGAATCTCCCCACCGGTGCGCGCATCGCTAACGTCCAGATCGTAACCAAGCAGGCGGATCGCGTTGCCAAATTGCGCGTCGATCGGCGCTTGTACAGGGGGCGCCTCGAAAAGGCGCTCGCGCAGCTCCAGCTCAACGCCGCCCAGCGAAGGCGCAGCGCCGCTGAAGGCGAAAGGCCGCGTCGCATCGTCCTGCGGCAGGACGGCAAGATGCAAGGCCAGCGGTTCTGGCGCGGCAAAGTCCAGCGGCACCCGCAGGCCATGCAATGTCGACACCGTTTCTCCCGGCTGCCACTGCGATGGTGGATATACGTCCGGCCACAGATCGAATTCCTGCTGCACAAGCGCGTCGCCAGAATTGTCTAGCAGCGCCAGGCGCACGCGGTAATCCTCTCGTGGCTGCTGCAGCGCCACCCAGCTCAGCTCAACATTCAGGTCCGTTCCGGGGACGGCCACCGGCCGGAACGACGCGCCAGCCAGCGCCAGCGCGTCGTCAAAAACGGTCATTTCCGGCGTCACGGTGAAGTCGTCGATCTGCCGGCCGCGCACAAATAGCGGCGCGCCGGCAACTTCTTGTAGCACGCCCAGCGGCTCGCCGCTCTCGTCGCGCAGTCCGATAGCCAGTGCGGCAGGACCGGGAAGCATGCCCTCCGGCGTTTCTATCGAAACATCCTGTAAAAACAAGTCGCCGCTCTGCCAGCCAGCTTGCGGCAGGCCCAACAACACCTCGCCCCGTGCCCGTACAATACCGGAGGCGTCGGAAAGGTGCACCTGAGCATACGTCAGCTGGTTTGGGGCGCCTTCTGCCCCCGCCGCGATCTGCCAGGTGAGCCGTACGGTCAGCACATCGCCGCTGATGATCGATCTCGGAACATCATAGCCGTGTAGGTCCAGACCATTGTCGAACTGCATTGTGGCCTCATGGCCCGGCTCAAGCTCCATGGCGCCCGCGGCAACGCGGAAAAGGCGAAAGGCTTCATCGCCGTTGGCATAGGGCACGATTTCAACCTCGCCTGCTTGCGCCAGAAGCTCCACAAATTCAGCGTTGACGGGGGCGCCGGCGAGCACGATATACCAGGCGTCGCCCACTCCTGCCGCATTTCCCGCTACGGGCAGTGTGTTTTCTTGGGCAAACCAGGCCACCTGTTGATTGGTAAAGAGGCTCAGGCCCAGGGTTGTGGGGCTGTCGTAGATGTAGTCGTTGGCCACAAAGAGTCTCGTGCCACTAGGCGCCTTGACCCGCTGCAGATAGCGACCCAATTGCGCCTGCCCGGCGTGGTAGACGGTACGCACCTGTGCGTTGTTGGTCCAGACCACAAAATAATCGTGCCAGGTTTTGGCCAGTGTCGCTGCAAGCGCCGCCAGAACGATGAAAGCCAGCAGCCACGTGGGCAAGGGACGCCGTCTTTGTATTGCTGTAACCACGCCCTGCACGCCGATGCCGGCAATGAGATAAATGGGCACAATTGCCCCGGCAGCGCGAATGAAAGAGGGGTTTTCATTCAAGACGGCCACTGGCGCGAGCATGCCTGTCATCCACAACAGCATCAACGCATACTCCGGCTGGCGCGGGCGCCCATGGCTTGAACCAACGGCGCGCCACAGACAGAGCACAAGCCCCGCGTAAAAGAAAATGCTCGTGACGGGATCGAACACCGGCGCGTGGGCCAGATGGTAGCGCCATTCCGCATCCCCTTTTATGCTGAACATCTGCAGCACACCGCCAATCGACGCTGCCAGCGCTTCTGGCTCTCCGGCCCGCGTGCGCTCGATGGCGTTCGTCATACTCGCGATGCGCTGGTTCACGACTTCCGGGTTGCGCACCATGTATAGGCCAAACGGCGCAAAAATTAGCAGCGCCAGCAGCATACTGGCAACGGCGGCGCGATATTGGCCGGCCAACTGTTTGCGCCGCCGTAAGCAGACCATCGCCAGCCAGAGCAGTATCACCAGCGGAAACAGGCGCGCTGGAATGTAGGTGTAGAGGCTCAGGCCCAAGGCAGCGCCGCCAAGTAACCAGTCCCGCAGCCTGCCTGTGATCAGCGCGCGATATAACAGATAGACCGTCAGCGTGCTCAAAAACGTCAGGCTGATGGCCCGCAGCGCCATCCTCGATAGCATTAGCGGCCAGAAGGAGACGGCGACGAGCGCCGCAGCAACGTAGCCGGCCGGGCGCCCAAACATGTCGCCGCCCACCAGGTAGGCCAGCAAGGCTGTGCCGCCGCCAAGCAGCACCGAAGGCAGGCGTAGGGCAAACACCGAGACGCCAAATAACTTTAGCGAGAGCGCCAGCAGGTAAAAGTAAAACGCTTCGCGCCCATGGTTACCTGAAAAATAGACAGGCCAGCTGCCCGGCCCAATCGTCCTCGCGTCGATGAGGTTGTATAGCTCGTCACCGTTTAGGCCGGGCGGCGCCAGGTCAATCTGGTAAATTCGGAGCGCGATTGCCAGGAGGAATAGTGCGAGCCCCACAACGAGGTCGCCGTGCTTTGTTCGCGCCGCCGCTTCTCCCCAGCGCCGAACAGCCATAAATGACTCGCCTGAGAACTATTCACCGTTGGCCCGGCCGCCGCAAGGGCGGCAGTCAGTCAGGCCGGTCGCGCCGTGATAGAGATAGAGCCGGTCGTCAGACGCTATCGGCGACGGACTTCGGGTCGATGCCCGCATCCTTCAGCGCCTTAAAGAAGCGAGAACGCTCGCGCGAGTTGTGCACGCGCGCATGTCGCACTTCATCGGGTGACATATCATCGGTGATTTCAATATAGTCTGGGCGTACAATGTTTTCAGGGATGTCTACGGAGCCCAGCTCGACTGGATCCGCGCCGGCTTCGGCGGCTGCCTGCGGCGCAGAGCCCGCTGCTTCATCGGCCGTCGACTGGCGCGCAGCAACGCGCTCGGCAACCTCGCCGCTGGATTCCTGGCCGGCTGCCTGGCTCGCTTCCCACTCCTTGGGATCGATGCCGCGGTCCTTCAGCTCTTTATAAAAGCGCGAGCGCTCACGGGCATTTTGCACACGCGCCTGGCGCACTTCGTCCGCCGGCATATCGTCCGTAATCTCGATATAGTTAGGCGGTGTAATGTCTTGCGGTATGGCAACGGCCGGCGCGGCTGCCGCCGAAGTAGGTGGCGCAGCCTCAAGCGCTGCGGCGCCGGCGGCAGCCTGGCTGGGATCCACGCCAGCCTCTTTCAGCGCCTTCATATAGGCCGAGCGAGCCCGGGCGTTATGAATGCGCGCCCGGCGCACATCATCGGCCGCCATGTCGTCCGTAATCTCGATATACGACGGTTCTTGGATTCCTGCCGCGGCTGCGGCGTCGGCCGCCGAGGGCACTGCCGCCGCGCGGGCGGGCGCTCCATCGCCGGCAACCGCGGCGGGCGCAGCCTCCGCTGGGGCGCCTGCAGCCTGTTCCTTCAGGGCCTTTACGGCGGCAGAGCGCGCCCGTGCATTGGCAATACGCGCCGAGCGCACCTCGTCCGCCGACATCTCGTCGGTAATCTCGATAAAGGGATAATCTGCACCCGGCACCAGATCTTCGGGACGCTTGGTGGGCGCCGGTCGCGCCGCCTGTCGGGCTACCACTGCCTGCTCTTCTGTGCCGCCCAGCGGCGGCCCTGTCTTGGCTCCCTGCCAGGTATGGAAAGCCGCAATCTTGACCGCATTAAACGGATCTTGCTCCACTGCTGCGCCCGCCGTGCTCAAATTTGTTGCGCCCAGGCGGCCAATGCGCATATTGGCCCCTCGTGGCAGGGCAGCTGCCTTTTGCGCCGCCAGCCGGCGCGCGGTGGCCAACTGCTCCGATAGCTCAGCATTGATAGGAATCTGGTGCCCCAGCGTGATGGTCGGATTAACCGTCGCCTTCTCGCTCTCCAACGCCAACTGGCTGCTCGTGACCGTCTGGCTAAGCCTGACAAAGAGGAAAGCAACCAGGATTCCTACGAGTATGACCAAAACACCGACGATGCCGGCTATCGTAAAGATGTTCATACAACATTGCCTCTAGAAACTGCTGGAGTTCACCATGGGCATTATACTTGTGCTTTATTTCTCAAGCAATCTCAGGTTCTTTCCCTACTGCTCACCTGCGCTGCTAGAAAGTCGAGCAGGTCGATCTGTGTCAGGATGCCGTGCACCTTATCGCCCCCTGCCGTGACCACAACGGCGCGGCGGTCGCTGAAAATAGACATCAATGTCTCTAGCGGCGTATTCGGCTGAACTACGGGCGTCGAGCGGTCGATGAGCTCTTCAATCGTTTCGTCGCGGTCATGCTCGTGATCCGCCGACAGCATATGTTTTAACAGGTCCACTTCGCGCACCAGGCCCAGCAGATGGCCCTCATCGTCTACAACGGGCAACTGTGAGACGCCATACTTCTTCAACTGGCTCACAACATCTGTCAGCCTGTCGCTGGCCCTCGCCGTAATCAGACTATCTTCAGATTTAGCCATCTGGATATCGGCAGCCTGGAAGTCCATCCAGGTGCGCTCCAGGAAGCCATTCTCGCGCATCCAGTCGTCGTTAAATACCTTGCTTAAATAACGCGAGCCGCTGTCGGGCAGAATGATCACCATCAAGGCATCCGGGCCGAGGTCGTGTTTGCGTGCATACTGCATGGCGCCCCAGACTGCCGAGCCAGACGACCCGCCGCAGAAGATGCCTTCCTCGCGCACCAGGCGACGCGTCGTCAGAAAACTATCGCGATCGTTCACCTGGATGATCTCGTCCACCACCCTGAGGTCCGTAGTGCCCGGCAGAAAATCTTCGCCGATGCCTTCAACCTTGTATCCTTCGGCCTTCACGGCCTGGCCGCTGCGGTGCAGCTCATAGAGTATCGAGCCGATAGGGTCGACGCCGACGATCTGGATATTGGGATTCTGTTCCTTCAGATAACGCCCCACGCCGGAAATGGTGCCGCCCGTACCCATGCCCGTCACAAAATGGGTAATGCGGCCGCGGGTCTGCTCCCAGATCTCCGGCCCGGTCACGTCGTAATGCGCTTTAGGGTTTTCAGGGTTCTCATATTGGTCGGCAAGAATGGCGTTTGGCGTCTCGGCCACGAGGCGGCGCGCCACCGAATAATAGCTCCTCGGATCGTCAGGCTCCACGGCCGTCGGCGTTACCACAACGCGAGCTCCAAAAGCGCGCAGTAATTGAATCTTCTCTTGCGACATCTTGTCCGGCATCACAAAAATGCAGCGGTAGCCTTTGATCGCCGCGGCGATTGCCAGGCCAACGCCCGTGTTGCCCGATGTGGCCTCCACAACGGTGCCCCCTGGGCGCAAGCGCCCGCTCCTCTCCGCCTCTTCGATAATACTGGGGCCAATGCGGTCCTTCACCGAGCCGCCGGGGTTGAAGAACTCCACCTTGGCCAGCAAAGTGCAGACGAAATCGCGGCCCAATGCATTTAGCTGCACCAGAGGCGTCCTGCCAATGGTCCCTAAGATATCGTGAAAACTGTCCACATCCTGCAAAATGTCTGCTTTCGTCGCGGTCGCTAGCGCCATGTGCTCACCTATAGAGAACCCAGTAGGAATGTATCGAAAGTATACTCGATCTGCGTCACCCTGCCGATGAATCGCGCTGGCTGCCGCGGCCGGCGCAGTGGGCCGGCCGGTGGCAAATCGTACTTGTTCCACCCGCATAGCGTTCTATAATACATAAAACTAGTCGCGTCGCCGTGCCAGATCATGGCGTCAACCGAATGATTCAGGAGTGGGAGGTATTAGATGACCAGATTAAAGTGGATTGTCGTTGCCCTTGCCATTGTTTTTGCCTTTGCCTTGATGGTAACTCCGGCGTTGGCCGATACGTCGTATACCGTCCAGCCCGGCGACACCTTGTACAGGATTTCCCGTCAATTTGGCGTGTCGATCGATGCCATCGTCGCCGCCAATGGAATCAGCAATCCCAACATTATTCGCGTGGGCCAGGTGCTCACCATCCCCGGTGTGGACGCATCGCCGGGACCAACGCCTCCCCCACCAGGCGGCGGTGGCGGCGGGACCTACACCGTGGCTCGCGGCGATTCGCTAAGCTCTATCGCCCGGCGCTTTGGCACCACGTGGCAGGCCATCGCCGCGCTTAACAACATCGCCAATCCCAACATCATCCATGTAGGCCAGGTCTTACAAATTCCGGGCGGCGGCGGAGCCCCGCCTCCACCGGGACCGACGCCGCCTCCACCGCCTCCGCCCACCAGCGGCGGCTTTGAGGTCGGCGCGCAGTCCACGGGCTTACACAACGCCGACCGCATGCGTTATGCCGGCATGACCTGGGTTAAGATCCAGTACAAGTGGCATCCTGGCGACAACCCCAACGCGGTTGCCGGCATCATCAACGAAGCGCACAATGCCGGCTTCAAAATTCTGCTGAGCATTCCGGGTGGCAACCTGTACCCGGCGGCCAACGGCATCGACTTCGGTTCTTACGTCAACTTCTTGGGCGGCGTCGCGGCCCTGGGCCCCGATGCGATCGAAGTATGGAACGAGCAAAACATCGACCGTGAATGGCCCGCCGGCCAGATCGACCCCAACAGCTATGTCAATAACATGCTGCGGCCGGCCTACGCCGCCATTAAGGCGGCCAATCGCAACGTAATCGTCATTACCGGCGCGCCAGCCCCGACGGGCTTCGACAACGGCACCAATGCCTGGGCTGACAATCGCTATGTCGCCGGCATGGCTGCCGCCGGCGCTGCCAGCTACGCCGACTGTATTGGCGTTCATCATAACGCCGGCGCCACATCTCCGGCTGCGCGCTCCGGACATCCGGCCGGCACCCATTACAGCTGGTATTACGGGCCCACGATGGACGTTTACTACAATGCTTTCGGCGGATCGCGCCGGCTATGCATCACCGAGCTTGGCTATCTCACATCAGACGGCCACCCGCCGTTGCCCTCTGCTTTTGGCTGGGCCAGCGGCAATACGCTTTCGGAGCATGCCCAATGGCTGGCCGAGGCCGTGAGCCTGGCGGGCAACAGCGGGCGTGTGCGTATGTTCATCGTCTTCAATCTCGATTTCACTTTCTACGATCCGTCGGGCGACCCGCAGGCCGGCTATGCGATGATCCGGCCAGATGGTAGCTGCCCTTCCTGCGAAACGATCCGCAGTGTAACGGGCGGCCGCTAGCTTGGCTTTTCAGCCAGGTGAGCCGGCGCTGGCCTGGCTCGTAGACAATTAACAATCGGTGACGTAGGGCGCACTTGCTGCGCCCTACGTTTTTAAGGAGAAACGAGGGGTGAAAGTTAAAAGATTACTTGCAACAAAAAGTGGTTCCGTCCTGACCGTTTATCCTGATCAGCCTATTCGCGATGTGGTTGCGCTGCTGGCACGCCACAACATCGGCGCCCTAGTTGTGGTGGCGCAGGACGAAGAGGCGCCCGTGGGCATCATTTCCGAGCGCGACATCATTCGCCGCGCCTCGGAGAATGAAGACGTTTTCTCCGAGCTTGTACGGGATATCATGACCAAAGAAGTGATAACGGGCATGCCACAGGACGATCTTTACTCGGTAATGCACACGATGACCGAGCGCCGTTTCCGGCATCTACCTGTCGTCGACGATGGCAAACTTGTGGGCATCATTTCCATCGGCGACGTGTTGAAGGCGCAGCTTGACGAATATCGCGGCGAAATCGATACGCTTGAAACACAGATTCTGGCAGACGAACAATAATCGGGAACTCACCGCAAAAGGAGCTGACGATGGTCCAGGTAGGAACAAGCGAAAACCCGCTGCGCGTGGCAATCATAGGCGCCGGCCCCACCGGCTTCTACGCCGCAGAGCTGCTGCTGAAACAACGCGACCTCTCCATTGAAGTCGATATGTACGAACGGCTACCCACCCCATTTGGCCTGGTACGCTATGGCGTAGCGCCCGACCACCAGAAGATCAAATCTGTGACCGCGATTTTCGATCGCACCGCGCGCAAGCCCAATTTCCGCTTCTTTGGCAACGTGGAGCTGGGCCGTGATGTTTCGGTAGAAGACCTGCGCCGCTATTACCACCAGATCATCTACACCACCGGCGCGCAGACAGACCGCTCGCTGGGCATCCCCGGTGAAGATTTAACCGGAAGCTATGCCGCCACCGAATTCGTAGCCTGGTATAACGGCCATCCCGACTTCCGTGACTGCCACTTCGACCTGTCCGGGACGCGGGCCGCGATTATCGGCGTTGGCAACGTCGCCGTGGACGTTTGTCGCATCCTCAGCCGCACGCCAGAAGAGCTGGGGCGCACCGACATTGCCGATTATGCCTTAGAAGCGCTACGCCAGAGCAGTATTCGCGAAGTCTATATGATCGGCCGGCGCGGCCCGGCGCAGGCGGCTTTCACCACGCCCGAAGTCAAGGAGCTGGGCGAGATGGAGGACGCCGGAGTCTACGTGCCGCCCGACGAAGCCCAGCTCGATCCACTCAGCGAGGAAGCGTTGTCCGAGAGCGCGGATCGCGCCACCACCCGAAAGGTGGAAATCATTCAGAGCTATGCACAGACGCCCCATGGTGAAAAGAGCCGTAAGCTGATCCTCCGTTTCCTGGTTTCTCCGGTGGAGATTCTGGGCGATGAACAGGGCCATGTGCGGGCCATTAAGCTGGTCAAGAACGAGCTGTACAAAACGGGCGCGGGGTCCCTGCGGCCCAGGGCTACCGATCAAACCGAGACCATCCCTGTCGACATCGTCTTCCGCTCGATTGGCTATACCGGCGTACCGCTGCCCGGCGTGCCGTTTAAGGAAAGCTGGGGCGTGATTGAAAACGAGTCGGGTCGCGTGATCGACGTGCAAAGCAGCCAGCCTGTTCGCGGCGAATATACTGCGGGCTGGATTAAGCGCGGCGCTACGGGCGTCATCGGCACCAACAAGCCCGATGCCGCCGAAACGGTCGAGGCCATGCTCGATGACCTGGAACACGGCGACATCCTGGAGCCTGAGAATCCAGGCGCCGAGGAAGTCGAGGCCTTTATCAAGTCGCGTCAGCCGCACTACTTCTCCTACGAAGATTGGCTAGCCCTCGATGCGATCGAGGTCGCGCTTGGCAATGAGCAGGGACGGCCCAGGGTGAAGCTGTGCACCGTTCCGGAGATGTTGCAAGCCCTGGACAAAAGCTAACTGGGGCGCAATGAAGGTAACTATCTACAGCGACGGCGGGGCCGACCCGAATCCGGGCATCGGCGGCTGGGCAGCCATTCTGCGCTATGGCCGGCGCGAGAAAGTGCTAACGGGCAACGAGCCGCACACAACCAATAACCGCATGGAGCTGACCGCTGCCGTCGCTGCGCTAAAGGCCCTCACACGCCCGGCGGACGTTATCTTCTATACCGACTCCGAATACCTGCGCCAGGGAATTACCAACTGGATCGATAGCTGGGTTGCCAAACAGTGGCGCACCAAAGGCGGCAGCCCTGTAGCCAACGAGGATCTGTGGCGCGAGCTGCTGGCTCAGACGCAGCAACATCAAATCGAGTGGAACTGGGTGCGCGGGCACAGCGGCGATCCACTGAATGAGCGCGTGGATCGCCTCGCGCGCCAGGCGCGCGAGGCGATTACGCCCAGCGTGCCGCTCTCGGAAGACGCGCCGCGACTCTACCTGCGCGCCTCGTGCAAAGGCAGCCCGGGAGACGGCGGCTGGGGCGTTGTCTTGGAGCATGATGGCCAGACGCGCCAATCCAGCGGCGGTGAGCCTCAGACCACCAACAACCGCATGGAGCTGCGGGCGGCCATTGAGGGCCTGAAGATGCTGCCCGAAGGCACGCCGATGCAAGCCATCACTACCTCGGATTACGTATACCAGGGCGCGACCAAATGGATCCACGGCTGGCGGCATCGCGATTGGCACAAAAAGGACGGTCAGGCAATCGCCAATGCTGACCTGTGGCGCGAGCTAGATGGTCTGATGCGCGATCGCGACGTGCACTGGGTAAGCCC
The DNA here is from genome assembly GCA_964384155.1 of uncultured Ardenticatenaceae bacterium. GTDB lineage: Bacteria > Chloroflexota > Anaerolineae > Promineifilales > Promineifilaceae > JAAYYY01. Next base: position 88,545 of record CAYLJW010000015.1, read on the forward strand.
CAAAGGGGTAGACGACGAAAGACCCTTGGGCCTGCAGGAGGCCGGGCGCCTGGCCCAAGAAGCCGCCGCCCTGGGCTGAGCGTTTTTGTGGCCTCCGCGGTTGACTTTCTGGCGCTTCTTGGTAGAATAGGGTGCTGCTTGCCGAAGTGGCGAAACAGGCAGACGCGCTACGTTCAGGGCGTAGTGGGCATTACGC